>JAEEJN010000015.1 GCA_016281935.1 Bacillota bacterium | reverse complement strand
CGGGGAGCTTTTCCGTCCCTGTTGAAAGAAGGAAGAAAATGGTGTATCGTGTCTGTGAGGGGAAGACGTCCATCTCATGGCCTCAGGAGGTCCTGAAAAGTGGGAATAGATTTCGACGAAAGCAGATTGAAAAAGAGATCCTTTTTCTTTCCGGACGGCAGCCGTCCCCGGATGGAGGACACGGAGATCGGGTCGGAAACAAGCGTGACCGTATCGGACGAACGCGGAGACACGGTCCACATCCCGTTCCGCGTCACGCGGAACACGCTTCTCAGCCCCAAGATCCGCTGGGTCTACGGCGAGGTCCTGGGGATGCCGGAAGGAGAGTATCATCAGATCGAACTGAAACTCCATGCAGGGAAACCGGAAAGAGACACCGTCGAGGTGTTTCTTCAGGCGCCGCCGCTCGTTTTGTGATCAGAGCATTCTCCGCCGCAGGCTCGGCGGATGGAAGCGCGGGGAACGGGAACGCCGGGATCCTCCGCAGGGATCGGATTCATGCATATCGCCGGATATGGCGGGAAGGGAGCCGTTACATGAACGTGCTTGAAATGGACAGACAGCGTTACGGAACGCAGAAGATGCCCCGCTTTCAGTACCTGTTCCGCAGGGCCCAGATGGGAGGAGCCCTCAAGGCGCTCTACAGACGGCTCTACGTCAGGGAACTGGAAAGACGGGGGATCGAGCTGCCCGTTGCGACGAAGATCGGCGGGGGCCTGTACTGTGGACACGCTTACGGCATTACAGTCAATCCGGAGGCGGTACTGGGTCACAACGTCAATATCCACAAAGGCGTCACTATCGGAAGGGAGAACCGGGGCGTTCGAAGGGGATCACCCGTGATCGGGGATGACGTATGGATCGGGATCAACGCGGTCGTCGTCGGGAAGATCACGATCGGGAACGACGTCCTGATCGCTCCCGGAAGCTACGTCAATTTCGACGTGCCGGACCACAGCGTCGTCATAGGGAACCCCGGCAGGATCTTCTCCAGAGATCACGCGACCGAGGGCTATATCAACAACAGAGCGGACGTCTGACGCGTCCGCTGCGGCCGCCTGATCGGACGAAAGGAGACAATATGGACAATGCGGAACTGTTTCTGGAAAAATACAAGCGGCTGGAGGAAGTCGTCCGGTCTGTCTACCGCCTGGACGTACATGATTCCATCCCCTATGCCCTGGGAAGCAAAGCGAAATACAGGCGCTTCAGCAGCGAGATCAAGTACTGCCAGGAGGTCCGCAACCTTCTGAGCCACAAACGCAAAGTCGGCGGACGCTACCCCGTGGAGCCGACTCAGCCCATGCTGGACTTCATCGACCGCCTGATCGATGAGGTCTGCGCCCGGCCGAAATGCAGCGACATCATGCGCAAGATGCGCAAACTCTACTGGCAGCCTATGGACGGCAGCGTCAGGAAGGCAATGGAGGTCATGCATCTCAGGAACTTCACCCACGTGCCGCTCCTTTCGGAAGGCCTTGTCGTCGGCGTCTTCGACGAGAACTCCGTGTTCAACTGCCTGACCTCGGGCAGCGACGTCAGGATCGGCGGCGACCTGACTTTTGCGGACATCCGGGACAGCGTCTTGCTGGAGGGCCGTGAGAACGAGGAATTCATCTTCTTCCGGGCAGACGCCTACGCGGAGGAACTGGAAGAGGAATTCGAAGCTGCGTACCGCAGGGGAAAGCGGATCGGCATCGCGTTCATCACGGCCGGCGGCTCGCCGGACGAGCCCCTGCAGGGAATCGTGACGCCCCTGGACATCCTGGCGAGCGACTGAGAAAGGCGGGAGGAGAATGACAGAGAAATTCAGCTGCGAACGGGACGGGCTCACGATCCGCGGGCACGTAAGGGGAAGGGAAGACCGTCCCCAACACGCGGTCATCCTGAGCCACGGGTTCCTGGCCAACGAGGGCACCTGCGCGGAGTACGCAGAGCTCCTGGCAAAGGAAGGTTACCTTGCCGTGACTTTCGATTTCTGCGGAGGCGGAGTCATCTGCAGGAGCGGCGGAAGGAAGCAGGATATGACGGTCCTGACCGAAAAGGCGGATCTCCTCGCCGTGATCGGCGCGGTGAAGAGCCGCTTCAGTCCCCTGAGCGTGTCCCTTATGGGCCTTAGCCAGGGCGGGTTCGTATCCGGCCTTGCGGCGGCAGATCCTGGAGCGGGGGAGATCTCGAAGCTCGTCCTCTTCTATCCCGCGGTCTGTATCCCGGACGACGCAAGGAACGGCCGCATGATGTTCTACAGGTTCGATCCCAATCACATCCCGGACCTGCTCGGCCGCTTCCCCATGCCCCTCGGCGGGGAATACGCGAGGTGCGTCCTCGATATGGACCCGTACAGGGAACTGAGCGGCTACAGCGGCCCGGTCCTGCTCGTGCACGGCACGGAGGACCCGATCGTCAACGTCTCCTACGCGAGAAGGCTGAAGGACGTCTATCCGAACTGCCGCTACGAGGAGCTCGAAGGCGCAGGGCACGGGTTCACGGACTACTTCGATGCCTGGGCCTGCGACGCGCTGAAGGATTTCATGAAACTGTGAAAAGAGAAGAGAAGGAGCTGTGAAACTCCGGGATCTTGATTTCCCGTTTTTTCACAGCTCCTTTCTGTCTGTCATGACGGCTTCAGTGGACCGGGGTGAGTCCGTGCTGGCGCAGCACGTCGTCGCTCTGCGGGGTGCCGAACCATTCGTACAGGCGCCGCGCAGGACTGTCCGCCGCTTCGTCCGAACGGATGGCGACGACGTCCTGAAGCGTCAGGGGGTAGCTGCCGTCCGTCACGGTCTGCACCGTCGGCGCCGTGCCGTCGATGCCCATGAGGACCACATTCTCGTTGCTGAACACGTCAGTCAGGTAGGTCATGATGCTGTACCCGATGGCGTACGGATCCGCCTGGCATTCCATGACGATCGTCTCCATGTCGGTCATGATCTTGAAACCCAGGGATCCGAAGTCGGGGATGTCCTTCTCCTGCCAGACAAGCTTCTCGAACTGGCGCTGGCTGCCGGACTGGTCGTTGCGGTAGAACACCGTGATCGCATGGTCCGCGCCGCCGAGCTCCTTCCAGTTCCGGATCTCGCCCCTGTAGATGGATTTGAGCTGTTCCATGGACAGGTTCGTCACGCCCGCGCCGGTGCCGCAGATGAAGACGAGACCGTCCGCGCCGAACACCTTGATCTCGGCTTCCACGCCTTTTTCCTTCAGGTAGGACGTTTCTTCCTCCGTGGGGGCGGGGACCAGGATGAGGTCGCAGCCCTTATCCGCCAGATCCAGCCAGGCGCCGTGGGACTTGTGGTTCACGGGCTCCGCGCCGGGCGTGCCGTAATTGCGGAAGAACAAGGCGCACAGGGCCTGGACGAGGGGCTTGCGGGCCGTGGACACGTCCAGCTTCGGGAAACTGCCGTCGGCGAACATCCGGCCGGCTTCGCCCTTCTCCGTGATCTCCTTCACGGTCCCCTCGGAGACGGACAGGGCGTAATACCGGATCCGTTCGGTCATCCAGGTCTCCGTGTTCTCGAAGACCGGGGTCTCGCCGTATTTGACGGTGCAGAGGATCGCGGTGCCGCCCTTGCACGCGACGGGGCTGATCTCGTCGTGATCTTCGCTGGGGAACAGATAGACGGGCGTACGCCCGGAGTCCGACAGGCGGATGATCTGATAGGCGTTCGAACCGTTGTTCAGGAGGAGGTCTTTTCCGTCCCAGCCGAGGATCTGGTCCATCTCGTCTCCGTCGTAGTCGACAGGGGCGCGCTCGAGCGTCCGGATGTCATACCGGTACCACGCGTCCGTTTCCGCGTCGTGCTGGTATACGCCGCCCCCGAAGGCGAACACCGTGCGAAGCTGACCTTCCCCTTTGGGGCAGGGGACCGACTCGCCCGTCGCCGGGTCGAAGCGGAAGTAGTCCATGCTGTAGGTCGCGGGGTCCGAAACGGGATAGACGGCCATGCCTTCCGTTGCGAAGACGTCGCTGCCGAACAGACGGTCCGTGATGCGCGTGATCTGTCCGGATACCGTGTCGTAGCTGTAGAGCCAGGGATCCCTGTCCGTGCTGCACCAGAAGAGAAGGACGGTGTCGGTGACCTTGAGGATGCCGTACACGTCGTGTTCGCTGAAGACGGTCTCGGCCGGACCGCCCGCGGCGGGGCAGCGGCAGAGCTCTTCGCCCCGGGTGGTGAAGCAGAGCGTGTCGCCCATCTCTGCGACTTTTTCGGCCTCGACGTCGCAGATGAGCGTCAGGCCGCTCCCGTCCAGGCCCTGACGGTAGATGCGTCCGGTCTCGAGCCTGTTCGCGAAATAGAACACGCTTTCGGGATCGGCGGAAGGCACCGGGGTCGCTTCAGGCGCCTGCGCGGCCGTTTCCTGCACCGCGGCCGTCTCCTGCGGCGTGGCTGTCTCTCCGGACGCGTGCGTCACGGCGGGGATATCGGGGATGACGTCCGATGGCCTCCCGGAGCCGCAGCCGGTCAGGCTAAAAACAAGGCAGAGTGCCAGCAGGCACAGGATGGTTCTTCTGATCTTCATCGTATTCCTCCTGTTCAGGGATCGCTTCCTATTATAGCGAAAACCGGTCCGGCAGTGAAGGAGGGGATCTCCCGTGCCGCCGGCCGTCATGTCAAGGATAACGGTCTGCGCCATCCGAACGGCATCCGTCTGCAGGCAGGCAGGGCGAGGATCAGCGCCAGTGCCAGGATCCATACGATCGTTTTTTCATGATCAAATGCCTTTTTCCGTCTCCGGGACGGCGGGGAGCCGTCCTCTTTTTCACGAAAACCGATTTCATGGGCTATCATAGCACACAGGACTCTTCTGCTCAAGGGAATCCCTTCGCTGAGAGGTGCGGATGCCGAAAACGGCGTCCGGACCGCAAAGCGGATCCGGAGGAACGACCGTGACGGACGCCCGGCCGTACCGCCTTGACGGCGATCCCGCCTGTTGATACAATAATGATTGCGCGCAGGAAAGCGCGGCAAATCGAATGGAGGTGGGAAGGAATGGTCTTTTCTTCGTTCGTTTTCCTGACCGCCTTCCTTCCGGCGGTCCTCGCGCTCCACTTCCTGTCCAAAAACACGACGTGGCGCAACGCCGTCCTCCTTGCCGCATCGCTCTTTTTTTATGCCTGGGGCGAGCCCCGGTTCCTCCCGGTCATGCTGGCCTCGATCGGCGTCAACTACGCCGCGGCGCTCCTGTCCGACAGGGCGCGGACGCCCGGTCTGCGCCGCCTCTGGGCGGCCGTAGGCATAGGCACGGCTCTCGCCTTCCTTTTCTTTTTCAAATACTTCGCGTTCCTGGGCAACAGCCTGGGCGCTCTCCTGGGACTTGACTGGCAGATCCCGGCGCGGACCCTGCCCATCGGGATCTCTTTCTATACCTTCCAGATCATCACCTATACCGCGGACGTCTGCCGGGGCAAGGTCAAAGCCCAGAAGAACCCGGCGCTGCTCGCCCTGTACATCAGCTTCTTCCCGCAGCTCATCGCGGGCCCCATCGTGAACTACAGCGATATCGAACGTCAGCTGACGGAGAGGACCTGCACGTGGGAGGACACGGGGAAGGGCATGGCAAGATTCATCGCGGGTCTCGGCAAGAAGGTCCTCCTGGCCAACGTCTGCGGTGAGATCCTGTCGAAACTGACCCTGACGGGGGAGATCAGCGTCATGGCCGCCTGGCTGGGCGCCGCCGCCTTCGCGTTCCAGATCTTCTTCGACTTTTCAGGCTATTCGGACATGGCGATCGGCCTGGGCCGGATGTTCGGCTTCACCTTCCGCGAGAATTTCGACTCGCCCTATCTTTCGGGCAGCGTCACCGAGTTCTGGCGGCGCTGGCACATCTCCCTGGGCAGTTTCTTCCGGGAGTACGTGTACATCCCCCTGGGCGGGAACAGGGCAGGCGCGGCGCGGCATATCCTGAACATCCTCATCGTCTGGATCCTCACTGGCGCCTGGCACGGCGCGTCCTGGAACTTCGTCGTCTGGGGACTGTACTACGCCGTCCTGCTGATCTTTGAGAAATACCTGTTCGGCAGGGGCCTGAAACGCCTGCCGTATCCGGCCGCGCTCCTCTATACGGGGATCCTGACCCTTGTCGGCTGGGTCCTGTTCTATCATGAGAGCCTGGGGGACGGCCTGGCCCAGATCGGCGCCATGTTCGGCGCGGGATCGGCGGGACTTTCGGACCCGGCGTCCGTCTTTAGCCTGAAGCACGACGGCTGGGTCCTGATCGCGTCCCTTCTGGCGTGCCTGCCCTGGAAGCGCTGGATCCGGCTGCCGGATACGGTCCCCGCGGCCGTCCTCCGGGGCGCGGCTCTGACCCTCGTCCTGATCCTGAGCCTGATCTTCCTCGCGGGATCGACGTTCAATCCCTTCCTGTATTTCCGTTTCTAGGAGAGAGCATGAAAAAAGCAGCGTATCCCTTCTTTGTCCTTCTGTGGGCGGGGCTCCTCGCCTGCATGGGGCTCTTCTGCGCTTTTTTCGCGCCCCGGGAAGCAACGGCGGAAGAGACTGAGAACCGTACCCTCGCGGCGGCCCCCGTCCTTTCCGCGGAAGCCCTCGTCTCCGGCCGATACGGTACGGAGCTCGAGACCTGGCTCTCGGATCACGTTCCCTTCCGCAGGCAGCTGATCTTCGCGGACCGGCGCGTGAGGGACGTCCTGAGCGTCGCCGGGTATGAGGACGCCCTGGAACAGATGGGCGGGACTTCCGACGCCCTGAGCGCGGAAGACGTGGGGGAGGAAGAACTGAAGGAACTGCTCCGGACGCCGGAGGCCGTATCCACGCCGCGCGCGACGGCCGCGGCCGGGACGCCCGTTCCGGACGAGACGCCGGCTCTGCCGGAGACCGATCTCCCGGAGGCGCCGGTGAAGAATCCGGAAAAGCCCGCACAGGACCCGGAAGACTGGCCGGACACCTATCCGGTCCATCTGGCCTACGACGGCAGGGATTACGACATCTACACCTACAGGAAGGATTACGTCCTCGCGTTCACCAAAGTACTGGACCGGGTGGCTGCCCTGCTCCCGGAAGACGGGACGCTCGTCTTCACGATGGTTCCTTCGAGCAAGGTGGCGAACCGCTACGTCAGCGCAAAGGAGAAGACCGACTTCTCCTCCGCGCCGGAAGCGCTCGTCGAGGCTTTCGGAGCGAGGAACGTCCACGCCGTGTCGACGGCGGCCGTCCTGGAGCCCTCGATCCGGGCGGGGGAGTACGTCTGGTTCCGGACGGACATGCACTGGACGCCCCTGGGCACCTACAAGGTCTACCGGGAGATGATCCGGCTGGCGGGCTTCGAACCGGTCGAATGGGACGATTTCGACATCCGGACCGAGGAGCGCTTCCTCGGCACGGCCTACCGGGACGAACCTTCGGACTACCTGCGCGCCCGCGCGGATCAGCTGGACATCCTGAGCCCGAAGTTCCCCGTGGAGTTCCGGCGCATCACGTCTCCCGGCCAGTACACGGAGATCCCTTTCCTGAACGACAGGGCCCCGTCCTTTGACCGCTACAGCGTTTATCTGGGCGGCCCCAACGGTCCCTGGACCTACGCGGAGTGCGACAACGGGAAAGAGGACAGGTGCCTCGTCATCACGGACTCCTTCGGCCTGGCCTTCGTGCCCATGGCGGCCCAGCATTACGGACAGGTCCACTATTACGATCCGCGCTACTTCGATGAGCGCAGGGTCGGCGCAACGCCCGCGGAAATGATCGAACGGTATCATATCCGGGACGTCTTCGTGATCGTGGGCGACCTGCACTCCTACCACAACGAATTCATACTCCGTCAGCTCAGTTCGCAGCTGGGTGATTAACAAAAAGCCGGTCCCAAAAAAGGATCGGCTTCTTTTTTGCGGAATCCGTTTACAGATACGGCGCTCGAATCCTGATTTCTACAAAATTCGGCAAATTCGAAATTGCGCAGGAAAATAATAAAATACGAAAGCAGAGGTCAGCATCTGTATCATCAGAGAAATGACGACGATCGACAGCGTGAGCGCAGCGATACGCCATAGCGGGCGGGTCACATCGACGATACAGGATGAAGACGGTACGCGTCTCCGTATTCTCTTGACACGCCCGTCAGACCGTGTAGAATGAAGGCTGAAAATGACAGTATGATACAGAGGAAGGAGAATTATGGAACCATTCAGGAATTTCAGCCTCGCGGCCTATGTTTACGCCTATTACCTGGACAAAACCACGCCCGAAAAGATCCGGAAAGATCTTGATTTCTACAGACAGTACGTGCCCCTGAAGAAGGTCTATCTCGAGACGCACAGAGCCCTGGTCGACATTCCGGAAGACAGGATGCTCGCCTGCAGGCGCGTGTTCGAGGAGAACGGCATCGAAGTCTCCGGAGGCATCACGGCGACGGTCCTCGTGAACGGGGAGAAGAAGCCCGCCGTCTACGATACGTTCTGCTATTCGGATCCCGCACACAGGGAAGAGATGCTCAGGATCGTCCGGTATACGGCGAAGCTCTTCGACGAGTTCATCCTGGACGATTTCTTTTTCAATTCCTGCCGCTGTGAACTCTGCATCCGCGAAAAGGGGAAACGCTCCTGGGCCCGCTTCAAGCTGGACCAGATGGAGGCGTTCTCCCGCGAACTGGTCGCCGCGGCAAAAGAAGTCAACCCGAGATGCCGGGCGATCATCAAATACCCGAACTGGTACGAGTCCTATCAGGAGACGGGATACAACCCGGGGAAACAGAAGGACATCTTCGACGCCGTCTACACCGGGACGGAATCCCGCAACAGCAATTACAACGGACAGCACCTGCAGCGCTACATGAGCTACTCGCTCCTCCGCTTCCTGGAGAACACGGCCCCCGGAAGGAACGGGGGAGGCTGGATCGACATGGGCGGAGCCTCGGGCAACCTGAACGTCTACCTGGAGCAGGCGAACCTCACGATGTTCGCCAAAGCCCGCGAGCTCATGATGTTCAACTTCCCGTCCATGGTCGACAACCCGGCCCTGGCCGCACTGGGCGTGGAGTTCCGCCGCATGGACCGCATCCTGGATCAGGTCGGCAATCCTGTGGGTGTATCGGTCTACGAGCCCCATGATTCCGACGGGGAGGACCAGCTCATCAACTACGTGGGCATGTGCGGCATCCCGCTGGAGCCCGTCCCTTTTTTCGATGAGAAGGCGCCCGAGATCTTCCTGACGCAGAACAGCGCGTACGATCCCGACGTCGTGGAGAAACTGGAGAAGTACGTGAGGGAAGGCGGCATCGCGGTCGTGACGTCCGGCTTCGTGAAGGCCACGATCGACAGGGGGATCACGGACATGACGTCCGTGCGTCCCACGGACCGCAAGGTCACGGGGACCCGCTATCAGCTGACGAACCAGAACGTCTCCACGCACGACGTGCACGTATCGGACGAACCCGCGACCTTCACGGTCATGAACCACAAGAACAACGCGACCTGGTACGACGTCCTGCTCCACGTCAACGACTTCAGCACGGCGGTCATGACCGAGGATTATTACGGGAAAGGCTTCCTCTACATCCTGAACGTCCCGGACAATTTCGGGGATCTCTACCGCCTGCCCGGCCCCGTCGTCGGGGCGATCGCCAAGAACTTCGCGCGGCGCGGCAGGGTCTTCCTTTCCATGGCCCCGAAGTGCTGCCTGTTCACCTATGACAACGACGTCTTCGGCGTGTACAACTTCAACGAATTCAAGTCTCCCGCCGAAGTCACGGTGCTGGGTGAGGAGTATATCGGATTCGAGGACGTCGAGAGCGGCGCGCGCTATACGAAGCCCGTGCGGATCAATCCCGGCCCCGCCCGCTGGGGCGACTGCGCGGCCTTCAGGCCCGAACCCGAGGAAAAGGTCTTCAATCTGCCCGTCGGCACGGGTTCGTACCGCTTCTTCCGCCTGCTCCGTAAGCAGGACTGACCGAAAGGAGGATGCTTCATGAAATCCATATTGATCAAGGATACGACGAGGGAGGAACGCATCCGGATCGTGCATCAGGCACTGTGGGGCGCATGCGGGATCGACTGCGAGTTCTGTTCCGGCTGCGACAACCGCGGCGGGGGAAGGATCGAGAGCATCTACGAGCCCTATATCGAAGGACTGAAGGAGATCCGTGAGATCAACGAAAGCTACTCCGCCCCTCTGGTGAAGGGATGACCGAAAGAAAAGAGACCCCAGCGCATGAAGGCCGGGGCTTGTAAGACAGTTTTATGATTTTCTGGAAATGGCATGATCTTCGGGTCATGCCATTTTCTGTTCCATCAGTTCATTCAGCGGGATGAACCCGATCAGATCATAGCAGATATGGATGCTCTGACAGCGTTTTCCGCTGCTTTTATCCGGTGCCCCGATATAGATCGCCTTGATCAGCTCATGGGCCGCATAAGGCGTCAATTCGGCCACATCTGCATACTTCCTGACCTTCTGAACAAATAGTTCAAGATACAGGACATGACTGGGGCAGCTATGCGAGGAAGTATAATTCTTCCTGTACACATAATCCGTCCCCTCAAGAGCTTTCAGAAGTAACTCTTGACAAATGCTGTTTATTCGAGTAAACTAAAGATGCTGTTTATCCGAGTAAACAGGAAAGAGGCCATTATGAAAGACTTTGAGCTTGGAGCTATACAGGAACGTTTTGCAGATATCGTCTGGGCGCATGAGCCGATCGCGTCGGGTGAGCTGGCAAAGATATGTGAGAAAGAACTCAGCTGGAAGAGACCAACGACGTATACCGTGCTGCGCAAGCTTTGTGAAAAAGGATTGCTGCAGAACAAGGATGGTATTGTCGTTTCCCTGGTTTCCCGTGATGAATTTTATTCCGCCAAGAGCGAACAGATCATTGAAGATTCTTACCGGGGATCGTTGCCGGCTTTTGTCGCTTCGTTTATTTCCAGAAATACGATATCCGCTGAGGAAGCAGACGAGATCCAGAGAATGATCGATTCCTTTAAGAAGGGAGAATAATCATGAGCAGCATTTTTCTTAAGCTCTTGAATATGAGCATTACAGCGAGCTGGCTCATCCTAGCGGTCATTCTGGCAAGGCTGTTTCTGAGAAAAGCACCGAAATGGGTCCCTTGCGTTTTGTGGGGGCTGGTGGCTGTCCGGCTTATCTGCCCGTTCTCTCTTAAAAGCGTGTTCAGTTTGATTCCGAGCAGCGAGACGATTCCGTCCAATATTGCGCTCCAGAATGAGCCTCATATCAATTCCGGGATCACGATCATCAACGAAGCGGTTAATCCTGTCATAACGGAATCATTTGCTCCGGCTCTTGATACAAGCGTAAATCCGCTGCAGGTGATCATTCCGATCGTAGCGGCAGTATGGATCGCCGGTATAGTCGTTATGTTGGTTTATGCATTAGTCAGCTATCTGAAGCTGAAAAAAACTGTTTCGGTATGTGTTCCCATCAAAGAGGGGATCCTCTCATGTGATGAGGTCAAAACCCCATTCATTCTAGGCGTCTTTCGCCCTGTCACCTATGTGCCTTCTTCCATGCAGGGAGAAATGCTTGACTATGTGATTCGTCATGAGACAGCTCATCTTCAGCGCCGTGACCACTGGTGGAAACCGCTAGGGTTTTTGCTGCTGTCCGTGTATTGGTTCAATCCTCTGTGCTGGATCGCTTATATCCTGCTATGCCGTGATATCGAGATGGCCTGTGACGAGAAGGTCATCCGTGATATGGACAAGGATGAGATGGCAGCATACTCACAGGCGCTTTTGGACTGTAGCTTTCCGAGAAGGAGAATTGCAGCCTGCCCGCTTGCTTTTGGCGAGGTCGGGGTGAAAGAAAGAGTCAAAGGCGTTCTGAATTACAAGAAGCCCGCATTTTGGATTATCCTGATCGCTGTCATCGCTTGTATCGTTCTGGCCGTTTGCCTGATGACAGATCCATTCTCAATCAAAGAAAAATCAGTGTTTGACAAGATAAAAGAAAGCCCCGTTGCAAAAATGGAATTGCCGGACGGTTCTGCCTTCTATGTAGACAGTGAGGTTTTAGTACTTCGTACTTTTGCCAGTTTGAGACTCGTTGAATCTCCGCTTGAACCTGCAGATACTGAAGAGGAATGGTTATATCGTATTATTTATAATCCAAGCGAAAGAGTGAAAGGTACTGATGAGATCATCGTTTCTTTTCATAAAGACTATGTACAGATCGACTCAGAATACTATTTGCCGGAAAGCGGCGTTTCATACAGCAGTATCCTTGAGTGGGCCAGGGGCAAATATGAGTACTTCTTAAGCAACTATGGAGATTTCATAATCAGGTATGACCTTGGAGATACAGCAGAGTGTTTCATCAGCACACCATCCGGGGCAAAAGTCGGAGATACAGTTGAGATAAGAACAGAAGTCCTATTTGATGCGGATATCCATGTTTACGTGGATGGTCAGGAGATCGGGAAAACACATTATGACAGCGATTATTGGGGGTACTCTTTCATCATGCCGGATAAAGACGTGCTGGTAACCGCAAGATTTTACACCAAGGATGAGATTTGGGGAACAGAAACGGTTGACCTAGCCGCCCTTAGAGAAAAGTATCCGGACTACTTTGATCTGGGTACATTTAAAGGCCTAGAGGTCTATGTCTGGCAGATGGCACCGAACAGCTATTCATGCGGCGTTATGCTCGGGACGAACCGAAATAAAACGCTTGAAGAACTGATGAACCTGAAAGGAGCCACAATTACTGAAATGAGGGCTATCCTTTCCACATATGATATTGATGAAAAAGATGTTTTCATCATTCCATGGCAAAATCCTATCTCCAGTTATATGCCAGAATATTGGATCAGTCAGAAAGATGAAGACCCAGCTACGGTAGAAAAACGTAAGCAAGAGTACATTGACGGAATTAGGCAGATGCTTTTCGGGGCCGAGCAGAATGATCCCACAGATGGCGGTGTTGACGATCCGGGAAGCGTCACCATAGATATCCGAGCAGATGTCTGTGAGTTGTATTTGGAAGTACTAGAAGATTTATGGAATGTTGATTCTGGCTTGAATCACGGAATTTCTCAGATTGGTATCGATCTTTCTGAGCTTTCTCACTTGACTGAATTAGAAAAAGAAACAGCAATGCATGAATTCGCATCAAAGCATAATCTTCCTTACATCGCAGGAACATGGGAAGAACTCTGTGAACAGGGTTATATTGATAAGGATAACCTCTATTGGGAAGATGGGTTGTTCTTTTCAATAAAGACAATTGAAGACGCTGCATGGAGTCTTCCTCTCATAAAAGAAGGTGATCCGGTTCCGGAACTTACAGCGTTTGATGCACGAAAATGGCGCAGCGGGCTTGGTGCTTATTTCTTCGGTCAGTGTACTGCTCAAAAAAATGCCGATGGGAAATGGTCGTATACTGTGGGACAGGAAGCCATTTCATAACACGGACTTTATCCGATAACATCCATTCCCATTACATGGCACCATGGATCACAAGTCCCTGGCGCTGTTTAGCGCCATTCATCCAAAAGCGGT
>JAEEJN010000063.1 GCA_016281935.1 Bacillota bacterium | reverse complement strand
GATCCGACCACGACGCCTGAACCGACACCGGAACCCACGCCCGAACCGACTCCGGAACCGACGCCCGAGCCGAGGTATGAATTCAACGCCCACGTGTATTCCCCGTTCCTTTCGAGGTACTATCCCCAGGAGTGGTGGGACTCCCTCTACAGCCTCTGCGACGCCCTCAGGGAAGGCGGGGACACCTTCGAATGCGTGAGTCAGGAAGCATACGACTGGTGCACGGATCCCGCTACGCTCGCAGCCCTGTTCCCAGCGGCCTGCATCCGGATCGACGGGAAGAGCAGCGACGGGACCGCGGCTTTCGAGAACGGCGTGGGCAGGATCTTCTACCGGGGCGTCACGCCGGAGGAAGACGTCAGGATACAGGCGGATTTCGAGACCCTGATCGAGGATATACTCAACAGAACGCTGGAGGCTGACGACACGGATTTCGAGAAGGTCTTCAAACTGTACGAGTACATGGAATCCAACTATACCTACGAATCGGTGAGAGGCGACGGTGAGGGATACACCTACACCACTTTCATGTGCAGGAAAGGCATATGCGAGAACCTCAGCGGCGTATACACCTACCTGCTGCTCCAGGTCGGGATCGACGCGCTGAACCTGGGCTGCTTCGACGATATGGATCACGCGTGGACCTATCTGATCCTGGACGGCGAGCCTTATTATTCGGATCCGACCTGGGCCCTGCATGAAGAGGGAGTGCCTCTGAATCTGTCCTATTTCCTGATGAACGAGAACGACCGGATCGAGGATGGTCTGGCGGTGGACGATCTGACGGCGGGCATGGTCCCGAGGTTCTGGCTCAAATTCACGGATACCGTGCTCAGCGTGACGAGCGAGAAGTACGAATGCCTGCGGGGAACGACCCTCGTGCGCCTGGACGAGAAGAAGAAGGTCCTGATCTACAGGGACGATGTGGGTACGCATCAGGTGAAGTACGAGTAACCGTGCGCGATACGGTAGAACGAAAAAGGGAGACGCCCGGTACGGGCGTCTCCTTTGGTTTTATCGGGTGCTACATCAGAAGCTCGGCCAGGTCGTCCACGGTCTGTCCGAACACGGCCAGGGCGCTGTTGACGGGATCGGGTGTGGACATGTCGACGCCCGCGATCTTCAGGACGCTGATGGGATCGGAGGAGGATCCGGCTGAAAGGAAGCGCTTGTAGTCGGCGACGGCAGGCGCGCCTTCCTTCAGGATCCTGTCGGCGATGGCCACAGCGGCGGAGAAGCCCGTCGCGTACTGGAACATGTAGTAGTTGTAGAAGAAGTGGGGGATGCGGGCCCATTCCAGGGCGATCTCGGGATCGTTGACCATTTCGGGACCGAAATACAGTCCGTTGATCTTGTGGTAGCGCTCGCAGAGCAGTTCAGCGGTCAGGGTGCGGCCGGATTCGCTCAGCTGTCCCATCTCGCGCTCGAATTCCGCGAACATGGTCTGGCGGTAGAGCGTGCCCTTGAAGCTGTCCAGGAAATGGTTCAGGATCGCGGCCTTCTGGTTCCTGTCCTGCGTATTGTTCAGGAACCAGCGGGTCAGGAGCACCTCGTTGCAGGTAGAAGCCACTTCCGCGACGAAGATCACGTAGCGGGAAGTGCTGACGGGCTGTCCCAGACCGGAATAGTAGCTGTGCAGGCTGTGGCCGAGCTCATGGGCGAGGGTGAACACGGAGTCCAGATTGCCCTTGAAGTTCATGAGCACCAGGGGATGAGGATTGAGCCCGTTGGTGGAATAGGCGCCGGCGCGCTTGCCGACGTTCTCATACACGTCGATCCAGCGGTTCGCGAAGCCTTCCTTCAGTTTGTCGGTATAGTCCTCTCCCAGGACGGCGAGCGCGTTCAGGACGATATCCCGCGCTTCCTCAAAGGAGTATTCGCGGGCGCTGTCCGCCACGATGGGCGTATAGACGTCGTACATGTGGACGTCCTCGACGCCCAGGAGCTTTTTGCGCAGGGAGACGTAGCGGTACATCTTGTCCAGATTGGCGTGCACCGCGTCGATCAGGGCGCCGTAGACGGGCACGGGCACTTCCGTGCGGTCCAGGGATGCCTCCAGGGTGTTCTCATAGCCCCTGGCCTTCGCGAAGAAGCGGAGCTGCTTGAACTGTCCGTCCAGGGTGGAGGCGAGGGTGTTCTTGTGCGCGTCCAGAACGGAATAGTACTGCCGGAATGCCGCTTTGCGGAGCTCGCGGTCAGAGGATTCCAGAAGGGGCACGAAGCTGCCGTTGCTCAGGGGACGGGCGTTCCCCTCGGAGTCCGTGACGTTCGGAAAGCGGATGTCCGCGTTGCGCAGGACGTTGCCTGTGTTGGCGGAGGCGTCGGCCATGCCCTCGGCGTCCGCGAGGAGCTTCTCCTCGGAGGGAGACAGGGTGTGGGCGGCCCTGCGGCGGATCTGATACAGGCTGCGCCTGTATTCCTCGAGTTCGGGCTTCTCTTTATAGAAGCCTTCCAGCGTCTCCTCGGGGATCGCCATGATCTCGGGGGAGGCGAAGGCTCCTGCCGACATGATCGCCACGCTGCGTGCGGCGGATTTGCCTTTGAAGTCCTGATACAGGCTGTTGCCCGTATCCTCGTCGCTCCTGCAGGACGCATAGACGCGGAAACGTCCGAATCTGCGGGTGAGGCTGTCCTGCAGACGGAACCAGGCCAGGAGTCCTTCCGCCGTATCCAGTTTTCCCTTGAACGCGGCGATCTGCGCGGGCACTTCCGCCAGCGCCTCGTACTCCGCGAGCCAGGCTTCGTCCGATTCAAAAAGGTCTTCGAGTTTCCATTTGTAGGCTTCGGGCACTTCGGCCCGGACCGGGATCTTGTCGTTGGGCATGAACGGTCCTCCGTTTCGATAGGATAGGTCTATTATAACCGTACGGGTCTGAGGAAACAAGACGGCGGCCTGCCGGCGCATTGACAAAAGAGACGCGGCAGACTATCCTTTTCTTCATCCGGGCCCGCGGCCCGGCCGACACTCCGCGGAACAATGAACGGCTCCCGTAAAAGGAAAAGAACATGGAACTCTTTCGATTCGATCAGAAGCACGTGCGTCTGACGGACATATACGGCAATACGCTGACAGGCATCGCGGACTGTTATCCGCCCGAGTACTGCATGCACGAGTACGGAGAAGACGAGGAAGGGGTAAAGATCGGAGATTTCATCGTGTTCGGATCGCAGATCGCCTCGATCGTGGAGATCGAGGTCCACGGCACTGCGGAGCTCAGGACAGAGCGCCTGACGCTGCGAAGGTACCGCCCGGAGGATGCGGAGCCTCTGTACCGTCAGCTCGGGTCGGATCCGGAGATGTACAGATACTCCGGATGGAATCCCTACGCGACCCCGGAACTGGCGAAGGAGACCGTGAGACGTTTCATCGGCAGCTATGACGACGACCGCTTCTACGGGTGGGCGATCGACTTCGAGGACGTCCTGTTCGGCACGATCGGCGCCTACGATTACGAGGACGGCCGGATCGAAGTCGGTTTCAGCATCGTGAGAGCCTGCTGGGGCAGGGGATATGCGACCGAGGCGCTGAAGGCGGTTCTGAAGTATCTGACGGAAAACGAGGGCATATCCTGCGTGACCGCCTGGTGCGCGGAGGAGAACACCGGCTCCAGAAGAGTGCTCGAGAAAGCCGGTATGCGTCTCGTACGTACCGAAACGGACGGACTGGAGGTCGGAGACCGAGTATACGACAGACTGGTTTTCGAGCTGCGCGCGGACTGACGCCGAAGATAAGCAAAGCACCCTGTTTGTGACAGGGTGCTTGTTTTATATTCGGCTGTTTTCAGTCTGCCTGACAGGAACCTGCCGGCCTTGGATCACTTGACGGTGAGCTTGGCAGTGGAGGACGTCGCCTTGCCGTAAGCGTTCGTGACGACGCAGCGGTAGAGCCTGCCGTCCATGCTGTCTTTCGCGACGAAGTTGAATGTGGCTTTGTCGTGGTTCGGGGAAACGCAGTCGGTCCAGGTAGAGCCGTTGTCCTTGCTGTACTGCCACTGGTATTTCAGACCGGAACCGGTCGCCTT
>JAEEJN010000062.1 GCA_016281935.1 Bacillota bacterium | reverse complement strand
TTCATCCGCTGCAACTTCCCCAACGGCGACATGGTCGGCCACACCGGCAGCCTGCATGCCACGGAGATCGCGGTGGAGAGCGTGGATCTGGAGCTGGCCCGCATCAAGAAGGTCTGTGACGCCGAGGGATGCATCCTCATCGTCACCGCCGACCACGGCAACTCCGATCAGATGCTGGAAAAGAACAAGAAGGGCAAGATCGAGGTCCGCACGGCTCACAGCCTGAACCCGGTCCCCTTCATCATCTACGACAAGGACGAGCGCCACGATCTGAAGGAAGGCCAGTTCGGCCTGGCCAACGTGGCCCCGACAGTCGCTCAGCTGCTGGGCCTCAAGCCCTTCGACAGCTGGGAAGAGAGCATGCTGAAGTGATCTGACGATCCCACGTCACGGTCCTGATCCCAAGCAGAGATCGGGACCGTTTTTTTGGTTTCCGCAGTCGATCCACTATCCCCCGTTCCTGATCCGGACATGAAGACGCATGGCTTTTCTTCCCGTTCGGTGATACAATGAAACATATAGCACAGTATCGAAAGGAACAGCCGCATGACCGCACAGTCCAAATACAGAAAAACACTGCTCGCCTGTTATCTCGGATTCGTGACGCAGGCGATCGCGGCCAACTTCGCGCCTCTCCTGTTCATCACTTTCAGCAGGACCTATGAGATGGCGCTCGAGCAGATCGCCGTGATCCCTCTCCTGTTCTTCCTGACGCAGCTGCTGACGGATCTGGCTGCCGCCAGATTCGTCGACAGGATCGGTTACCGGGTCTGTGTCGTCGCCTCCCAGATCCTTTCTGCGGCCGGTCTGGCGTCGCTCGCCTTCCTGCCCGATCTCCTTCCTTCTCCTTTGGCCGGGATCCTGATCTCAGTCGTTCTCTACGCCGTGGGCTCCGGTCTCATCGAGGTCCTGATCAGCCCCATCGTCGAAGCATGCCCGTTCGAGAACAAGGACGGCATGATGAGCCTCCTCCATTCGTTCTACTGCTGGGGTTCGGTCGGCGTCATTCTCGGATCGACCCTGTTCTTTGCCCTGTTCGGGATACAGCACTGGCGCATCCTCGCGCTGATCTGGGCAGTCCTGCCCTTCTGCAACGCTTTCAACTTCATCACCTGTCCCATCGAACGGCTGGTGGAAGACGGATACGGCATGAGTATGGGGCAGCTTCTCCGTACGCCCCTCTTCTGGCTGCTGGCTCTCCTGATGGTCTGTTCCGGATCCTCCGAACTCGCCATGGCGCAGTGGGCCTCCGCCTTTACCGAATCCGCTCTCGGCGTGAGCAAGGTCGTCGGAGATCTGGCTGGTCCCTGCCTCTTTGCCGTCCTTATGGGCATCTCCCGTTCGATCTACGGCGCGAAAAGCGAAAAACTCGATCTGACGAAGACGATGCTGTTCTGCGGCCTGCTGTGTCTCGGCTGCTATCTTCTGGCATCGCTTTCCTCCTCCCCCGTCTGGGGTCTCGTAGGATGTGCAGTCTGCGGTTTCTCCGTCGGGATCATGTGGCCCGGCACGCTGAGCATCTCATCGCAAGAGTGCCCGAAAGGCGGCACGGCAATGTTCGCTCTTCTTGCGCTTGGGGGCGATCTCGGCGGATCTGCAGGCCCGGCGGTCGTCGGTGGGATATCCGGCGTCTTCGGCGGAGACCTGAAAGCCGGCCTCCTGGCCGCTGCCGTCTTCCCCGTATTGCTGATCCTGGGACTGCTGATCCTGAAGAGAACAGCGTGCACCGGACAGAAAAACGTCGCTGGATCCGGCAATTAAATCAGAATCTATAAAGGATATACGAATGCATCACAACTTTCTTTTCGACCTGGACCAGACGCTGCTGGATTTCCACGCTTCCGAGCGCACGGCGCTCGGGATCGTGCTCGCGGAGAACGGTCTCCCCTTTTCGGACGAGATCTACAGGGCGTTCAGGGACTACAACAGTTCGCTCTGGCTGGAACTCGAAAAAGGCACGATCACGAGGACGGAACTTTTCACGGATAGGTTCCGGGAACTGTTCAGGATGTGCGGCACGGATCCGGTTGGACGGGATCTTCTGAAGATCAACGACGATTTCATCCGCACGATGTCCGTGAACGGAGTCCTGATGGACGGCGCGCTGGAACTGGCCGAAAAGGTCAAATACGGCATCCCGGACGCGAGGATCTTCATCGCGTCCAACGGAGCGACTCTGAATGCGAAAGGCAGGATCGCATCCACGGGCCTCGACAGATACATCGACGGCATCTTCGTCAGCGAAGATCTGGGCGTCACGAAACCTTCCGCCGCGTTCTTCGACGCCTGTCTTGACAAGATCGGAGAACCGAAAGAAACGTGCATCATGATCGGTGACTCCCTCACTTCGGACATGCTCGGCGCGAAGAACGCCTTAATGGCTTCCGTTTGGTTCATGCCCTCCGGCGACGTCGAAGAAGCCGTGAGGGAATACGATATCGATTACTGTGCCTCTTCTTTCGGCGAACTCTATGAGATCCTGAAGGACTGGGCTGCCAACAGGGACTGAAACGAGGTATATATGGCAAAGCAGAACATCTACGACCGTGAAGATTTCTTCACCTGGTTCCGGAACAACAGGGACAATGAACTGAATTTCAACGACTGCGTGGAGACGCCGGTCCTTATGGAGATGCTTCCGGATCTCCGCGGCAAAAAGGTGCTTGACATCGGCTGCGGCATGGGCCAGCACGCGAAGCAGTATTCCCTCATGGGAGCCGGATCGGTCCTGGGGATCGACATCTCCGAAAACATGATCCGGTACGCACAGGAGCACAATGCCGCGGAGAACGTGAGCTACCGGAGGCTGGCGATGGAGGACATCGGCACGCTCACGGAACGATACGATCTCATCACCAGTTCCCTCGTTTTCGACTACGCGGAGGATTTCGAAAGCCTCATGAGGAGCATTCGCGGCCTCATGGATGAGGACGCCGAGCTCGTGTTCAGCATGTCCCATCCCATGGCGACGGCCTGGGACGGCGTCTACGACCGCTACACGCGCACGGAGACAGGAGAGCGCCTGTACGCCAACATCCACAACTACGGCATAGAAGGGCTCAGGAAAGTGGACTGGCCGAGGGAAGGCTACGAATACTATCACAGAACGGTCTCCAGCCTGATCAACTCCATGGTCGGGGCCGGCCTTGAGATCGAGGAATGCCGCGAATCCATCGTGCCGGAAGAGCTGAGGACGATGCGTCCGGATCTCTTCGGAGGGACCGTGCACAAGCCGGATTTCATCTTCTTCCGCTGCAGGAAAGGACAGATATGATCAACGGACTGATCATCAGAGCCGAGAGGCCCGAAGACCGACATGAGACCGAACTCATGACCATGCGGAGCTTCTGGAACAAATACGGTCCCGGATGTTCCGAACACAACATGATCCGCATCATACGCAGATCGAAGGACTATCTCTCCTCGATCAGCCGGATCGCCGAAGCCGACGGCAGGATCGCCGGCGCGGTATATTATACGAAGGCCCTGATCGACGACGGGGCAGTGAAAAGAGAAGTCGCGCTCCTGGGTCCCCTCGCGGTCGAGCCCACGCTGGAAGGGAACGATATCGGCGGCGCGCTGATCCGTGAAACGGTCATGCTGGCGAAGGAGGAAGGTATCCCCGGCATCATCCTTGTGGGAGAACCGGGCTACTACCCGAAGTTCGGGTTCAGACATATGAGCGAGTTCGGGATCACGGATCCGGATGGCAACTGCCGGAACGCGTATTTCTGTCTTCCCCTGAACGAAAGCTTCAGCGCCTGCAGGGGCGTGTTCCTGGAAAGCGAAGACTTCGGGATGATCGAAGACGGAAAAATGCTCGAAGAGATCGCGAAGGAGTTTCCTGCCTACCGGAAAGTCAAGGTTCAGGAAGGCTTCATGCAGATCTTCGAACAGCATCTGGGCGTCGTGGATTCCGTTGAAGGCGATCTGTACCGGGTACGGTACTGGGAGCTGACGATCCCTGCGGTCCTCTCAGAAGATCTCACGGAAAAGCCGGTTCCCGGCAGCGACGTGCAGTTCGACTGGAACCACCGCGGCACGTCGACGATCACGAAAGTACTGAAGAATCT
>JAEEJN010000061.1 GCA_016281935.1 Bacillota bacterium | reverse complement strand
GGGATCGTGGGACACCTGGGCGGGATCTTCTCCCTGATCGAGGACAACGACATCCACGACATCAACACGGCCGGTGAATTCTCGGGCTCCGAACTCGGCGGCATCAAGCTGCACGGGGCGATCGACACCGTGATCCGCCGCAACCATATCCATCACTGCCACAGGGGCATCTGGCTCGACTGGCAGACCCAGGGGACCCGCGTCTCCCAGAACCTGTTCCACGACAACCTGGGCGAAGAGGACGTGCGCACCTGCGAAGACCTGTACATCGAAGTCAGTCACGGGCCCGCTCTCGTCGACAACAACCTGTTCCTGTCACGCTTCGCGATCCGCGAGCGCTCCCAGGGTCTCGCGTTCGTCCACAACATCATCGCAGGACCCATCGACATCGGCAGCGACGGAGGCCGCTTCACGCCTTATCACTTTCCGCACGAGACGGACGTCATGGGCTTCATGACCTTCCTGAACGGGGACGACCGCTTCTACAACAACATCTTCATCCAGCCGGACATCCCGCCGGAAAAGCGCATCGTGCACAGCCCGGAAGTCGCGGCCGCGGTCGGTCAGAATCTCGAAGTCAACGCGGAGGCCGGCCTGCACATCTACGACGGCTATCCGACGGAGGAGGAATACTACGCGAAGTTCTCCGACGAGAATACGGTCAAGACGTCCTGGGGCCGCCGCTACGACTACAACTCCCATCTCCCCATGTACGTTGCAGGCAACGTCTATTTCAACGGCGCGAAACCCTATGCCAAGGAGAGCCTGAACGCAGTGGACACGGAGCACAGGATCGAGTACGGGCTGGAAGAAAGGGACGGGAAGATCGTCTTCCGGACGAATCTCTACCGTTACCTTCCCGAACTTGACACGCCTTTCGTCTGCACGGAGATGCTCGGGCGCGCTTTCGAGCCGGAACAGCTCTACGAAAATACGGACGGGACACCGATCCGCATCGCGGAAGACTATCTGGCCTGCCCGCGCGCGCCTCATCCCGTTCCCGGTCCTTTCGAGGAGAAGAAGGACGAATACACGGTCTGGGAAGACTCTTCCTTCTGATCCGCGGCCATGCATGAAGAAAAGCTCACCGGTGCACGGTGAGCTTTTCCCATACGATGTCACGACACTAGAATTTGTCGATCTCCACGCTTTCGCAGTATTCCGCCTTCAGTCCCTGGAGCTTCGCGAAGATCTCCGTCGTGCAGTGGGCCTGCTGAAGAGCGGGTTCCGTCCAGGATTCGACCAGGAGCAGATCGTCAGGCGCTTCCGCGGCGAAATAATAATCATAGCGCAGGTTGCCTTCTTCGGACCGGGAATTGTCCCGGACTCCCAGATCGCAGATCGCCCGGTAGAAAGCTTCTCTCTGTCCTTTTTTGCAGTGATAAGTCACGTTCCATGTAAGCATACGGTACCTCCCGTGCGCGGCTGTTCCGTCCGCGCTTATAAATCTATGCCTTCTGATTCGACACTCTCCCTTCGTTTCCTGCCTGGGCAGCCGCAAATCATCGGGATCCGCCAGGCAGGATTCTGCGTTTCCGGGCGGAATTAGGGAATCAGTCGTTCACATCTGATAACGGATAAAGAAAAGGAGCAGACTCATGAAAAAAGGCAGGATCGTCATCGACCGGGATTTCCCGATCGCACCCATCGATGAAAAAGTCTTCAGTTCCTTCGTGGAACCTCTTGGAAGATGCGTATACGGCGGACTGTACGAGCCCGGGCATCCGCTGGCGGACGAGGACGGTTTCCGCAGGGACGTCCTGGAAAAGACCCGGCCTCTCCGTCTGACGCTGAACCGCTTCCCGGGCGGCAATTTCACCTCCACCTACCGCTGGGAGGACGGGATCGGACCCAAAGAAAAGCGCCCCCGCAGGGCCGAAGTCGCCTGGCAGTGCATCGAGACCAACGAGTTCGGTCTGGACGAGTTCGCGAGATGGTCACGGAAAAACGGTTCCGGCGTCATGATGACGGTCAACCTCGCGACCCGCGGCGTCCTGGAAGCCATGGACTGCGTGGAGTACTGCAACCATCCCGGCGGCACCTACTGGTCGGATCTCCGGAAAGCCAACGGATTCGACACGCCTCTGAACTATAAATACTGGTGCCTGTCCAATGAGATCGACGGCACCTGGCAGGTCGGGCAGAAACCCGCAAGGGAATACGGACTCCTTGCCCGCGAGGCCTCCAAGGCCATGAAACTGATCGACCCGGAGATCAGGACCGTGCTCGCCGGTTCCTCTTCACCCGGCATGAAGTCCTTCCCCGAATTCGATCTGGAAGCACTGGACATCGCCTACGACCAGGTCGATTACCTGTCCGTCCACAACTATATCGGCAACGCGGAACACGACAGCCCGAGCTACCTCGCGCGCCCGATCACGACCGACCGTTTCCTGGGAGACGTATCCGCCGTGATCCGTTCCATCAAGGCCAAGCACCGCACGGACCATGACGTGTACATCTCCTTCGACGAATTCAACACCTGGCACAGCATCGCCGAGGAAGCCCGCTTCCGGGAAAAATGGCGCATCGCCCCGCCCCTCCTGGAAGACCGCTACACCGCCGAAGACGCTCTGGCGCTGGGCGGCATGCTGCTGGCCATCCTGCGTCACGCGGACACGGTCCGGATCGCCTGCGTGTCCGAACTCGTCAACTGCATCTCCCATCTGCGCACCCGCAACGGCGGCGGCTGCTGGGTCCTTCCCGCCTATTACGCCTTCCTGCATTACTGCAGCTACGGACGCGGGACGTCCCTGGAAACGAAGGTCAGCGCCGACACCTACGACTGCGCACGCTACAATGGCGTTCCGTTTCTGGACGCACAGGCAGTGGAGAACAAAGACGGCGGGGTCACGGTCTTCGCCATCAACCGGAGCCTGGACGACGAACTTCAGCTGGACGCCGTGCTCAGAGGATACGAAGATCTGCACGTCGCGGAGCACATCGTGCTCACGGCGGACGACCCGCAGGCCACCAACACGGAAGAATGCCCGGACAATGTCGTGCCCCGCACGGACGGCAACGCGCGGATCCAGGAAGGCTGTCTCAGCGCCGTCCTGGAGAAGATGTCCTGGAACGTCATCCGTCTCGTTCGGTGAGGTGACGGGATGAATCCGGAGAAAGAAGCGAAGAACCCGCGTATCGCGGACATCCTGGAGAAGATGACCGTCTTCTCCGGAGGCGACATCCACGACACGGAACACTGGCTCAAGGTCTGGGGCTACGCGAAGACCATAGGCGAACTGGAAGGACTGGATCCGGAAACACAGTTCGTCCTGGAGACCGCGGCCATCGTCCACGACATCGCCTGTCCCCTCTGCCGGGAGAAATACGGGAACGCGAACGGCAAGCTGCAGGAAAAGGAAGGCCCGCCGCTGGTGCGCGCGTTTCTGGAAGGCACGGGGATGGCTCCGGAAGCCGTCACCCGGGTCGCTTTCCTGGTCGGGCACCATCACACCTATGAAGGCGTCGACGGTTCTGACTGGCAGATCCTTCTGGAAGCGGACTATATCGTCAACGCTTCGGAAGGCGGATACGCCCCCGAAAAGATCCGCGCATTTCTGGAAGGGAATGCGAAGACCGGGTCCGGGAAACGTCTGATCCGCGAAGTCTTCCGGCTGTAGGAAACCACAGGATCCATGTGACCGTGAGGGTGGAAAACGCTCTGTTTCCATCTTCACGGTTTTTCTGTTCCTCTTTCGTCCCGCATCCGACATTCTCCCCGCAATCCATTCCCATCCGTCCGCGCGTATAGTAGAATAGGTTCGGAACGGAACCATGAGAAAGGAGACGCTCATGCGCATCGATGTCATCCCCGCGGAAGGCCAGTATTTCCGCGCCAACCTCCACTGCCATTCCACCCTGTCCGACGGCACGATGACCCCGGAAGAGATCAAGACGATCTACAAGGCACACGGATATGCCATCGTGGCCTATACCGACCACAGGAACATGATCGGCCATTCCGATCTGAACGACCCCGGTTTTCTCGCCCTGACGGGCTTCGAGATGGATTTCACCGACGGGACGCCTGAGACGCCCTACCAGCTGCGCCGGACCTGCCATATCAACCTCATCTCCCCCGATCCCGGCCGCAGGCACACAGATGAACCGGCCGGATATTCCCCCGACCTGATCAACGCCTACATCCGCTGGGGACATGAGCAGGGCTTCCTCGTCCACTACAACCACCCCGTATGGTCCGGCGAGGATCAGAACGACTATGACCGCTACGAAGGCTTCGACGCCGTGGAGATCTACAACCACGGGACGTACATGAGCGGGTTCCATGAGGAGAACGCCATCATCTACGATCAGATGCTCAAAAAGCACGGCCGCCTCTTCTGTCTGGCCACGGACGACACCCATCAGCTCCGCGACTGCTGCGGCGGCTACGTTATGGTCAAGGCTCCGGCGCTGACGTACGACGCCGTCTTCAATGCGCTGAAGAACGGTCATTACTACGCTTCCTGGGGCGCCCGGATCGATGAAGTCTGGATCGAGGACGGCGTCTTCCATCTGACGACGCCCGGCGCCCGGGAGATCGCTTTCACGACCGGTATCCGTCATGCGGCCCGCGTCACGGCGCCGGAAGGCGGAAGCCTGACCCAAGCCGAGTTCCCGATCGATCCGGACGACGTCTTCGTCAAGGCGGAAGTCATCGACGATGCCGGACGCCGCGCCTATACCAATGCCTGGTTCCTGTAATCCGCAGGAAATGAACGGAGGGACCGCCATGAAAGAAGAGATCGAAGCCCTGTTCGATGCGCCGTGCTGGATCATCGACATCCTTCCATACCGGGTGCCTGCGGACAGCCCCGGGCAGTATTTTGACGTGGAGCAGTATTTCCTCTCGGAGCCGGAGCGCACGGATCTCCGGGAAAGGCACATCCGCACCGTCCTGAAGCTTGCCTGTTACCGGGACATCCGCATGGAGGAAGACCTGGAGACCGTCCCGCCCCCGGAAGCGATTGCCGAAGCGGTCCGGTCCCAAAGGACCCTGCTCCGTATCGGGGACGCCCTCCTCGTATCCGACCCCGGCGACACCTATCTGACCCTCTACGCCCCGGATCCGGAATTGCTGGCCCTCATGAAGGTTCTGGCACCTGCCGAAGGCCTCTTCGTCTGGCAGGCGTAAACAGATCTACTTACATGGCTCCAGGCCTGAGACACGGGACAAAGATCAGAAAACAACAGCCGGACTGCAAAAACCCCGGACTGTCACTGATGTGGCAATCCGGGGTTTTTCCCGTTGTAATACGAACAGCGGGACTTCTCAGATACCGCCCGGGTTCTGCAGTTTCCGAAGCACCGAGATCACCGGGACCGTATCAGTCGTCTTCGTCTTCATCATCCGAGTCATCTTCATCTTCGTCATCACGATCGTCTTCGTTGTCACGATCCTCTTTGTCATCGGGATCGTCCTTGTCGTCGAGGTCGTCCTCATCATCGGGATCGTCCCTGTCGTCGAGGTCCTCTTCGTCATCGGGATCATCCCTGTCGTCGGAACCCTCTTCGTCATCGGGATCGTCCCTGTCGTCGGAATCGTCTTCGTCGTCGGGATCGTCCCTGTCGTCGCGGTCCTCTTCGTCATCGGGATCATCGTCATCCTCATCCAGAAGAGAACTCAAGTCCCCTATGATCTCACCGTCTTCTCCAAGATACTGCGAGATATCGATCCCCGCTGCCCGGCAGTATCGGATCAGTTCTTCCATCGGCATAGCCGCCAGTTCCCGGTCGCTCCATTCAGTCCGGTCCTTCAGAAGGCGGATAATCAACGCTGCTTTACCGGCGGTGATCCCGTGCCGCTCGGCGATCTCCTCTGCGGCATCGTCCAGATCGACGTTCTGCTCCAGAACGATCCCACTTCCCAGAAGGGTTTCCAGCGTCTGTTCAGCATGAATGGAAAGCTTTTGCCGGAGGGCTGTCGTCCTGGTCTCATTTCTTCCGTTCGCGGAGATCAGAAGCGTGTTCTGTGCCTGTGAGAGATATCCCTGTTTGACCATGGATCCAAGGAGGGCATTCACAGCCACGTCCACATCGGTGCCTCTCAGATCCATATCGTCCAGAATGATCCGGCCGTCTTCATTGTCGGCTTCAGCGCTTACGACCCTGCCGAGACGGTTGACGTCGATCGTAACGCTGGGATTGACGTCCAGATAAACGGTCACATCCGGAACACGGAACATCTGGAACCATCCAATCATGACGAGCGCGACACATGCCGCCGCAAGGCCTGCCCATCTGAGATAACGGTACGCACTTTTTCTTTTGGGCTCTGTTCCTTCCAAAAACCATGCATCCTCATTCGCTTTTTCAACCGGCGTGTTCCAGAGCTCCTCGGCGTGGTCTTCCGAAAGGGCGGAAACCGCCCGGCGCAGACGATCATTCAGTTGTCTTTCGTTCGGACTGCTCATAGCATCCTCTCCAATTCTGTCTGGAGCCGTTTAATGCCCCTGTTATATTTCGAAAGCACTGTTGATATCGGCATATCCAATAACGATGCTATTTCTCTGTGCTTCATTCCGCTCACCGCATGGAGCATGATGATCCTGCAACTGTCTTCCGGCAGAACGGTAAAGGCCTTTTCCAATGTCAGCCTGTCTTCCGTGTTCTTGATCCGGTCCAGTCCAAGGTCCTGTACAGCATGTTCTTCCGGCATCTGTACCGTGTGAGCCTTTTTTCTGTACATCATCAGGCAGATATTCCTGGTGATCGTGAAGACCCATGCCATGGGTTTTCCCTGCGGTCTGTACAGGTGTGCAGCACTTCGTATCTTCAAAAACGTTTCCTGCATGGCATCTTCGGCGTCATCGCGGTTCCGAAGGATACTGAGCGCATAGGCAAAGACGGCTGATGCACATGCCTCGTACAGAGAGTGGAACGCCTGCTTATCTTCCCCGGCAATGCGCGGAAACAGAGACTCATCAAGCAGAATGCCTGCCTGCTGAACCGGTGTCTCATATAGAACTGCTTCGAATATAAGCATGCCGTCACCTTTTCCCGATGTTATGGATGGAAATCCCTGCGGCTCTGCAGAAAGGATCGGTCTCATATGAATCCTTGTCCGCCGCGGGTGCCTCTACGATTCTAGATTATATAGGAACCGATGTCAGTTTTAAAGCAGAAAACCGCCGATCCGTCGGTATCTGTCTCAATACAGAACATCTTCCTGCGATTCACTGCGGACGGTTTCTCCAGGGAAGGAGAAAATCTTCAGGACCGATTTTCTCCTTCCCCCGAACCGCTCGGGCTATCGTACCCGAAAAGCAGCGGTTATCGATGTGTAGGCAGTATCTCCCCTAAGCCGGATCCCGGTGATCTTCACCGTATATTTACCGCTTTTCAGGCCTTTGATACCGATTTCCATCTCATCCCGGTCCAGTTCCGAGATCTGGCAGGTATAGGTCTTTCCCGTGGTGTCTTTGATGACGACTTTCGGGTTTTTGTACTGGACCCGTCCGTAGAACTCAAGTTCCAGTTCGCCGTCCCTGCGGTCATATGCGGCTTTTTTGACCGAGAGTTCGCTCTTGGGCGTTTTGAACGATCCGCTGACGGTACCGTAAGTACCGCTGCAGCCTTTCCGGACCCCGGAGATCGCGAACGAATACGTCGTGCCCGGTTTCAGACCGCTGACGTGGAAGGTGAGGTCGTCACTGTCTTTATCCGTGATTTTTGCCGTGAGCGTTTTTCCGGCCGGGTCTTTCACGGTCACGGAAGCGTTTTTGTACTGGACCTTGGTCTTGAAGTCCACCTCGACGTACCCGCGTCCTTCATATTGCGCTCTCAGCATCTCCGGAGCCGCCGCCAGTGCGGGAACGGCCATGCACAGCAGGACGACCAATGCGAGGATTGTGGATAAAATACGTTTCTTCATTGAGCATTCCCTCCATCATAAGGATATCTTTTGTTTTAAGAGTTCTGCAGTCTCTTTGTAGGGCTGCGGTTTTCCGCATCCGGTTTTCCCTTTCACCCAAATAATGCGTACAGGTTCGGTTTTATCGCATCAGGATATTATTTCTTTAAAATTCTTTTGGGATCCCGGGATCAGACGGATGATTCTTGCCCGGCGTCCGCATACAGAGTACAATAAAGGCAGCATACAGCGGATCTGTCGCAACGCAAAGCGGCATCGAAAGAAAGGATGGAACGTCATGAAACTCACAGTCGGCGATTACGATGTCCTGTTCGAAAACGGAGGCCTCGAAGTCAGAAAAGAAGGAAAGACACTCTATTTCAACCACCGCCCGATCTACGTGTCCGTCAAGAATTACGGCGCCATGAGCGTGTTCCGCGACTGCGCCTACGAATGCGTCGAAGAGACGCAGGACGGCGTCACGGCGGAAGGCCGGTTCCGGACCGACAATGGCTCCGTCCTGTACGTCCGCGACCTGTATTCGGTCATTGACGGTACCCTGAAGATCGCCCGCAAGACGATCGTGGAGAAGGCTGATCCGGACGATCTGGGCTTCGCCACGAAGATCTTCTTCTATCAGGCGCTCTCCGACGACCTGCTCGCCTTCGATTACTTCTATCCCGGCCAGTGGTACAAGCACAACGAATACGCCGGGCCCTACGCCATGGGCAAGCGGATGGATCTGCAGTACTACTGGCGCAAGGAGACCAACTGCGGGCTCCCCCTCTTCGCCATGCAGCACATCGAAAGCGGCGAGACCATCGCGATGTCCCGGTGGGCGGCCAACGCCACCCTGCCCTCCCTCGACCGCACGTCTTCCGAGAACTACGCCTACGTGGACGCGAAGATGACGGTCGGCTCCTTCGGCGTCAGCAAGGCGAAGCCCGAAGCCCTGACCTATACCTATTACGGGCACATGATCGCCACGCCCCTGCCGGACACACAGTGCGACGGCGTATCCATCGACTATATCTATCCCGCCGTGAACGGCCAGCAGCCCGTCGGCGGGCGCGGGCCCTTCAACGTGGAACAGCCCCTGTCCAACATCAGCTGGGTGCATCCCATGCGGGAAGGTTTCGCGCAGGACTACGCCCTGGGCGTGACCTTCCGCCGCTATCCGGACTTCAACGAGATGATGAAGGGCACCTGGCGCGAAGTCTATCCCCGCCTGAAGGACCGTCTCTTCGAAGTCGACAACGGGCTCCTGTTCGAGAACATGATGCGCTTCCTCAAGGCCGTGACGAAGCAGTTCGGCAAGGCATGGGGCACGCCTTTCGTCGCCCAGCTCCCCGACTTCGATCCCAACTCCTTCTCCGCCGAGATCGGGTTCGTCGGCCAGCAGACCGGCATCGGCTACCAGCTGCTCCGCTGGGGACGGCTCCGCAACGATCCCGAAGCCGTCGAAAAGGGCCTCGGCATCTTGGACTACTGGGCGGACTGCACCATGACGAAGACCGGCTGCCCGAAGGTCTGGATGCATCTGTCCACCCATCAGCCGGAACCGCAGCCCCAGTGGATCCGCGAGATCGGCGACGGCCTGGAAGCCATCATCGACGCCTACGTCTTCGACGCCAAGCGCGGCATCCTGCATGACAACTGGCTCGACTACTGCACGAAGACCGCCGACTGGCTCGTCGCCAAGCAGGAGCCGGACGGCAGCCTGTACCGCTCCTACTTCTATGACGGCACGCGCTGCATGGACTCCAAGGCCAGCACGCCCTGCATCGTCCGCTTCCTGATCCAGATGTACCTGGTGACGGGCAAAAAGGAATACCTGGATTCCGCCGTTGCCGCCGGCAACTGGACCTATGAGCATCAGTACCTCGGCTTCGAGTACCGGGGCGGCACCTGCGACCAGTCGGACGTCATGGACAAGGAGTCCGGCATCTACGCCATGTTCGCCTTCATCGCCCTGTACGACATCACGAAGGAGAAGCGCTGGCTCGACGCTGCCTGCGGCGCCGCGGACTACGTGGAGACCTTCACCTTCGTATGGAACTTCCCCGTGGACGATCCTTATCCGACCCATCCCTTCAACCGCAACCACATCTCCGGCCAGAGCAACGTGACCGTGGGACACGGCGGCGGCGACGTCTACATGGCTGCCTGCAGCTACGTCTACTACCGGCTGTACCTCCTCACCGGAGACCAGCAGTACTGTGACTTCGCAGAATTCATCAACCTGAACGTGAAGCAGGTCAACGATATCGACGGCAGCATGGGCTACAAGTACATCGGTCTCGTCAACGAGGGCGGCGGCTTCAGCGATCAGCAGTACAGAGGCCGCTTCCACTGGCTGCCCTGGTGCACATTCGTCGAGGTCGATCCCTCCTCCCGCTTCTTCGACACCTTCGGAGCCTATGAGGTCGCAGACATCGAGAAACTCCCTCTGGAAGAACGGCTGAGGCGGAACGAGATCTACGCGGATTATTTCACACGCTGAAAAGAGAGGCGGACCTATGGATACTGCATGCTTTCAGGGCAAAGTCGCCGTCGTTACCGGCGGAGCCAACGGGATCGGGAAATGCATTGCCGGTGAGTTCAGAAGATACGGGACCGCGGTCGAAGTCATCGACAAGGCGCCCGGAGACCATTTCGTGGGAGACATCTCGGACCATTCGGTCCTGGAGGATTTCTGCCGGGATGTCATCGCAAAGCACGGGCATATCGATTACCTCGTCAACAACGCGCTCCCCCTGATGAAAGGGATCAGCGAGTGCACATATGAGGAATTCGCATACGCCCTTGCGGTCGGGGTAACGGCCCCCTTCTATCTGAGCAAACTGTTCATGCCCTATTTCCGCAAAGGTGGGTCGATCATCAACATCTCCTCATCCCGCGACCGGATGAGCCAGCCTCAGACCGAGAGCTATACCGCTGCCAAGGGCGGCATCTCCGCACTGACGCACGCGCTCGCGGTCAGTCTTTCAGGCAGGGTCCGCGTCAATTCCGTATCTCCCGGCTGGATCGACACATCGTTCAGGACCTACACCGGTCCGGACGCTTTCCAGCAGCCCGCCGGACGGGTCGGGAACCCCCTGGACATCGCGAACGCCGTGCTCTTCCTTTGTTCCGACGACGCGGGATTCATCACGGGCGAGAACCTCTGTGTCGACGGAGGCATGACGAAGCTCATGATCTACCACGGAGACAACGGCTGGACTCTGGACGGCTGACGCGCTTCGGTTTTCATATGAAAAAACTCCCCGTGAGAACCGTGCCGGGCTTTTGGCCCGGTGGTTCTCCGGGGGAGTTTTCTTTTTTAAGGATCAGGCACAGACAAGTTCGTCGTCCTTCACGTCGATCGTGATGACGGAGCCGGGCTCCAGATCGCCGCGGAGGATAGCCTTTGCGATCAGCGTCTCCACCCTGCTCTGCAGGTAGCGGCGGAGCGGCCGCGCGCCGTACAGCGGATCGAATCCGCGCTCGATGATGAGATCCCTTGCGGCGTCCGTGATCTCCAGTTTCAGGTTCTTCTCTTCCAGACGTCCGCGCAGGCCCTTGAGCATGATCTCGATGATCCCTGTCAGGTTCTCCTTCGTCAGCGGACGGAAGAAGACCGTCTCGTCCAGCCGATTCAGGAATTCAGGCCGGAAGTTCCTGCGCAGTTCCGCCATGACGGCTTCCTGCGCAGCCGGATCAACGGACCCGTCTTCACGGATACCTTCCAGGAGTGCCTGGCTGCCCAGGTTGGACGTCAGGATGATGATCGTGTTCTTGAAGTCCACGGTGCGGCCCTGCGAGTCTGTGATGCGGCCGTCGTCCAGGATCTGCAGCAGGATGTTGAACACGTCCGGATGCGCCTTTTCGATCTCATCGAACAGGACGACGCTGTAAGGCTTGCGGCGAACGGCCTCGGTCAGCTGGCCGCCCTCGTCGTAGCCCACGTATCCCGGAGGTGCCCCGATCAGGCGGGACACGGAGAACTTCTCCATGTACTCCGTCATATCAATCCTTACGATGTTGTGCTCGTCGTCGAACAGGCACTGTGCCAGGGATTTGGCCAGTTCGGTCTTGCCGACGCCGGTCGGTCCCAGGAACAGGAACGAACCTATCGGACGGTTCGGATCGGCGATGCCGGCACGGGAACGCAGGATGGCTTCCGTCACCTTCTCGACAGCTTCGTCCTGGCCGACCACGCGCTCATGCAGCGCATCGTCCAGATGCAGCAGCTTCTCGCGCTCGCTCTCCATCAGGCGGGACACGGGGATGCCCGTCCACTTGGCCACGATCTCGGAGATCTCCTCTTCCGTCACGGTGTCGTGCACCATGGAATCGTTCCGGCTGCTCTCGGCAGACAGTTTTTCCGCTTCCTCCAGCTTCTTTTCCAGAGCGGGCAGTTCGGAGTAACGCAGCCTCGCAGCCGTCTCGTATTCATACCTCAGCTGAGCGTTCTCGATCTCGGCATGCATCTTCTCGATCTCGGACTTCAGCCGTTTGACCTCATCCACGCTGTTCTTCTCCGCTTCCCAGCGGGTCTTCATGGCGTTGAAGGTCTCCTTCTGGTTCGCCAGTTCCTCCCGGAGCTTTTCCAGGCGGTCCCGGCTCAGGGGATCGTCCTCCTTCTTGAGGGCCATCTCCTCGATCTCCATCTGCATGATCCTGCGCCGGATATCGTCCAGCTCAGAAGGCATGGAGTCTATCTCCGTGCGGATCATCGCACAGGCTTCGTCGACGAGGTCGATCGCCTTGTCGGGCAGGAACCTGTCGCTGATGTAGCGGTTCGAGAGCGTAGCGGCCGCGACGAGCGCGTTGTCGTGGATACGGACGCCGTGGAAGACCTCATAGCGTTCCTTCAGGCCTCTCAGAATGGAGATCGTATCCTCCACCGTGGGCTCGTCGACCATGACGGGCTGGAAACGGCGCTCCAGGGCCGCATCCTTCTCGATGTACTTCCGGTACTCGTCCAGGGTCGTTGCGCCGATGCAGTGCAGTTCGCCCCTCGCCAGCATGGGCTTGAGCAGATTGCCCGCATCCATGCTGCCTTCGGTCTTGCCCGCGCCGACGATCGTATGCAGTTCGTCGATGAACAGGATGATCCCGCCTTCGGACTTGCGGATCTCCTCCAGCACGGCCTTGAGCCTTTCCTCGAATTCGCCGCGGTATTTCGCGCCTGCGATCAGGGCGCCCATGTCAAGGGAGAAGATCGTCTTGCCCTTCAGCCCTTCGGGGACGTCCCCGCGCACGATGCGCTGGGCCAGCCCTTCGGCGATGGCGGTCTTGCCGACGCCGGGCTCACCGATGAGCACCGGGTTGTTCTTCGTCTTCCTGGACAGGATTCGGATGACGTTGCGGATCTCGTTGTCTCTTCCTATGACAGGATCGAGTTCGTTCTCCCTTGCGCGCTTTACAAGGTCTGTTCCGTATTTTGTCAGAGCGTCATAGGTGGATTCGGGATTGTCTCCCGTTACCGGAGACGTCTTGACCTTGCTCAGTTCAGACGAGAAAGCCGCCTTGCTGATCCCGTGATCCGACAGGATCCGCTTGACCGCGGGCGTCGCCGCGGCGAAGATGCCGATCATCAGGTGTTCCACGGAAACATAGGCGTCTCCCATGGACTTCGCGGCTTTTTCGGCGGCCGTCAGAACACGGTTGGCATCCTGGGACAGATAGATGGAATCCACTCGCGCCACTTTGGGGAGCGCGGCGATCGCACTGTCCAGTTCAGCGAGGACTGCGTTGCAGTCCACACCCATTTTTCCGAAAAGAGACGGGATCAGCCCGCCGTCCTGGTCGACCAGCGCATAGAAGAGATGCTCAGGCGTCATTTCCTGGTTGCCGTTTTCCTGAGCCATGGCCTGGGCGGTCTGAAGCGCCTCCAGGCTTTTCTGTGTCAAATTCTCTGCCTTCATCAAGCAGCACCTCCTCTTTGTGTCCCTTTACAGATACAGATCCGTTCCCTGCAGCCAGGTCCTGTATGCGGTCTCCACGTCATGCGCATCCATACGGCCCGAGACATAATTCTTCATCAGCCGGTCGAACAGCGTGATGTATGCGCTCATGGCTTCCGCCAGTTCCTGGGACGTACAGTCCTGTCCGGGGTAGGCAAGGCTGCGGGTGAACTTCCCGTCATACAGGGCGTACTCCGCCGGAGCGGTGAGCCTCGGCGCGAGCCATGTGTCCTCTATCCGCTTCCATAAACGGAAGAACTCCGTCATGGACTGGATCAGGGGAACGGACTGGGTCCGGAAGATCACGGACAGTTCGCCGATGGACGTCCCGCCTCCACGGTACAGTTCCACTTCGTATTTCACCGTCGGCCGGTACTTGTACTCCAGAGAGCTCTTCAGCGACATCGTGGAACTGTTCGGAGCAAAGAACGGGATCAGGTCCGCGGACGGCGCCATGAAGCGTTCGATGGCGGAAAGGATATCGTTGATACGGCGCTCGGGCGTCGTGTAGTTCACATACTCCGCAAGTATCTGATTGATCAGGGCGGACCGATTCGTCCCCAGCCTGTGCGCCAGGAGGTCCACTTCCCTTACGACCTCGTCCTGAAGCATCAGGCTGTAAAGCGTCTTTTTCATATCCGCTTCCTCCTTTTCCTGTATCTGAGCACAGTATAGACCTTCGTTTATATTTTGTCAACAGTTTTATATAAAATTCTTTTCGAATTATATTTTTTCTTTTCCGTTTTTCCTCAACACGCAAAAAAAGCGGAAGCCTGCTGTCAGGCTTCCGCAGTCACAGGACCGGTATCAGTTTCCTTTTTCGGAATTGTCCTCCCTGAAGAGGAAACGCAGGATCTCAGGCATGTATTTGGCCCATGCCGCCTCGTTGTGGGTCTGGCGGCTGTCGAAAAGGAACATGGCATGACGGCGGTCCATGCCCTTGGCCTTGAACTTGCGGTAAACCGCCAGCACATCGTCCACAGACGTGACGTCGATGCCCTGATCGCCGTTGAAGAAAGCGATGCGGTGGTCCGCCAGCCGGGAGAAGTCGTAGCCGTCCAGCTCCTCCAAAAGCGCGTTCGGGCGGAACATGGGAAAACCCGGGGAGCAGACGATGGCCCTGCCGAAGACTTCAGGGTAGCGCAGAAAGAGATAGTAGGAAGCGGATCCGCCGGCGGAAATGCCGCCGATCGTCGTATGCTCCGTGTCCGGCAATGTGGCGAATTCCGCATCGATCAGAGGCTTGAGCTGCCTGACGATGAATTCACCGTACAGAGGCGTAGTGCTGGCGTCCTCGATCAGGGGCAGCTTGTGACCGTTGACGTCCGCTCCCGCCTGCCGGCGTGGATAGGGAGGAGTCAGTTCCGTGCCGCGGGTCTCGGCTGTATCGATGCCCACGACGATGGCGGAGATCCCCTCTGCCGCGAGGCTCGTCACGGCACGGTCCAT
>JAEEJN010000060.1 GCA_016281935.1 Bacillota bacterium | reverse complement strand
TTTTTCTGCCGGCGTAGCTCAATGGCAGAGCAACTGATTTGTAATCAGTAGGTTGTTGGTTCGACTCCGATCGCCGGCTCCAACACGACTTTGACAATTTGATATCGGTATTACGTGGATGGGTTCCCGAGCGGCCAAAGGGAGCAGACTGTAAATCTGCCGTCTTCGACTTCGATGGTTCGAATCCATCCCCTTCCACCAAATTGCGGGAATGGCGGAATTGGCAGACGCGCTAGATTCAGGTTCTAGTGAGGGTTCCCTCATGCAGGTTCAAGTCCTGTTTCCCGCACCACAGACCTCCTGATCATCAGGAGGTCTTGTTTTTTGCTTTTTCCCTCTCCCCTTCCTCTTCGGCTGCACAGATCTTTTCTCATACGGCATGGATCCGCCTGTTTGTCATGTTCGGAGCTTATATGCATCAGATATTCGCAAATTATGCACACTGTTAAGGAAAATATGCACATATATCTCGAATATAGCGTTGACATCTGTATATTTAGTCATATATAATGTGCCATATAGATTTTGCTGCTTGGTCTTATCTGGCCGGGAAGGAGTAAATATGAAGAAGAAACTGACTGGCACACTGCTGATCTTACTGCTCATCCTGCTGTGCGCCGTTCCCGTATGCGCGCAGCCTGCTGCAGGGATCGCGATAGCGGAAGAAGAAACAGGAGGCTTCCTGAACGGGGTCGCCGCCGCAAACGACGCCGTGAACAACGTGGTCTGGGGCGTGCCCGCTCTGATCCTGCTCGCTTTCGTCGGCATCCTCATGACCTGCCTGACCAAAGTGTTCCAGGTCACGCACATCGGACACTGGTTCAAAAAGACAATCGGGGCAGTGTTCTCCGACAAGAACGTCACGGGTCATACGGCCGATAAGAGCATCTCCCAGTTCCAGTCTCTCTGCACTGCCCTCGCCGCGACGGTCGGAACAGGAAATATCGTCGGCGTATCCGGTGCGATCATGGTCGGAGGACCCGGAGCCGTGTTCTGGATGTGGGTGATCGCCTTCTTCGGCATGATGACGAACTTCTCCGAAAACGTGCTCGGCATCTTCTACCGCCGCAAGAACTCCAAAGGTGAATGGGCCGGCGGCGCCATGTACTATCTGCGGGACGGCCTGGGCAGTTACAAAGGTTTCAAGACCGTCGGCAAGGTGCTGGCCTGGCTGTTCAGTCTGTTCTGCCTGATCGCCTCCTTCGGCATCGGCAACATGACGCAGGTCAACTCCATTTCCGGCAACATGGAGACCGTATTCCACGTGCCCACCTGGGTGACCGGCGCGGTCGTCATGATCATGGTCGGTCTCGTAGTCGTCGGCGGACTCAAGCGCATCGCTTCCGTCACGGAAAAGATTGTCCCGATCATGGTCATCCTCTACATCGTAGGTACCCTGGTGATCTTCTTCACCAACATCTCCAAGTTCGGAGACGTCTTCGGATCGATCTTCAAAGGAGCTTTCGCGGCCAAGGCTGCCGGCGGCGGCATCATCGGCTACGGCATCAAGCTTGCGATCGAACAGGGCATGAAACGAGGCGTGTTCTCCAATGAAGCCGGTCTCGGTTCTTCCGTCATGGTGCACTCCTCCTCCAACGTCAAAGAACCTGTGCGTCAGGGCATGTGGGGCATCTTCGAAGTGTTCGCCGATACCATCATCGTCTGCTCTCTGACCGCTTTCACAGTGCTGTCTTCCGGACTCGTCGATCTGTCGACCGGTGCAACGGTAGCCGAATTCAACGGTGTGGCTCTGACAAAAGCCAATCTGGTATCCACGGCGTTCAGCATCCGCTTCGGTTTCGTAGGATCCGCGTTCGTAGCCATTTCAGTCATGCTGTTCGCCTTCTCTACCGTTCTGGGCTGGAGCCATTACGGTACGACGGCTGCCGAGTATCTGATCGGTGAAAAGAACACGATCGCCTACCGCGTCCTGTTCGTGCTGCTGGTGTTCGGCGGCGCGGTCATGGGCGACAACCTCGCATGGGAACTGGCCGATACCTTCAACGGTCTCATGATGATCCCGAACCTCATCGGCGTCATCGCCCTTTCGGGCATCGTGATGAAGATCACGAAGAACTACGTCGACCGCACGTTCCATGGATCGGACGTGCAGCCCATGCTGTCCGCTTTCCCTGACATCCAGAAAGAACAGGAAGAAAGAGAAGACTGAACTCTCCTCCCCTTCCCGTCTTCATACGCTGCAAGCCCTGCCTGAGGGGCGGAACGGCCGGCCGATACGGACCGGCCGTTTTCATATCCGAACAGCCTGTCCGCACCGCGTATTTCGTTGTCACACAGTCGCCTTTATGTTAATATCTAGAGAGAGCCGATAGCTGAAGGAGATTCCGTTGCCGGCCGGTTTCACTATCCAATAAGGATCAAATGAGGTGAGAACATGACAGAAATGTCCGAAGACAGGATCAAATACCTTCGCCTCCTGTCCGAACAGTTTCCTTCGCTGGAGGCCATCTGCACCGAAATCACGCGCATCCGTGCGCTGCTGAGCCTCCCCAAAGAGACGGAACACTTCATGAGCGACATCCACGGTGAGTATGAGGCTTTCTGCCACATCATGAACAACTGTTCCGGAGTGATCCGGGAGAAAGTCGCCGAATGGCTTGGCGATTCCATGTCTCATGAGGAGGCGGATGCCCTCTGCACCCTCATCTATTATCCCGACATCGAGCTCAAACAGATGCACGCGCAGGGCGAGATCCCCGTAGAATGGTACAGGAGGACAACGGAACGCCTCACGCGCCTGGCGAGAAAACTCTCCTCCAAGTATACCCGTGACGCCGTGCGCGCCGCTATGCCTGAGAACTGGGCTTTCGTTCTGGACGAGCTCATGAATTATCAGGCGGACGTCGAAGAGGCGCGCAACGAACAGCCCGGCAGCCGGCTGCGCTATCACCTGACCATGCTCGATACCATGATCTCCATCCACAGCGGAGACGACCTCATCATCGCGTTCGCCACTCTGATCAAGCGCCTGACCGTAGCGCGCCTGCACGTCGTCGGCGACATCTTCGACAGAGGTCCCCGCGCGGACAGTATCCTCGACATCCTCATGAGGCACCACAAGGTGGACGTGGAATGGGGCAATCACGACATCCTCTGGATGGGGGCCGCTTCGGGCAGCGAGGCCTGCGCCGCGGCCGTTGTCCGCAACTGTCTGGCCTACGGGAACACGGCGATCCTGGAACGCGGTTACGCCATCCCCCTCCGCGAACTCATGCTTTTCGCACAGAAGACGTATCCGGACGAACCGCTGAACAAAGCCGCTCTGTACGCCATTACCGTCATCATGTTCAAGCTGGAGGGACAGCTCATCCTCCGCAACCCGGAATTCGGCATGCAGGACAGACTGCTTCTGGATAAGATCGACAGGAAGAGCAGGACCGTAGAGATCGAAGGGACCGTCTACCCGATCCGTCCCATCCCCCTTCCCACCCTCACCGAAGACGCATATCTTCTGAACGAGGAGGAAGAAGCCATTATTACCGGCCTTCGCAAAGCGTTCCGTCACAGCTTCAGGCTGAACGAACACATCCGTTTCCTGTATCAGCGCGGCTGGATGTACCGTGCCTATAACGACAACCTCCTTTTCCACGGCTGTGTGCCTCTCAATGACGACGGGACCTTCCTCGAAAAGAAATTGGAAGGAAACGTCTATTCCGGCAAAGCGTTCATGGATTACTGTGACCGGACCGCACGCAGGGCGTTCTACCAGGGAGACCGCTATGCACTGGACTTCATGTGGTATCTGTGGTGCGGCACCGATTCCCCGGTATCGGGAAGAAAGATCAAGACGTTTGCCCGCGCGTTCATCGAAGACGAAGCCACCTGGCAGGAGCCGCGCAACGCGTACTATGTCCTGTACGAACAGGAAGACAAGGTTCGAGAGATCCTCGCCGAGTTCGGCCTGACGGGCGAAGACGCGCGCATCATCAACGGACACACGCCTGTGCGCGTGTCGCACGGTGAGAGTCCGCTCAAGAGCGGCGGAAGGCTCATCGTGATCGACGGCGGATTCTGCAAGGCCTATCAGAAGACGACGGGCATTGCCGGCTATACGCTGATTGCCAACAGCCACGGTATGCGGCTCATGGCGCATCAGCCCTTCACGACGCTTCAGGATGCGCAGAAGAACGGGACCGACATCCACAGCCAGTCCTATGAATTCGTGCGCTATCCCCAGCGGCGGTATATGACGGAAACGGATCAGGGAAAACGGCTGATCGAACGGATGGAGGATATGAACTCCCTGCTGGATGCCTGCCGCAAAGGCATCATCCCCCTGACTGAAAGACCCATCAGATGACCACGGGAGGATTCGTACTGAACGGAATCCCCAGCTGTCATCCCAGAATACAACAGGAGACTTGAACCATGATCACCGATACATTCGATCCCTTCTCCCCTGCCATCATCAATCTGCCCCGGAATCCGGACGCTCCTAGAGTCGATGCGTGCATCGTCACTTTTTCCCACGAGATCGAAAGATACGTAGTCGAAAACTATGTTACGGAGAAAATTGCGGACAACCACTGTGCTTCCTGCCCGATCCCCATCTACTTGATCGAAAGGAACGGGAAACGATTCGCGTTCTTCAAAACGCTCGTAGGTGCTCCCATCACCGTCGGCCTCATCGAAGACACGCTGTTTTATTTGGACTGCAGACGCTACATTCTGTTCGGCGGTGCAGGATGCCTGGACAAGGAGATCGCGCGCGGTAAGGTCATGGTCCCCACGGAAGCCTACCGGGACGAAGGGACTTCCTATCACTATGCGCCCGCTGCCGACTATATCCATATCCCGAACGCCGGCATCGTTGCGGACTTCATGAAAGACAACGGCATCCCTCACGTGCTCGGAAAGACGTGGACCACGGACGCCTTCTACCGTGAGACGCGGAACAATTTCGAGAAGAGGAAAGCGGAGGGATGCATCTCTGTGGAGATGGAAAGCGCAGCGGTCCAGGCCATGTGCGATTTCAGGGATCTGGAGCTGTATGCTTTCTTCACGAGCGGTGACCTTCTGGACGCTCCGGAATGGGACGAACGTCTCATGAGCGAAGGTAAGGGCGGACAGCATGACGTCGGGCATTTCAGCATCGCTCTGGGCCTCGCCGAATACGTTGCGGAAAGAGAGAAACAGTCATGAGGTTCAGGATCGAATCCGAAAGGCTGATCCTGCGCAATCTCGTGCCCGAAGACGCCGAAGCTGCTTTTGCCTGGTGCGGGGATCCCGAAGTCGCCCGCTATATGGTCTACCCAGTCTATACAAAGGCGGAGGACGTGGAGCGATGGATACGCAGCCTGGATCCGGACGCCCCTGACGAATACGAAGCAGGGATCGTGCTGAAGGAGACCGGAGAACTGATCGGCAGCGGCGGCCTGTATTATGATGAAACCAGCGGTTTCTGGGATATCGGATACAATCTCCGCAGGGATATGTGGGGACACGGATACGCCGCGGAGGCGATCCGTGCTCTCGTCGGATACGTAAAGGGACAGAGGCCGGTCAGGGGAATCCAGGGCCGGTTCGCGGAAGCGAACGGCCGGAGCCGCCGCGTCATGGAGAAACTCGGGATGAGCTGGCTGGAGGACACGGTCGTCGAAAAGTTCGACGGGAGCGCATCTTATCCGGGAAAACGGTTCCGCAGGATCTTCGAAGAACGGGAAGTGTGATCTTCCGGAGGTGATTCATGACGTTTCGATTCGCAGAATAGAAAGACTGCGCTCTGATCCTTCAGTTCATCCGCGGCCTGGCCGAGTACGAGAAGATGTCCGATCAGGTGATCGCGACCGAAGACCTTCTGAGAGAATGGATATTCGAAAAGAAAAAGGCCGAAGTGCTTTTCGTCTGTGAGGAGGACAAGGAAGTAGGATTTGCTCTGTTCTTCCACAATTTCTCTACTTTCCTTGGGCGTGCAGGCATCTGTCTGGAGGACCTGTTCGTCCTGCCGGAATACAGAGGCCGCGGGTACGGGAAAGCGCTGCTGAAAGAACTGGCGCGAATCACGGTCGAAAGAGGCTGCGGACGGCTGGAGTGGTCCTGCCTGGACTGGAACAGGCCCAGCATCGACTTTTATCTGTCTCTCGGAGCCGTTTCCATGGATGACTGGACAGCATACAGACTGACCGGAGAAACGCTCCTCAAAGCCGCGGAATGATTCCACTTGTAAAAAGTCGGAATTTATGGTATCCTTTCATAGTTCCGTCATCGGTGACAGAGTTTCATAACAGACAGTTCGAAACCATCCTGTCTATAAACAAAACTAGGGACATGCGCATGTACTGCAGGCGTACCTTATTGATGGTACGCCTGCTTTTTTCATGCGGAAGGAGTCAAAATGCATCTTCATCTCAACGGACCCAGATCCACGACCTGGAAACTGGTGTTCTCGGCGCTTGTGATCGCGATCTACATCGTCGTCATGTACTTTACGCAGTCTTTCGCCTTCGGACAGTACCAGATCCGCATCGCGACGGCCCTCTACGCCAGTGCCTACGTGTTCCCGTTCCTGACCCTGCCTCTGGCGCTGTCCAATCTTCTCGCCAACATGGTCATGGGCGGACTCGGATTCTTCGATATCGTGGGCGGCGGCCTTGTCGGTCTGGCTACCGCCGGCGTATGCGCGATCCTGGGAAAGAAAAAGGTGACGGAATGGGCGGTCATCGCCCCTATCGCCCTGATTCCCGCTTTCGGCGTCTCTCTCTGGCTGAGCGGGATCCTCGGCGTCCCCTACTGGACGCTCGCCCTCAGCCTGCTCGTCGGACAGACGATCGCCGGAGTCGCGGGCGTTTTCCTGGTCAAAGGACTGAAATACATCTGGAGGGATCAGAAATGAGCCGAAACGACAAGGAAAAAGAAGGGCTGACCCTTCTGGGTAAAGGCGGTTCCACGGTTATAAAGGATTATATGCCCGAGATCCTGGAGACTTTCGAGAACAAGCATCCGGACAACGATTATTTCGTGAAGTTCAACTGTCCCGAATTCACGAGCCTCTGCCCCATCACGGGACAGCCGGATTTCGCAACGGTCTACATCTCCTACGTGCCCGGAAAGCGCATGGTGGAGAGCAAGTCGCTGAAGCTGTATCTGTTCAGCTTCAGGAACCACGGGGATTTCCATGAAGACTGCATGAACATCATCATGAAGGACCTGATCCGTCTCATGGACCCCAAATACATCGAAGTCTGGGGCAAGTTCACGCCCCGCGGCGGTATCTCGATCGATCCGTACTGCAATTACGGCAAACCCGGCACGCCCTGGGAACAGGTCGCCTGGGACAGATTGACGAAACACGACATGTATCCTGAAAGAGTGGACAACAGATAAGCCCGCTTACGGTACGAACAGCTTTCAAATCCTCCCTCCGTATGGTATAATGTCATGGACTGCAGACTGACGGAACGGGAGGATTTGCCGTGCGTACGGAAAAGATAGAACTTGCCGGACAGCCGGCATCCGTTTATCTGGAGGCCATCGCCGCGGAGCATTTCAGGGACGGTCCCCGTCCTGCGCTCCTCATCCTTCCGGGAGGCGCCTACGAGTACCTTTCCGACCGGGAAGGAGAGCCTGTCGCACTCGCTTTCCTGCCTTACGGGATCAATTGCTTCATCCTGCATTATTCGGTGGGAAAGGGAGCCCTCTTCCCCGCTCCGCTGATCCAGGCCGGACTCGCGGTCGCTTGGATCCGCGAACACGCGGAAGAATACGGAGTGGATCCTCACAGGGTATTCGTGACCGGATTCTCTGCAGGCGGACATCTCTGCGCCGCGCTCGGCACGCTCTGGCATCTTCCCGAACTGACGGACGGCACGGGACTGAGCGGAGAAGACATCCGCCCTGACGGGATCCTCCCTGTCTATCCCGTCATCTCGACGCGTCCGGATCTCTGTTCGGATACCCAGTGGAGATGCTTTGAGAACATCACGGGGATCCGTCATCCGGATCACAGCAGGAACAGCTGGTCGCTGGAACTCTGTGTGGACGAAAGGACTCCGCCTGCGTTCCTCGTGCATACCGCCAACGATC
>JAEEJN010000059.1 GCA_016281935.1 Bacillota bacterium | reverse complement strand
TTTTTCCTTGTGCCGATTCTGTTCGGGTAAAAAAGGCATGAAGAGTAAAAGCCGGTTTCAGACAGTAGTTAATTACTGAAGGAACTGATCGGGAGGACACCGAAAAAGCAGGTAAACACCATGGCTTCCGGCAACAGGTCGCGCGAGTACGGCCTCAAAGCTGTACGCCGCGTTCCGCAGTTCAGCAAGCGCTGATCTCGAGTCAAAGACATTCAGAAAAGCCCGGAAATTCAACGTTTCCGGGCTTTTTCCATGTCCATATCTGTTTGGGGGTGTTCTGCGGGACATGACGCAACTGGGATAAACGGGCCTTTTATTCATGAGGAAACAGGCCCGAAAACAGCAGAAAGCAAACAGTATTGGCAATTCCTGAAGCAGGAAGGCGGGTCTCTGCTGCCGAATGAGCAGACTACAGGCTTCCAGCGCAGGATGGACAATCTGAGGTAAGACGATCTGTGCCTGCAGGCAACAACCGGACCTGAAGGCGCCGTCGCCCCGGAAACTCATGTTTCCGGGGCTTTTCGTGACTCGGATACTATGGTGCGGACGTTCGGCAGAATGGCCTTTCTGCTGAACGTTGGGTCTGTGCATATGAAGGAATGATCCCGGGTTAGCGAATCTTCCTTATGATTGTTGACATATGTCATTATTTGAGTTACTATAGTTGATGACATATGTCGGAAAGGAGCGCCTATGCCGAGACCCTTCAGATGCCGCAGAATCGGGCAGCTTCCCGTGTTTCGCAGCTTTTCGCCCGATGATATCACCGCCACGGCAAGCGTCCGGATGACCGTGGATGAATTCGAGGCGTTCAGGCTGTTGGACGGCGAAGGACTGACCCAGGAAGCCTGCGCGGCCAGGATGAACATTGCCAGGACGACGGTTACGGCCATTTACGACAGCGCAAGGAAAAAAGTCGCCGATGCCCTTGTGAACGGGAAAAGACTGCTGATCGCGGGCGGGCACTTTGAATACGAACCGGTCGGGATCGATCAGGCAATCATCGAGAAAGGAACAGACAGCATGAGAATCGCAGTTACATACGAAAACGGAGAGATCTTCCAGCACTTCGGTCACACTGAGCAGTTCAAGCTCTATGACATCGAAGACGGCAGGATCGTGAATGAGCAGACCGTTGATACCAACGGAAGCGGACACGGCGCACTTGCGGGTTTCCTGCAGGCGGTAAAAGCGGATGCCCTGATCTGCGGCGGCATCGGCATGGGGGCGCAGATGGCGCTTGCGGACGCGGGGATCAGGCTCTACGCCGGAGTGCAAGGCTCCGCAGACGAAGCCGCAAAAGCGCTTGCTGAAGGTACGCTCGTGTTTGATCCCAATGCCCAATGCGACCATCACGACCATCACCACGGGGAAGGCCACGAGTGCGGCCGTCATCATGGTGAGGGCTCTGGCTGTGGCCATCATGAAGGCGATGCCGGGTGCCTGCGTCATCACGGAAACTAGTTCCATAGGATCATAAGGAACACAGCCGGCAAAAGGAATGCTCCGCAGTCGCAGTGATATGCTGCCGCGCAGGAGCATTTTTTGCATACGGACTGGATTTCAGGACAGACGGCAGTCAGAACGCATGGAGAGCGGGCCGGCTTTTCGGCGTTTTCGAAATCTTCTGTGCAGACGGCTCTCCGTCTGCCGCGCTTTTGCCGAACATGTTGTCTATTGCGCTGTGAGTTGGTACAATAAAGACGTTGGTATTTCCTGCTTCAGCGGCGCCCGATCAGAACGTACGGCACGGCAGGCAGATCAGCGGCTTCGACGGCACCGTTCCATGTCTGATGATCAAGGAGAGCATCATGTCAGAGGCATTTTCCACCATTTTCGATATTGTTTCCTTCATCCTGACCGTTGCGGCATTGGGCTTTACCCTGTATTGCTGGACGATCGACCATTTTACGGAAGACGAATCCAAGTTTACAGAGGAAAGGGAAAACATGCTTTCCGCATTGAACCGTTCCCTGGAGACCGTACAGAACGTGCAGGACGGGTACGATGAAGATGTGCTGGATGCCGTGATCAGGACGAACAGACAGTTGGAGAAAGCACTGAGCTATCGCTTCTGGGTGTTCAGCAGACAGAGAGACGGCTATAAGAAGATCGAAGAATTCTATCGGGACAGCAGGTATCTGGCCAGTGCGCTCGAACGATGCGGGAACCTGCAGAAAGCCGGATCTGCGGTGAGCGTTCCCTTCACAGACGGGGAACTGAAGACCGTATGCAGGGCGTACGGCGACGGACTGATCCGCATAATCGAATTTCTGGAAAACTGGGATTGAGGGGTGCCGATTATGCATACAGCGATCATTGTCGTATTCTTTATCGTGCTTTGCTTTGCGGTGCATCTGATCCGCACGGGCGTGTTCAGCCGTTACGAGGCGGTGACGTATGAGTGTTCCGCCGTCGCTTTTCTGACGTCCGTCCTGATGCTGATTTGGCACGGGTTCTCGTGGCCTCTCTTTGCGATATCCATCGCGTTCCTTGTCGGTCTCATAATGAACGCGTATGCCCAGTGGCATTTTTACATGGTGCTCCAGGATAGGATCCGGGAAGTCTTCGACAAGAAAACGCAAAGAGATCCGAAACTGCAGGAAACGGTATACGTTCCCCTGAGGGATATGGCCTCTGTCGCAGTCATGCCGACGTTTTCCAGGTTCATCGAGGAATCCAGGCTGTTCAACGCCCCCGGCGGATTCATCGCGATGGTGAAGTATTTCCTGCAGCGTACCCGTTTCCAGAAGAAGAAGTTCCTGATGCGGGACTGCATCGCTGACTGCATGAACCTGATCGGACTCCGCAAGCCCCAGACCGCTCCGTTCTATGATACGGAACGCCCGGAGGACGCCGGTACCGCATTCGTCCCGGAATATGTGCGAGCGGATGAACTGACGCTGGACAAAAAGGACGAGATCAAAGGCCTGGCGGCGTTCGACGTCCTGGGCTTCGGAGCTCTGGCGGCAGTCATCGCGCTGTACGTGAACATCCACGGCCGTATCGTCGGACCGGCGCCCGGGCTGTCTTTACTGCAGATCTATATCACGTTCGCCGTGGTCATCCTGTTCGCGTTCCTGAGCCATGTTCTGCGCCGCTTCGCTTTCGCGCGCGACGAGATGATCGGCTATGAAGTGATTCTGGCATCCCTGCTGACGGTGTCGCTGCATCTGTTTTCCACGCTCCTGGGAGGACGAATGGTTTCTCCCGTCTCCTGGGCGGCCTTCGCCGTGATCGTAATCCTGTTTGCGGCTTCTTCCCTGTATTACAGGAGCGCGGACAAAAAGCTCCATAAGGAAGTCAGCAGGAGCCTTGCGAAGATCAGGGACGGTATCCGGCCGGATTCGGAAGAGAACCGTGTGATCAGACGTTTCCTGCAGAACCTGAACGTGATCAGTGAATGGGCCGTCGTGGGATTTCCCCGCAGGGATCATTCGGATAAGATCCCGGGCTGGCCGTTCTGCAGTCGGCTGAAAGCATTCGAGAAGACAGCCGACGCCCAGCAGGGCATGATAGAACAGCTGAAGACCCTGGTGAAGGGGATCGTGCCCGGGTGTGATGAACCTCTGGATGGATTTGAGAGCAAACGCCCTGCGGTCAAACGCAATCTGAACCTGATGGCCCTGGTGAGCGTGATCATGGTCATCGTATGCATGTTTCATATGAGCAGATTTGATTTTCAGTACTATCTGGAGAACAGCGATCCCTTATGCGCTGTTCCCGAAATAGAAAACGGCTTCGTGCCCCAGGGCCTTGCCTGTTACCCGGATACGGACAGCCTTCTGATCTCCGGTTATTATGGAAGGGGGAAGGACTCGCCCGTATTCGTGGTCGACGCACAGACGGGGACTGCAAGGAAGATCCTGTTCGAGACGAAGGACGGCATCCGCTATACGGGGCATGCCGGAGGCATCTCCGTTTACGGGGATCATGCCTATATCGCGGGCAGCACGGAAGGATGCATGTACAGCATCCCGCTCGCCGAACTGCTCGGCGCGGAGGATGGCGCCGTCCTGAAAGACGCGGGCAGGGTCGAGCTGAATAATGATGAGGACTCTATCCGTGTTTCCTTCACCGCCGCGGACGGGGAGTTCCTGTATGCCGGAGAATTCCGCAGCGAACCTTTTTTCCGCACGCATGCGTCCCACAGGACCGAATCTGACGGAAAGACGCAGCAGGCCTATCTGTTCGGATTCAGCGTGGAAGACGGGGATGCGGTGACGCCGCGTGTTGTGTATTCCATACCGGACCGGGTCCAAGGCGCCTGCTTCTGTGACGGATCCCTGTACCTTTCGCAGAGCGAAGGAATGTTCTCGTCGAGGATCCTGTCCTGGCAGTTGAGCGAAGTCCCCGCATCGGGAACGAAAAAAGTCCTGGGCCGGGAGATCCCGCTCTTTATCCTGACGGAAGGATCCGCAGTGAAGACTCAGGTCGCTCCCATGGCCGAGGAGATCGCCGTAAGAGATGAAAAGATGCTCATCCTGTACGAATCAGCTTCGAACCGATACCGGATCGGGAAGAAATACGGTCTGGATCATGTGATGGAAACGCCCCTGAACTGTTTCCGTTAACGCAGGTTCCGAAGGCTGCGGGACCGGAGGATCATGAACAGAGCCCGGAGACCGGTGTTTTCCGGGCTTCTTTCATATACGGAACTGTTTTTCTGCTGTTTTTCAAAAAATCACCCTGCGTAGGGTATTGCTCGTTACGCAGCGTTATGTCGTAGAATCCATGCCGTAAGGAGGCGAAGGCTGTGTCCAAATATACGACGGGAGAGCTTGCAAAGCTCTGCGGTGTCACTGTCCGTACTGTCCAGTATTATGATGCCAGAGGCATCCTGATCCCCAGCGAACTGTCCGAAGGCGGAAGACGGCTGTATTCGGAAGACGATCTCAGGCGCATGAAAGTCATCTGTTTCCTGAGAGAACTGGATCTTCCGATCGACGCGATCTCCCAGATCCTTCAGGAAGAGCATCCCGAGAAGGTGATATCATTGCTGATCGCGCAGCAGGAGACGGCTCTTGCGGACGAGGTCTCGGAAAAGCAGGAAAAGCTGGCGAGGCTCCGGGAGCTGAAAGACGGACTGAAGAACAGAACTGCATACTCTCTCGAATTCATCGGCGACATGGCCGTGATCATGGAACACAGAAATAAACTGAAAAAGCTCCACTGGACGATGCTTCTGACTGGGATCCCGGTCACGGCGTTTCAATGGTTCTCCATCATCCTCTGGATCGTCAAGGGGATATGGTGGCCTTTCGTCATCTGGGTCCTTGTAGCCGCTTGCTGGGGCGTGCTGATCAGCCGGTACTACTTCACACACGTGAAGTATATCTGCCCCGAATGCCACGAGGTGTTCAGGCCGTCCCTCAAGGAAGCCTTCTGGGCCAATCACACACCCAGGACCCGCAAGCTGACATGCCCCGCGTGCGGGCACAAGGGATTCTGTGTGGAAGTCTGGGGAGGTGACGGGAAGTGAAGGCGTTCGAGGATATCGTCGTAGGCCAAAGCAGCATACCGTCGCTGATCCTTACGGCCATCCTGATGGTCCTGATCCCCGCTGCGTTCTTCCTGTTCTGGCGGATGAAGCATAAGGACCGGACAAGGATCTGGTGGCTCATAGCCGGCGCCGCGGGGTTTCTGGTTTCCGCCCGCGTGCTGGAGCTGGGCGTGCATTACGTCTGCATCGTCTCGGACAATCCCGTATCCCGGTTCATCAACGGGAACACCGTTGCCTTCGTCCTGTACGGGATCACCATGGCCGGGGTGTTCGAAGAATGCGGAAGACATATCGTTCTGAAGTATATCCTGAAAAAGGACCAGACTCCGGAAAACGCGGTCCTGTACGGGATCGGGCACGGAGGGATCGAGGTCCTGACGATCGTCCTTCCGTTGATGATCACCTATCTGGTCATTGCGCTGCTGTTCTCCTCCGGAGACCGGGTAGACGCGCTCAGTATGCTGAACATCACGGAGGAAACTGCCGAAGCGGCGCTTCCTTCCGTACAGGCAGCCGCCTCGTTCGATTACACGATGACGGCCTTGAACGTCCTTGAGCGACTGTTCGCGATGATCGACCATATCGGGTTCACGGTCATCGTATTCTATGGTGTTGAGAATGCGAAGCCATACTGTCTGCCGGAAGCCATCCTCCTGCATATGATCGCGGATACGTTCGCCGCTTTGTATCAGAAAGGCATGGTTCCGCTGTGGACGGTCGAAGCCTGGGGACTGCTCTGGGCTGCTGTCATTGCTTTCATCGCCGCAAAAATGTACATGGATATGAAAAAGGAACGAAACGGCTTCCGCCCGGATCTGATCTGACAGAACGCGGATCCTGTCCATGCCCGGTACGGGTTCGTACCGGGCGTTTCTGTGTCTTTGGGGATGGGCCGTTCCTCTTCGGGCACATTTCCGCAGACGCGAAAATGCGTATTTATATATCGCGAATTTAACCATTTGTGCTATTATATATAGTGATATGATAGGTTCTGCGGCCGCTGCCGCACCGGGGAAGGAGATCCGTGATGAACAGCACTGTGAACTGGCTCTGGCGTGTGACGGGCAGGAAAAAAGGATATATCCTGGCGCTGACCGGACTCCAGAGCCTGTCCGGCCTCATCGGCGTAGCGTATGCGCTGCTGTTCCGGGCCATCGTGGACAGCGCCGTGGCCCGTGACGTCCTTTCCTTTCGGAACAACGTGCTCCTGATCGCGGGGCTCGTTGTTTTCATGCTGTCCGTGTACGCCCTCATCCGCTGGATGTATGAGCTGGCGAGAAGCAGCCTGGAGAACGCATTCAAGCAGCGGCTCGTGGACTGTATCCTGCGCAAGGACTATGCCTCCGTCAGCGCCACGCATACCGCGGAATGGATGAACCGCCTGACGAGCGATACGACGGTCGTCGCGGACGGTGCCGTCGACATCCTGCCGGGTCTGGCAGGCACAGTGGTGCAGATGCTTTCAGCCCTGATCATGCTCATCGTCCTGGACCGGTGGTTCACATGCATCCTGATCCCGGGCGGGCTTCTGATGGTCGTTTTCAGCTACGCCTTCCGGGGCGTGCTCAAGCGTCTCCATAAGAACGTGCAGGAGAGCGACGGAAGAATGCGGGTGTTCCTGCAGGAACGGATCAGCAATCTCATGATCATCAAGGCGTTCTCCGCAGAAAAACAGGCAGGAATCGGGGCCGGAGAAGCGATGGCGGCGCATAAGGCTGCCCGGATGCGCAGGACCCGGTTCTCCAATGTGGCGAATACCGGATTCGGGGCCGCCATGCACGGCATGTATCTGATCGGCGTCGTGTACTGCGCCTACGGCATCATGACGGGGACCGTTACCTACGGCACGCTGACTGCCGTGATGCAGCTGATCACCCAGGTGCAGAGCCCCTTCGCAAGCATCAGCGGTTATCTGCCCCGATGGTACGCCATGACCGCAAGCGCCGAAAGGCTGATGGAGGCCGAGAGCTATCCGGACGACGGCGATCCCGCGGATTCCTTGACCATGCGGAGGTATTACGACGGACAGTTCCGGTCTCTCGGACTCCGGAACGCATCCTTTTCCTACAAGACGCAGAACGACGGCGATACGCCCGCCGTGCTGGACGGACTGGACCTGGAGATCCGCAAAGGCGAGACCGTCGCCTTTACCGGACACAGCGGCTGCGGGAAAAGCACCGTGCTGAAGCTTCTGATGTGTCTGTATCCGCTGGACGGCGGAGAGCGATATCTTGACGAACAGGAACTGAGCGCGGTGCACCGCCGCCTGTTCGCCTACGTGCCTCAGGGAAACGCCCTGATGAACGGAACGATCCGGGACGCGGTGTGTTTCGCGGAACCGAAGGACGACGAACGGCTGAAACGGGCCCTGAAGATCGCCTGCGCGGATGAATTCGTGGAGGACGCAGACGCGGAACTGGGAGAACGCGGATCCGGTCTCTCCGAAGGGCAGATGCAGCGTCTGGCCATCGCCAGGGCCGTCTATTCCGACGCACCGGTCCTGCTCCTGGATGAAGCCACAAGCGCGCTGGACGAAGCGACGGAAAAACGGCTGCTGGAGAACCTGCGCGGCATGACCGACAGGACGGTCGTGATCGTGACGCACAGGAAAGCGGCGCTTTCCATCTGCGACAGGATACTGGAATTCTCGGAGGACGGGGTGAAGGAAAGATGAGCGATACGGCATCGGATGTGATCTATCTCGTCACCTGCGCGGTGAACGGCACCGTACCGGATGCCGCGAGGATGGAAGGTATGGATCTGGATGCCGCCTTTTCCTTTGCCTCGGAGCATATGATCGCCGTGGCTGTGGGCTGTGCGCTTGAAAACGCAGGCGTGAAGGACGGACGATTCCTCGACGCCGTTTCCGCCTCCATCCGGAAAACAATGATCTTTGACAGCGCATGGAGCGGCATCCGAAAACGGCTGGAAGATGCGGAGATCTGGTATATGCCTTTGAAAGGCGCCGTGCTGAAGGACATGTATCCGGTGTACGGCATGCGGGAGTTCGCGGATTTTGACATCCTGTTTGACGCAGCCCGGGAAAATGACGTGAAAGCCATCATGGAAGCCCTGGGGTTCGAAACGGTGGAATTCGGCGTCCATAACCATGATGTGTATTACAAGGCCCCCGTGCTGAATTTCGAGATGCATACGGCGCTTTTCTCCGCAGCGCATGGGGAGAAGAAGCTGGCGTATTACAAGGATATCGGAGACAGGCTGGTCAGAGAAGAAGGATGGGGGAGAAGCTTTACGCCGGAGGATTTCTATCTGTATTTCCTGGCCCATGAGCACGGCCATTACGAAGGCGGCGGCACAGGGCTCAGGTCACTTCTGGATACGTATGTGTACCTGAACAGGGTCCGGCTCGACATGGATTATGTGGCGGCTGAAGCGGAAAAACTGGGACTCGGCAGTTTCGAGGAACAGAACCGTACGCTTGCTCTCCGCCTCTTCGGAGGTGAAACGCTGTCGGATTCCGATCGGGAGATGCTGGACTATTTTCTGTCTTCCGGCGCCTTCGGTACGATCCCGAACCGTGTGCGGAACACGATGCGCAGGAACGGAGGGAACAGGCTCCGTTATCTTGCGGGCCGGATCCGTGTACCGTTCAGCAGAAAGGATCCGGAGTATGCGGCTTTCGCCGAGGAGTATCCGCTGTTCTACAGATACAGGATACTGCTCCCGTTTCTTCCCTTTTACCGTGTTATCCGTGCGGTGAGACTCGGCCGGTTCCAGGAAGAGGCGAAAACTCTGAGGGATACCCGAAGCCGCAAAGAATGATACTCTGTATCCTTCGTGGATGCGGCCCTGTATTCTGCTGTGTGCTGTTTATGCGCCGGCTGAACGATCGGAGAGACAAAACATGTTTTCGGTAAGACTGGCCGTGACTTCACCATCCTGAACAGGTGTGATTACGTCCGTGAACAGTGCCAACAGTACATCATCCCAGACTGTGGGGAGATCCTGATCTCGGTGAGCGATGAGGAGATTCAACGGGAACCGACACAGGATTTTTCTCCCGGTTATCTTGAGTCGCTTGCGGTCCTCCGGAAGATTTCTGATTATCTGATCGGGGACTCTACGATCCTTTTCTACGGATCTGCCATTGCCGTGGATCAGGAAGCCTATCTGTTCACCGCGTCCAGCAGATACGGGAAAAGCACCCATGCACGGCTCTGGCGCGAAGCCTTCGGTGAACGCGCCATGATATCAACGACGATAAACCGTTCCTCAGGATCACGGATAAGGGCGTTGCAGTGTATGGATCGCCTTGGGATGGGAAACATCATCTGAGCACGAATGCTTCCGTCCCCCTGAAAGCGGTCTGTATCCTGAAGCGGAGTCAGACCAATTGCCTTGAACCGCTTCCGAAGGATATGGCCATGGCGATGCTGATCCGGCAGAGCCACCGTCCCTCGGACCCGCTTCTTCTGGGAAAAACGCTGGAGCTTATCGAACACCTCAGTGAAAACGTGGAAACATATCGGATGTGGTGCAACACCGAGCCGGAAGCGGCTTGGGTCGCCTATAACGGAATGAATGAAAGGAAGAAAATGTCATGAAGCTGAATTCTTCGGCCGTAACACACGTCATGGGGGATACCCAGGTCATGGTATCCGCGGACAGCGCCGTCTTCTCCGGACTGGTCCGCTCCAACGAGACCGCTGCCTTCATCGTGGATTGCCTGAAGGAAGAGACCACGAAAGAAAAGATCGTGGATGCCATGCTTGAGAAATACGATGCCCCGAGAGACGTGATCGAGGAGGATGTGGAAGCGATCCTTACCAAGCTGAGAGGCATCGGACTGCTGGATGAATAAGGAAAGCAGCACGTTCGAAGAGGAGATCGAGAAGCACGGACAGCTGATCTATACGAACGTGGGAGACAGCATGCTGCCCCTGCTCCGTCAGGGAAAAGACGTGTTCGTCATCTCCCGAAAGCCGGAAGGACGTCTGAAAAAATACGATGTGCCTCTGTACAGACGGGATGACGGGACCTGTGTCCTGCACCGTGTCCTGAAAGTGCGCGAGGACGATTATGTCCTCTGCGGAGACAACCGCTGCTGGCGGGAGACCGGCATCAAGGACCGACATGTGATCGGCGTGATGACTGCCGTGATCCGCGACGGGAAGACGATCCCCGTGACCGACCTGGGATATCGGCTGTACGTGCATCTGTGGTGTGACTTTTTCTATCTCCGTGCGGGCATTCTCTGGCTGAAGATCAGGCTGCAGAGGAATCGGCAAGGAGCCGGCCGGGAACACTCTGTGAAATAAGGACGGCTCTGCCGCGGTAAGGTGACGATATGAGAGTAAGAAATATGATCGCGCCTCGTTACAGGGAGGATCCGGCAGAAGAAACGGTCAAGGTCGGACTCCTGGCCCAGGCACCGGTCGGAAACGGCGGGGCCCGGATCTACGAGGGGCTGAAGATCGAGAAAAAGACTGTGAAAAACATCCGTTTCGGTATGTGATGGACGGAAATCAGCGAACACACCGTAACAATCAGGCCTTGAGAGGAGAAATGCAGACTCATGGATAAAGAGAACGTAAAGACGCTGTCACTCATTTGTCCTTCCTGCGGGGGGAAAATGAAGCTGACGGAGGACGGGGAAAAAGCCGAGTGTCCTTACTGCGGTCATGTGATGCTCATCGAAAAGAATGATCCAGGCCGGAAAGAGTACGAGCGCCGTATGGCGGAAGCACGCGCCGAGGAGGATATCAAAGACCTTCAGGTGAAGCGGCAGCGCAGACGCAAACTCATGGGATGGATCATCGCAATCGGCGTGATCGCGGCATCCTTCCTTCTCTGCATGCTCATCCCGGACACTCCCATGCACTCGCTCATTTCTCCTCAGACCGTCGATCCCTTTGAGATCGTGAATCTGAAGATAACCGGCATGTCGGGAGAAGGCGCGGCGGAACTGCAGTTTTCTGACAGCAACGCCGAGTATGCAGATCCCCACCGCTTCCAGGTCACGCCGCAGAGCGGCCTTTCCAACGGCGATACGGTCAAGGTGACGGCAAAAGCACCTGCCGGCTGGCGCTTTGAGCCTTCCGAGAAGGTTTTCACGGTCGGAGGGCTTGCGTCCTGGGTCCTGCATACGGGTGAACTGGAAGGGGACAACCTGGAAGCCATCCATGCCAATACGGAACGCCTCATCCGGGAAGACTGGGATGAGATCGTATCCTCATCGTTTGCCCGGGAAATGACGATGACCCCGTACAGGATGTATCTGTTCATTTCGGATGATGAGAACGAATACGAGCGCAACGTGCTTTACGATACGTATGAGGTGAAGGTCACACGTGAGGACGGAACAGTCGTCACCACCTATGAAGCCTGCCGCTACGCATCCCTGAAGATCCCCGCGGACGGCGTTCTGACGGCCGATTACGGAAGCTTGATGGGGTTCAATTTCGGGTATACGCAGGGATTCTCCTACAGCCACTCTTTTTCCGGATGGACGGACGCCGCGGAGATGGAGGCGGATCTGCGCCACGCAAGGGACGGATACCATCTGGCAGACTGATTGCCGGACGGCCCTGTGATGGTGAAACCGAACCCCGATCACAACAAAACAGAGGCAGCATGAAAGCTGCCTCTTCTGTTTTTCATCTCTATCATCCTTGGATAACGGATCTGGCGAAATCAGCCGCGTCGGCGAGATCCTGCTCATTGGGCCTGCCTTTGTGGAACCCTTTGAACTCGCCTTTGCAGTGGAATTCGCGCTCGTCCATCCGGATGCCGAGTTTATCCGCTTCCGCCTTGACTTTCTTCCAGGTAGAGTTCAGCATGGCGGCTGAGCCGAAATTGACGATGCATCCGACTTTTTCACTGTCGAGCGAACGGACGAAATCCCTGACTTCAGGATCGATGCTGAAAGCGTAATAGGAATTCCCGAGGAAAAGAATATCGACGGGTTCACTGACGGGCACGCTGATGGGGAATGCTTCCGTGCCGACGGCTTCGGCCACGGCTTCCGCGAGGCGCTTCGTGTTTCCTGTCTTCGTATAATATCTGACTGCGACGTTCATGTGAATCAGACCTTTCTGATTATGCGTTTTCGGCCCAGGCCTTCAGTTCGGCTTCACCGGCATCTGCGGAAAAACGTCTGCCTTCGCCGACTTCCGCTCCCGTGATCTCCTTCATGCGGGCAGGGGCCTCCGTCCCGATGCCGCTGCTCCCTGAGGTGGCGAAGGGAACGATCGTCTTTCCAGTGAAATCATAGGCTGCCAGGAAGCTGTCGACGACGGAAGGCTCACGGTACCACCAGACGGGATATCCCACGAAGATGACGTCGCAGTCAGCGACGGGAGCATCCAGATCAGCCAGAGCGGGACGGCAGTTTTTGTCGTTCATCTCGACCGAGGAACGGGACTGGCTGTTTCTCCAGTCCAGATCTGCGGCGGTATAGGGGATCTCGGGACGGATCTCATAGAGCTTGGCTCCGATAGCGTCCGCCAGCCGCTTCGCCACTGCGGCCGTCACGCCGCTGGCAGAGAAATAGGCTACGAGTGCTTTCATGTGCGCCTCCTTAAAGAAGAGCTTTGACGCAGGCTTCCACGTCTGCCATGTCCGCGGTGGGTTCGAACCGGGCGACCACGTTCCCGTTCCTGTCGATGATGAACTTCGTGAAGTTCCACTGGATATCGTCCCGGCTCCATCCGTTCTTCTTCGAGTTGGCGGAAGTGAAGCCGCTCATCATGAGCGCTTTGGGACCTCTTCCGAAGCCTTCGAAACCCTTCTGGGACTTCAGGTATCCGTAGAGAGGGAGCGCGTTCTCACCGTTGACGTCCGCTTTTTTCATCTGGGGGAATGTAGTGTTGAAGTGCAGCGTGCAGAATTCGTGGATCTCTTCGTCCGTGCCGGGTGCCTGAGCTCCGAACTGATTGCAGGGGATGTCCAGGATCTCCAGACCCTGTTCGTGGTAATCCTTGTACATCTGCTCGATCGGCGCGTATTGGGGTGTGAATCCGCAGCCGGTGGCGGTGTTCACTACCATGATGACCTTGCCTTTGTAAGAAGCGAGATCCAGTTCTTCTCCGGTGCCGGTTGTGATTTTGTAATCGTAGATCATGTTTTTCTCCTTTTCTCAATTGTGATGTCGTATATTGTGTTTCTGTTTCCTGGAAAACAGCGGGTTCGAGCAGTCAGTCGGCATCGGGAAGGCAGGCGCCGTATTCCTGATCGAGCATCTTGTACAGGATCTGATACAGGGCGGACGCTTCTTCGGGCGTCAGGCGGAATTCCTGAGCGATGCTCTGCGGGACACAGAGGGCTTTCTCCTTGAGCTCTTCACCCGCTTCCGTGAGTGAGATCACGAGGTTGCGTTCATCGCTGCTGTCCTTCTTCTTCGCGATGTACCCTTTTGCCTGCAGTTTCTGCAGGAGAGGGGTGACCGTGTTGGATTTCAGACAGAGCGCTTCACACAGGAACTTTTCATTGACCTGTTTCTCTTCCCAGAGGACCATCATGACGATGTACTGGGTGTAAGTCAGGTCCAGCTTATCCAGCAGGGGCTTGTATTTCCGGGTGATCATGTTGGAGACCGCATAGATCGGAAAGCAGAGCTGGTTTTTGAGACGCAGAGGCGCGTATCTGTCGTTCATGTTTCCTCCTGCGTGCATCATGTCGCACGCGACTTGTTGCGTATATTATATCGCACGCGATATATACTGTCAAGAGCCTCTGCGGCCTGTTTGCAAAAAAAGTGGAGCCGGCTTCAGACATTCCTCGGGATGCTGCTTGCAGAGCCGGGTGATTTGCAATATGATAAAATTGCCATATGCTTTGGGTACAGAGGACGGAATCTCGTACCGTTTCAGCAAGGAGGAAAAGAAATGACCGATCGTAGAATCTTCCGTGTCACGGCATTCGTATTGGGCTGGATCCTGCTCATGCTGTCCGGCTGCAGCGCTGCCGGGAAAGGGGAAGCAGCGCGCACTGAAGATACTGTGCAGCAGACAGAGATGGCTGTACCGGAAATGCCTGTATCCGCAGCGGAAGAAGAACGGGGGGAGACGGGGCCCGAGGAGACGGTTTCCCCCGGACCTGAAACGACGGAGGATGGAGAACAGATGATATATGCCCATGTAAACGGCAGCGTGCTGCAGATCCTCGCGGCGGAGAATTCTTCTGCGGAAGCGTTTCTCGTGCTTCTGGAGAGCGGTGACGTGACGGTCGAGATGCACGATTACGGCAGCTTCGAAAAAGTCGGCCCTCTCGGAACGGACCTTCCCACGAACGATGGGCCGGTCACGACGGAACCCGGCGACCTGATCCTTTATCAGGGGAACCAGATCACGATCTACTACGACGTGAACAGCTGGAGTTTCACGCGCCTCGGAAAAGTTCAGGGCTTGTCTCAGGAGGAACTGAAGAGTATCCTCGGATCCGGAGACGTCACAGTGACCTTCTCGCTGTCCTCGGAATCTCGGACGGCGGAGAACGGCAGAGTGCTGGTCGTGTTTTTTTCCTGCACAGGCCATACGAAGCCGCTTGCGGAATACACGGCAGAGGAACTGGATGCGGATCTGTATGAGATCCGGGCGAAGATCCCCTATACCGATGAAGATATCAGGTATTATACGGATTGCCGCGCAGACAGGGAGCAGAACGATCCGGAAGCCAGACCGGAGATCGCGGGCACCCTGCCGGATACTGCCGGATACGACACTGTATTTATCGGCTATCCGATCTGGCATGGTCAGGCTCCCAGGATCCTGTATACTTTCCTGGAGACCGTGGATCTTTCGGGGAAGAGGATCGTTCCGTTCTGCACTTCCCATTCCAGTCCCCTCGGAATGAGCGCTGAAAATCTCCATCCGCTGGCTCCGGACGCTCACTGGGATGAGGGAAAGCGTTTTGAGATCGGAACGGAAAGAGAAGAGATCGTGGAATGGCTGATGACACTGGGCTTCCTGTCCGAATAGGCCCCAGTGTTCCTGTCTCCACCGTTCTGCGGGAAAACTCTCCGGCTTCGGTGCGGATCCTGAAGAAATGATGCTGTTGGTCGGACATGGATCGTTCCTCCTTGAACTCATTCAGTTCAATGATTATAATACACGTATTCAGTTCGATAAGAAGTACGTGAACCGTCACCGCCGCATATGCGGAACGGATCCGATCACACACGAAGGACAGAAAGAGGAGATCCCCATGCAGCCTTATCATTTTTCGAATCCGAATCCCATGGATGCCTTCAGTTTCACGCTTCCGACGGAGATCGTATACGGTCCGGGCGTACTGGCGCGTCTGCCCGAAGAGATGAAACGGATCGGATGCACCCGTCCTGTCATCATTACGGATGAGGGGATCGTCAGAGCCGGCATCGCGGACAGGGTGAGGAAACTCGTGGAAGCGGCCGGTTATGAGTGCATCGTCTACAGCGGTGTGGAACCGAATCCCAAAGACGCCAACTGTGAGGAGTGTGCCTGTCAGGCACGTGCATTCGGCGTGGATTCGCTGATTGCCGTCGGGGGAGGAAGTCCGATCGACTGTGCGAAGGCTGTCGGCGTTCTGCTCGCCCATGGTGCGGACAGGATCAAGCCCTATGAAGGGAAAACGGCTGCGACCAAGCCTCAGCTTCCGCTCATCGCCATCCCCACGACTTCCGGAACAGGCAGCGAGCTGACGTTTTCTTCTGTCATCACGGATACGGAGAACCACTACAAGATGACGGTGAAGAGTCCCTTCACGGCGGCGAAGCTCGCGCTCTGCGATCCTGAACTCACGGTCTCCGTACCGCCCATGGTGACGGCTTCCACGGGCGTCGACGCGCTGACCCATGCGATCGAAGGCTATACCGCGAACTGCGGGGAGCCGATCGCCGATGCGTTCGCTCTGTATTCCATTGAGCTCATCTACCACAATCTGGAAACGGCTGTCAAAGACGGAACGGATCTGCCTGCAAGGAGCGCGATGCTCATGGGCAGCATGCTCGGCGGCATGTCCTTCAGTCACAGCGACGTCGCCTCCGTCCACTGTGTCGCGGAGTCCCTCGGCGGGCTGTATGATCTTCCGCACGGTATGTGCAACGCGATCTTCCTGCCCTACGTCATGGAATACAATATGGATTACTGCGTCGAAAAGTACGCGCGGGTCGCGCAGGCCATGGGATTCTTCTTCACGGACGCACGCGAAGGCGCGCAGATAGCCGTCAGTGCCGTCAAGGAACTGTGCCGCGCAGTCGGACTTCCCGATTTCCGTTCCCTGAACGTGAAGACGGAAGATTTCGATACGATCGCCGAGATGTCCGCGAAGAACATTTCCACCGAGAGCAATCCTCGTCCGATGACAAAGGAAGACTATCTCGAAGTGCTCCGGATGGCTTACGAAGCCTGAGACCGTCCCCCGACGGATGCAGAGTCTTCGATACGAGAGACGGAAGACCGGGAACAGGGTGTTCACGGTCTTCAGATATCCTGTTCAGGCCTGTTGCTTTCTGCATCTCAGTGGCGGTACTGCGTGCAGAAACAAGTTGACAATCGATTTGTTTTTGGGTACATTTATCAAAGAATAACGATCCGCTTCTGATCACGTACGGGTCGTTATTTGTATAGTACCGCGAAAGAGAGGGCATTCTATGAACGAGAACAGGAAGATCATTGAGCGGCTCGACGTTCAGATCGTGGTTTCCGTCGTCATCTGTTACCTGACCGGCGGAAACTGAAGATCTCTTCGGAACAGATCCATGAATGAGCAGGGTAACAGCATGTTCATTCGGGATTCCATTGACAAACAGAAAGCGATTGCATAGACTGTATCCGTATGGAAAATCGGATTATTTAGGGAAAACTGCCCTTCTCTCGGGCAGGAGCGGACGGGATCCGGCAGCCCGGAGCGCCGGTCGGACGGTCAGAGATCTGTCCGATATCTCTGCCTGAAGGGATCGGTCTGTGCCATTTGCGATATTCGGAACCAAACATATCGACAGACTCATCGAAGACAAGGAGAAGGAACATGAAGAAACTGTATGGTGTGATCACTGCGATGACGACCCCTTTCGATGAAAAGGGGAACGTGGACGTGACGGCTCTTGAGCGGGCGGTGGATTTCCAGATTTCCAAGGGTGTGAACTGCCTGTATCCCTGCGGGACGACGGGCGAGATGTATCTCATGACTGCCGAACAGCGCAAGCTGGTGGCGGAGACGGTCGTGCGCCGGGCTGCCGGCCGTGTGACGGTATATATCCACTGCGGCGCGATGGATCCGGAAGAAGTGGTGGAGCTGTCCCTGCACGCCCACGACATAGGGGCGGACGGCGTCGGCATCGTGACGCCCAGCTATTTCAATCTGGACGACCGCATGATGGTCGAGTACTACCGCGGCATCTGCTCCAGACTGCCCAAAGGCTTCCCGGTATACGTGTACGTCATCCCTCAGCTGGCCCATAACGACGTCAGCGCGGAGACGATGCAGAAAATCGCCGACGCCTGCCCGGACAACGTGATCGGCGTGAAGTATTCCTTTGCGGACATCCGCCGGATGATGGACTACTGCCGGGTGAACGGCGGTAAGTTCTCGGTCGTATTCGGACCCGACGACCTGTTCCTCCCGGCCCTCTCCATGGGTGCCGACGGAGCGGTGTCCGGATGCGCGAGCTGCATCCCCGAGCCTTTCGTTGAAGTCTACCGTCTGTGGAAGGCTGGCGATATGGAGGGAGCGCGCGAGGCGCAGTACACCGCCGTGAGCATGGTGAAGAAGATGCGCTACGGAGCGGACATGTCCATCTACAAGCACGTCCTGGACGACCGCGGTGTAGGCGGGGGACACGTGAAGGCCCCGCTGCTCGATCTGGAGGAGAAGGAAGCGAAGGCTCTGGTGGAGAGCCTGAGAGAGTATTACCGCTGATCCGGGGATCCTGTGATCAGATGAAGGACCGTCCCGCGGGAACGCGGAGAAAGGCAGGACCGGCATGAAACTGACGGAAGCATCGAAACAGCAGATCGACAGACTGTATCAGGGAAGAAAACACGTCGAACTGACGGTCGGCATCCTGAGGGACGGAAGGAAGGAGACCGTGCAATGGGGCCCCGACAGGGAGGAAAAGCCCGATAAGCTCGTGTATCCCGTCGGATCCATCTGTAAACCTTTCACGGCATCCCTTCTTGCCAAATACGTGTCGGAAGGAAAACTGGATCTGACGGTCCCCATCAGCGAGTATATCCCGGACCTCCCCGATAGATGGTACCCGAGCCTTGAGAAGCTGGCGACCCATACTTCCGGTTTTGGAACGCAGCCGTATACGCTGCTGACGATGATCCCTTTTTTTCTGAAGATGAACCGGGAGGGAGGACTGTTCCACACCAATCCGTTTCGGGGAAAGCTGGACGATGAGGGGATGATTCGGATCGTACGGGACACGGTGCTGCGGGACAGGCCGTATCCTTTCGTGTATTCCAACATCGGCATGAGCATCCTGGGCTATATCGTGGGCAGGACGGACGGAGCCGGGTTCTGGGACGCCTTAAGCCGTTATATCCGTGAAGATCTTGCGCTGAAGGATACGTTCCTCGGAAACGTCGATCTCCTCGGCTACGACCGGAAAGACCAGCCCTGCCGCTGCTGGCAGTGGGAGAAAACGGACGCGATCGCTCCGGCCGGCGCGCTGAATTCCACGACAGACGATCTTCTGGATTTCGCTCTGAAGAATCTGGACGGCTCGCTGCCGTATCTGGCTTTGTGCCATGAGATCCACGGGCCCTGTGAGAAGAACGCGGACAGCGGTCTTGCCTGGAGACTTGAGAAAGACCGGCCTTTCAGCTGGCATACAGGTTCGGCCGGTGCCTTCAGCGCATGGCTGGGCCTGAACCGTGAGAACGGGACCGCGGTGGCGGTCGCAGTGAATTACGGACTCGTCAACGCAGAGGAGATCGGTTTCTCGATCCTGAGAGGACTCGACTGAACCAGCAGGAACAGAGAGCATACGGACATTCCGTACTCATCGGCAGGAGAACAGTTCCTGTATCCGGAGGAGTGATCATCCAGCCGGGGCTCATGCCCCGGCTGTTTCTGTTTCCCGCTCCAACCCTTTGAGGACGCGGAGTCTGTATGTACATTGACACCGGATGGCATGAGGACGTTGCGCACTTGTTTCAGACTGAAAATTTATTTAGATAAATATCAAAATGGATATTGACATCCTGCGGATCGGGAGCTATAATCATTTCGATGGACATCAAAATAAATATTCAGACAGGAGGGATCTGTTTTGAAAGAATTCATCGAATACCTGACGCTCAGGATCGAGGAGGGCAAAAAGGACATCCAGGCACTGGAAGCGGATGGACGTCACGACGATGCGGATTTCGCGAAAGTGCGTATGAATATCTACGACGTCTGCAGGACCGTGACGGGAGCTCTCAAGGATCGTCCTGGAGCGGGTACACTGGCGGTAAAGGCTCAGTTCGATCGTTTCAGGTCGCTATGGGGTTCGGCACTTGAAAAGGCGAAAGAGCACGGGGACACCAGGAACGTCGTAGTGGAAGAAACGAAGCTGGAGGCTCTGGAGGACGTGATCGCGCATTTCCCGGAGGCGGAAAAATGACGCAGGAGGAAGCGCTCAGGATCTTCAAGGCTCTGTCCGACATGTCCCGGCTTCGCATCGTGCGGGCCCTGACAGAGGGAGACATGTACACGGAACTCCTGGCCGAAAGGCTGGAACTTACTGCTTCCACCGTTTCTTTCCATATGAAAAAACTGGAAGAGGCGGGGATCGTTTCCCAGCACAAGGAGCAGTATTATACCGTCTACTCACTCAATCGCGAGGTGCTTGGAGATACGCTGCTCGGCGCAGCGGCTTCGGAACCGGAAGGAGAGGACGGGCAGCACAAAAGGGAAGACGCATACCGCCGGAAAGTGATTGACACCTTCTTCGAGTACGGAAAGCTCAGATCCATACCTGTTCAGAGAAAGAAGAAACTGATCTGTTATGAAGTGATCGCGGAACACTTCGTTCCCGGCAGGGTGTACAGCGAAAAAGAACTCGATGAGATCATACTGCCCATCCATGAGGATTACTGCACCATCCGCAGAGATATGATCAGCGAAGGCATCCTGAGCAGGAACGGAAACGAATACGTCCGTATCCGGTGATCCCCAGCGCTGTCGGCTTGACATGTGACCGTTCGTTCACTATAATGTGAACGAGCGGTCATTTTTTGCAACAAGGAGGGCCTGATGGCGAAGGATACGAAGGGAAGGATCCTGGAGGCTGCGCTGGAACTGTTTTCAGAAAAGGGCTATGAGGGAACGAACATCCGGGAGATTGCGGCTGCACTCGGCCTCGTCAAGTCTTCCGTATACCGTCATTTCGAAAGCAAGGAAGAGATCTGGAACACGCTCCTGGATGAGATGATCGCCTATTACGGGCAGCGCTTCGGCTCGGCTGATCATCTTCCGCCTGTGCCGGATACACCGGAAGGACTGACCGAGCTGACGATGCGGATGGCGGACATTACGATCCGGGACGAGAAGATCGTCAGGATCCGAAAAGTGCTGACGATCGAACAGTTCCGCGACGGGCGGGCAAGGGAACTTGCGACCAGACACTTCCTGACCGGGCTCACTGACATGTTCGCACGCACATTCGAAGCCATGATGGACAAAGGACTCCTTGTGCGGGGCGATCCGGAGATGCTGGCATTCGCCTACACCGCGCCTGTTTCGGCTCTGATCCGGCTGTGCGACCGCGAACCCGACAAGACCCAGTGGGCTATGGAAAGGATCGAGGCGTTCAGCCGCCATTTTACCGAAACATACGGCATGCATGAGACGGGACGGGTGTGAGGATATGACAATGGAGACGGAACGGCTGATCCTGGACCCGGTCCGGGAGACAGACAAAGAGGACTACTTCGTCAACATCTCCCATGACAGGAAGGTGCTGGAGACCTTTATCTGCAGGTACGCGGAAACACTGGATGAATTCGATTTTTCCTCCTATCCCGGAAGAAGGGATCTGTTCGCGATCCGGCTGAAGGAAACGGGACGCCTGATCGGCATCATCCTGTACTTCGATGAGGATGAAGGCGCCTGCGAGATCGGCTACGGGATCGGCTCCGCCTACTGGGGAAGGGGTTACGCGACAGAGGCGGTCCGCAGATTTCTGGAATACCTGTTTGATGAAAAAGGATTCAGGAGCGTATGCGCGTCTTTCTTCACCGGGAACGACGCTTCCCGGCGCGTGATGGAAAAATGCGGCATGCGTTACAGCCGCTTTTCGGAGAAAGAACTGAGCTATCTCGGTGTCGAAAGGGACCTGACGTATTATGAGATCCGAAAGGAACGGGAAACATGAAAGATCTGATCGCTTACTGCGGACTGGACTGCGGGACGTGCGACGCCCGTCTCGCTACGGTGAACGGTGACGAGACGCTGCGCCGGAAAACGGCCGAACTCTGGTCCGAACTGAACCGCACGGAGATCACTCCGGAGATGATCGCCTGCACGGGCTGCAGGATCGAGGGCGTGAAAACGCCTTTCTGCGATTCGATCTGCCCGATCCGGCAGTGCGCCATGAGCAGAAAAGTCACGACCTGCGGGGACTGCGGGGAAATGGCCAGCTGCGAAAAACTGGAGGCCATCCTGAGGAACAACCCTCAGGCGCGCAGGAACCTCTCGGGATACGCGTATGTGACCCTGCGGGAACGTCCCGACCTAGCGGATGAGGCTGCGGAATGGTTCCATGCCAGATGGGGCGTGCCGAAAGAGAGCTACCTCGCCTGCATGGAAGCTTATCTGAACGGTGAGACGGAGTACGGGTGGTATCTGTGTCTGGACGGGGACAGGATCGTCGGAGGCGCGGGCGTCATCGAGAACGATTTCCATGACAGGAAAGACTTGACGCCCAACGTCTGCGCGGTCTATACGGAGGAAGACTGCCGGGGGCAGGGCATCGCCGGAAGGATCCTGGACATGGCGGTGGAGGACATGCGTTCCCGGGGCGTCTCTCCGCTGTATCTCCTCACCGACCTGACCGGTTTTTACGAGCAGTACGGATGGGAGTTCTTCTGCATGGCGCAGGGCGACGGAGAAAAAAGTCCGTCACGAATGTATATCCACCGCTGACGGGAGGAAGCTATGAAGGAACTGGTGCTGTATATCCACGGGAAAGGCGGGAACGCGGAGGAAAGCAGTCATTACGAGTCCCTGTTTCCCGGCTGTGACGTCGTGGGCCTGGACTACCGTTCCTCTCTGCCCTGGGAAGCGGCCGAGGAGATCCGCGAGGCGGTCGGGAGCATGAAACGGGAATATGACGGCGTTTCCGTGATCGCAGTCAGTATCGGAGCGTATTTCTGCCTGTGCGCGGGGATCGAAGGATTTGTCCGCAGGGCGTACTTCATTTCCCCCGTCGTTGATATGGAAAGCCTCATCCTGGGCATGATGTCATGCTCCGGAGTGACGGAAGAGGAACTGGAAGAAAAGGGGACTGTCCCGGGCACAGCGGGAGAAGACCTGTCGTGGGAGTATCTGAGCTGGATCCGGCGGCATCCTGTGCACTGGACCGTTCCGACCGACATTCTGTACGGCGGGGAAGACGCTTTGGTGCCAAGGGACACAATATCGGTGTTTGCGGAGGAACACGGGTCCCGTCTGACCGTCATGGAGGACGGAGGACACTGGTTCCATACGGACAGGGAGATGCGGTTCCTGGACAACTGGATTCGCGATTCGAAAAACGCGGAAGGAAAATGAAACGATGAAGATACTTGTACTGAACGGAAGTCCCAAAAAGGATCTGAGCGATACCATGCATATCACGCGGGCTTTTCTGGAGGGCATGAAGGAAGCCGCACCTCAGGAAGTCCGTGTCATCCATACCGTCGATCAGCATGTAGAATACTGCAGCGGCTGTTTTTCCTGCATGAGGAACGGCGGTGTCTGCATCCATGACGACGACATGCGGTCCATCCTGGAAGAGATCCTTTCCAGCGATCTTCTGGTCCTGAGCTTCCCTCTGTACTGCTACGGGATGCCCGCTTCCCTGAAGGCCGTGATGGACCGTACGCTCCCTCTGTCCCGCATGACGATGCGCAGGGCAGGCGACAGATACGAGCATGTGGGCCAGGCGGATTTCTCCCGTCTGCGCTATCTCATGGTCTGCGGATGCGGGTTCCCCAACAGCCGGAACAATTTCGAAGCCGCGGTCCTTCAGTTCAGCCTCAGTTTCCCGCAGAACCGTACGATCCTGACCGTTCCGGAGAGCCCCATGTTCAATGTGAAGGAGGCTGAGTCCGTGACCGTTCCGAAACTGGAACAGATAAGACGGGCAGGCCGGCAGTATGCGGAAACGGGCGAGGTCGGAGAAGATCTGCTGAAGGAGATCCAATCCCCCATGATCCCGGAGGAGCAGTATGCTGCTATCGTGAACGGCGGTGTCTGATCTCCCGGCTTCCGCGGCAGTCGGAACAGGAAAGGAACAGGAGATTCTGGGGGCGGGGATATGCGGAGGAAAAGCAGTGCTGCTCTGATCCGTGATGCCTTTTCGAGAGGGGTTCATAGGATCTATGCGGAATGCGATCCGCGCAACGAAGCGTCCTGGAAACTGCTGGAAAGACTGGGCTTCGCACGAGAGGCCCATTTCAGGCAGAACGTGTTTTTCTGGAGGGATGGAAACAATAACCCGGTTTGGAAAGACACGTATGTGTACGGCATCCTGAACGATCATGCGTTTCAGCGGCCCTGAAATCTATCAGAGCCATGATCCCGAATCAGACGGGCAGACTTGGATTTGCCGGGAGAAGGAAATGAGTACAAGAAAAGAAATCATCAGCAGCTTTTACGGTCAGTATGACGAAGACGGAAGGACCGTGAGATCGCGGCACGGTCAGCTGGAATACTGTACCACGATGACTTACATCCACCGCTATGCGGATCCGCGGTCAAAGATACTTGAGGTCGGCGCAGGCACGGGGAGATACTCCATTGCGCTCGCAGCGGAAGGCATGGATGTGACGGCCGTCGAACTGGTCGAGAGCAATCTCACGGTCCTCAGAGAAAAAAGCGGTGGAATGACGAACATCCGGTCATTCCAGGGAGACGCTACGGATCTGAGCCGGTTTGCGGACAGCTCTTTTGACGTGACGCTGTTCTTCGGCCCGATGTATCATCTGTATGAGACGGATGAAGTGGACCGCGCGATCGACGAGGCGATCCGGGTCACGAAGCCCGGCGGCGTGATCCTGTTTGCTTTTCTTTCCGTGTATGCCATCATGTGTTCAAACTATTTCAGCGGAAACTGGGCAGAAGGCCAGGCAATGAATTTCACGCCCGATCATCGGATCAGGCATTTCAAGGAGCAGCTGTTTACGGGATATGACATCACGGAGTTCGAGGAGCTGTTTCGGGAGAAACCTGTCGAATGGATCACGACCGCAGGCATGGACGGTATGATGGAGTCCGTCGAAAAGCGTTCGGATTTTTCCATGTCGGATGAGGATTTTCGGGCCCATGCCGAATGGTACCTGGCTTGCTGTGAAATGAGGGAGCTGTTGGGAAGCACAAATCATCTTCTGTATATCTGCAGAAGGAAGGTATAGAAGGATGGCATGCAAGCTGGAATCGGTCGTACCTGCTTTAGAGGATCTCTGGTTCAGGGAAAGCCTCCTGGCCGATGAGGAAACGATGTCGTACAATCACGCCTGGGGAGGAACGATCCCGTTTCCTCAGGACAGATGGCGGGACTGGTATGATCACTGGATCGTTCATCATGAAGGCCGGAGGTTCTACAGGTACCTGAAGGATGAAAACGGTTTCGTAGGGGAGATGGCTTATCATTATGATCCCGAGTATGACGGATACGTCGCGGACGTCATCATCTTCTCCGCGTTCCGGGGAAGGGGATACGGTTCCCGGGGATTGGAGCTCCTTTGCGCCGCTGCGAAGGAAAACGGGATCAGTACTCTGTACGATGATATCGCCGTCGACAATCCTGCGGTCGGTATGTTCCTGAAACATGGGTTTTACGAAGAGTACAGGACGGAAGATAAGATCATCCTCAGGAAAGATCTGTAATAAGGCCGTGACGCCGGCATTGAAGCGCGGACGGTTCGCGAGACACGGAACAGGAGAGGGGAAACCATGGAATACAGCAGGGTGTTCATACTGAAAGACGGAAGATCGTGCACCGTAAGGAACGGGACGGAGGAAGATGCTCCGGCCGTACTGGCCAATTATATCGCGACTCATGACCAGACGGATTATCTGGGGGTTTACACGGACGAGATCACCCTTTCGCTCGAACAGGAAAAGGCCTATCTGGAGAGGAAAAGAGAGAGCACATCCGACGCGGCGCTCGTGGCTGAGGTCGGCGGCCTGATCGCCGGCACGGCTGGGATCGACAGGATAACAGCTGCGGAGAAGGCGAGACACAGGGTTTCCTTCGGCATCAGCATCGACCGGGACTGGTGGGGGATCGGCATCGGACGGGCCCTGACGGAGGCCTGCATCGAGTGTGCCCGGAAGGCGGGATACGTCCAGATGGAACTGGAAGTCGTCGCGGACAACGAAAGAGCCCTGCGGCTTTATCGGAGCGCCGGATTCATCGAATACGGCCGGAATCCCAGGGGATTCCGGACAAGGCAGGGGCGATGGCAGGAAAACGTGCTCATGAGGCTGGAGCTCGACTGAACGGAAGAAGAACAGACCGACCTCTTTTCGAAAGGACGGAAAAATGGCGAATCTGATCGTGATATGCGGACCGCAGGCAGTCGGGAAGATGACGGTGGCTGAGAAACTGAGGGACAGGCTGCGCTATAACCTCATGACGAACCACGACAGCATCGAGGTGTCCGACAGGATCTTCGGTTTCAATACGCCGGCACAGCGTGAGTTCAACGGTTCGTTCAGAGAAAAGGCATTCGAGCTGGCCGTGAAGCATGACGTGGACCTGATCTTCACTTATGTCTGCGCTTTCGAGATGCCCTCTGAAAAGGAATACCTGAAGCAGCTTCATGATCTGTTTACAGACAGCGGCGGGGGCTTCTATTTCATTGAACTCAGTGCGGATCTGGAAGTGAGACTGGAGCGTAATGTGACGCCGCACAGGCTGGAAAGGAAGGCGTCCAAACGCGACACAGCCTGGAGCCGGGAGAATCTCCTGAAGGATACGGAAAAGCACAGACTGAATTCGGATGAAGGCGAAGTGTGGTTCGAACACCACCTGAAGATCGACAATACGTATCTTTCGCCCGAGGAGGTCGCCGACAGGATCATAGAGACGTTCGGGCTGACGGCAGACGAGAAGGACGAAAAGGAATACCGATACGGAGTGTGAATCCGACAGATACAGATAAAACCCCTTTGCAGCGGCAAAGGGGTTTTGTATATGGCTTGTGCTGAACGGCGGGAAGGACGTCAGACCATCTCGACCCGGACGACGCCTACGTCCCAGCGGAGCCAGACGCTGTGCCTCGACTCGTCGCCGGAGCGGACGAGGTCGGTTACATATCGGCCGGTTTCGTCAAAGTGGCCTTCGGTCACGGAGACCGTCTCCGAATTCGTGTGCATGAGGGTTGCGCTCGCGTACAGATTCGGGATGGAGCCGTCCATGGGCGGCAGAGGTTCGATCGTCACGCGGGTGTTCTCGCCCACGAAGTAGAAGACCTTTTCGGATTCCTGGAAGACCAGCATCCGTCCCGGCTCGGGCTTGTCCTGAGGAGCGCTTCCTCTGAGACGGTGCCTGTAATCGCTGGAAGGCCAGTCTCCTGCGGCGAAGCTGTTGAACAGGACGCGCATCTGCCATCCGCCGTCGAAGCCGGAGAGCACGACGCCGCCCTCGCCGTCTTCCTGGACGGCAGAACGCACCTTACCTCTGTCCTGATAGTCGAAGAGGATGGTCTTCACATTGTCAAGCATCGTGAAATTGTGGAGCGTTTCCTGCCCCGCGGCATTGGGTGTCTCAAGATCCGGGTTCAGGCAGGATTCGCAGCCGAAGATGTGATAGCCGATGGCTTTCTTTTCCGCGAAAGCGTAGAACATCTGCCCGATGTTGACGCCTCTGGAGGCGGATTCGGGTACGTAGAGCGGGTTGCCTTTTTCGGGATGCGCATACGCGTCCGTGACCTCACGGTGACGGAAGAGAGAAGACTGGTAATTGTCAGGCGCAACGGTATCGATGTGCTTCAGGACCGCGCGGTAGATGTCCAGATTATGGATCGTGGCGCAGCCGGAAGGCCAGTCGATCCCGGCGAGATTCTGTCCGATGCCCCGGACACCTCCGCCGAGCCATACGTTCAGGTACATAAAGAGCCCCGGATAGATCTCTTTGCCTGCGCCGCAGATCTCGTCGATGTATCGGGCGATCGCATAGGTCGTGACTGCCTCGGCTCCGTAATAGCCGAAAGTCTCCGCCCAGGCGGCGCCTTTCTTTTTTCCGTTCTCCTGCCAGATCCCCGCAAGTATGCTGCCGGGATTCTCTTCGCAGTAGCGGATCAGTTCCTCCGGAACGGGCGATTCGAAAGCGGCCTGCCCCAACGGGCCGAAGTCTCTGCGGGTCCCGCCCTGGATCCCCGCTTCGTTCTCGATCTGCACCGCGATGACCGTCTGCTCGTCTCCGTCGTATTCCCGGATCAGGCGGATCAGTTCGCAGAACGCCTTCTTGTCCGCTTCCAGACTTGCCCTCTGGTGGGCGGAGAGCTGGTGGATCGCCGTGCCGTCTTTCTGCAGGCAGCGGGGGAAACGTTCCGTGTCGCGCTTGACCCATGCGGGACAGTACTGCATCGTGCCGTTCTTCCATGTTGCAAACCAGAGGAACGAGAGTTTCAGATCCTGTCTTCTGGCTTCGTCGATGATATCCGTGACGTATTTGCGGTTGAAGACGCCTTCTTCGGGTTCAAAAGCGTCCCAGGGGATCGGGGTGGCCAGCGTATTGCCTCCGATCGCGTGCACGCTCCGCCAGGTCGGACCCATTTTGTCCAGTACATAGCTGGAGGAATTGTGGGACTGTCCGCCCAGACTCAGGAACGGTTTTCCCTTGACCATGATACGGTTCATCTTGCTCATTCTGTGCCTCCTGTACGGGACCGCTTCACGGCCCCTGATCTGTGCTGTGGGATTTATGGATTGCTGCAGTCTGTCTGTTCTCATCATAGCGATGCTGCAAAGATTCGTCAATGACGAAAAGGGCGTTCCGTCACGCCGAACTTGATTTCCTTTCAGGTCTGCTTATAATGAAGTTACGGGACGGAGGAGAGAAGAATGCGATTCAGACATACGGACAGGCCGGGCTTCCTGCTGGGCTTCATCGACTTTTTCACGGCGGGACTGTTTTTCCTTCTGTACATGCCGTTGGGCGGCCTGGAGGATGAACTGGACGAGATCCTGGGCCGGAAGACACAGCGCTACTGGAAAGCCTATCTCCTGGGGATCCCGACGCTGTTCATATACACACTGGTATGGATGGCGGATATCGCGGAGGAACTGAAACGAACAGCAGAAGAGATGGGGATCGAGGGACCGCATACGTCCTGGAAGCACATGTTCGGCTGGAATACGCTGGGGATCTTCCTGATGGGGCCGGCGATAGCTACGCACCGCTTCTTTTTCACACTGAACCGGATCGAGAAGGAACTGAACAGGAGACGTGAGGAATCAGTGCCTTCCGGGAAGCTCCCATCGTAAGAGAACCTTCGTGCGGTTGAGCAGGATATGCCGGAATTTCCCGTTTTTCAGGGCATGAGGCTCTTGCAATGGGGATACGGATACACTACAATTGAGACATAGACTTCTGAAAAGGGGAGGCGTTTCCATGTATCGTCTTTGGGAATCTCTGAATGAAATGAAAAAACTCAGGTGGGTCGAACTGTCCCATTCTCTGAACAACGACAGCCCCTACTGGAGCGGTATCCCGGAAGGCTCGGTGGAACTGGGCAAGGTAGTCTTCGACTGGGGCAATCCCATGCTCGAGTGCAGGATTCAGACCTTTAAGTTCCCCGGTCAGTTCGGCACCCATATCGACTTCCCCGGCCATTTCGTCAAAGGGGCGCCTCTGTCGGATGCCTTCGGCGTCATGGACGCGGTCTTTCCGCTGTGCGTCGTCGACATCACGAAGAAGGTCGCGGCCGACTGCCATTACGCTGTGACGGCGCAGGATATCCGTGACTATGAAGCTGAATACGGTCCCATCCCGGACGGCGCTTTCGTCGCTCTCCGAACCGACTGGTATAAGAACTGGCCTGATATGAACGCGCTCTCCGGTATCGCCGAAGACGGCAGCGAGAATTTCCCCGGATGGTCTCTGGAGGCACTTCGCTATATCTATGAGGAACGCAACGCCGCAGCCAACGGTCACGAGGCGCTCGATACCGATGCTTCGGCGGAAGCGGCGAAGGCTGGAGATCTTGCCTGTGAACGCTATGTCCTGGAGAAGGGCAAGCTCCAGGTGGAAGTGCTCCGCAATCTGGATCAGGTCGCTCCTGCCGGAGCGGTCCTGTTCGTCGCGTGGCCACGAATCGAAGGCGCGGTCGGACTGCCTGTGAGATGCTGGGCCGTGACCGAATAACAGAGTGTTTCTGCCGCTCCGGAGGATGCTGTCCTCCGGAGCTTTTTCATTGTGACGGCCGATTCCCCCTCAAATCGCTGCTTTTCGCTTAACAATGTGAAAAATCCCGTATTTTAGGGCTAAACATGAGTTAAGTCAACTTGACATCCATCAACAGCTCTGATAGATTCAAGTTGCGGTATATTTAGATGGAGGCCGGAAAGATGGACATTGATTATCGTGAAGCGATGAAACTGAAAAATCAGCTTTGCTTTCCCCTATATATCGGGACTCGAAGCGTGATCAGTCTGTACACGCCTTTGCTCAAACCTTATGGGCTGACTTATACCCAGTATCTGATCTTCCTCGTGCTCTGGGAAAAGGACGGACTTGCCGTGGGCGAGATCGGTTCCAAACTCGGGCTCGACAACGGGACGCTGTCGCCGCTGCTGAAGAAGATGCAGAAAGCCGGGTATATCGACAAGCAGAGGAGCGATAAGGACGAACGTGTCGTTCTGATCACCCTGACAGCGGAAGGCAAAGCGATTCAGAAGAAGCTGAAGGACGTCCCGACAAAGATCCGGGAAGGCATCTGCCTGCCGCAGGAGAAGATCGGTCAGATCGTTGCCCTGATGCAGGAACTGACAGAGAGCATCGGTGCACGCAAGGCAGGCTTCACCGAAGACGATCTGTAAAATCGACCCGAAAAGCTGTACGGATTTTCCGTACAGCTTTTTCTTTTAAGCTCCGATTAAGGCTGCGCGGATACAATGTGCCTGAAAACAGACAAGGAGTGTGACAGACATGACCCATATCCTGTTCGCACATAACGACCGCAAAGCGTTCTCCGGATGCGGAAAACAGACGCTGCCCTTCGGAAAGCCGGAAACATCAGGAGAAGACATCCGTCCCACATCAAGGCCTGTGACTGAGGACACTGCTGTCACAGTCCGGACCGCTCAGGCAGTCACGGTCATGCAGCGCTATGAAGTCAAATACGTCCTCAGCGCGGACCAGACTGTTTTGCTGCGGGAAAGGCTCCGGGGCCATATGGAAGAAGATGCATACGGAAAGACTTCCATAGCTTCTCTGTATTATGACACTCCGGACCGCCGCTTGATCCGGATGTCCGTCGAGAAGCCTGACTTCAAGGAAAAGATCCGTCTTCGCAGTTACGGTCTCGCGACAAAAGAATCTCCCGTATACCTGGAACTCAAGCGCAAGGCATACGGGATCGTATACAAAAGACGGGTGCAGTCCACGATACCCAGGGTGGAAACGTTCTTCTCGGGGAGAAACGACATCTGCTCCGAAGGCCAGATCGGCCGTGAGATCCGTTACTGCCGTGATTTCTACAGGGACCTCGTTCCCTCATGCCTCATCATCTATGACCGGACGGCCTATTACGAACCCGGAGGCGATCTCAGACTCACGATCGACGAGAATCCCCGTTACCGGGCAGAAGATCTGGCTTTGGACGTTTCCATGGAGGGCAAGAGCCTCCTTGAACCCGGTCAGACGATCCTGGAGATCAAGATCCAGGATGCCATGCCGCTGTGGCTGGCCGGCATCCTGTCGGAAGGGAAGATGCGCAAAAGCAGTCTTTCCAAATACGGAGAAGCCTATCGCCGGCAGATGGCGAAGGCTCAATGAAAGGAAGGTGAGTTCCATGTTCGATTCCATCTATTCCGCGACGGTGACGGCGGCCCAGTTCTTCCTGATGTCGGGAGTGAGCATCGGGGCGGGCGTGCTGTATGCTTGGATCATGTCCCTGCGTGTGCGCTCCTCAAGGAGGTTTTTCATCGTCGTCTCTCTGCTGCCTTTCATTGTATCGTCGGTCATCACCTTTGTGAACGGAAACATCGGGGCGGGCGTTGCGATCGGAGGAGCGTTCGGACTCATCCGGTTCCGTTCCGCTCCGGGTTCCGCGGAGGAGATCGCGGCGATCCTCATCGCCATGGGCTCCGGCATCGCGTTCGGAATGGGTTATGTGGGGTATGGGGTCGCAATCCTTCTGAGCCTTGCGCTGCTGTACGTACTGCTTTCGTCCCTGCATCTGTTCGAGGACCGTACTGCGTCCAGGGACAGGCTCCTGCGTGTGACGATCCCGGAGTCCCTGGAGTATTCCGACGTATTCGATGATACTTTTGCCCGCTACCTTTCCTTCTCGGAGAACGTGGGTGTCAAGACGACAGGGATGGGTTCCATGTTCCGCCTTTCCTTCCGGATCCGTATGAAGGATCCCAAAGAAGAGAAGGCCTTCATCGACGAGCTCCGTACGATGAACGGTAATCTGGAGATCGCCGTTCTTCCCTACAGTGAGCAGACGGGTCAGCTGTAAACGGATCGGCTTGCAGACCCACGGGGATCTGCAGAAGACAGGCAAACGGGCCTGCGGCAACGCAGGCCTTTTTTCGGCTTCGGCTTCCCAGAGAGGGCAAAAGGAAGTATAATAGGAAGCAGAAAACACGGCGGGAACGGGTTTCCCGCAGAAAGGAGTCCCTTTGGGATGGCCGGGAAACGCTTTCGGATCTCTACCTTCCAGACGATCTCTCTGAGCTTTCTCATCCTGATTGCCGCCGGGACCGCGCTGCTCATGCTGCCGGCCGCCAGCTTGGAAGCGGGGAGCGCTCCTTTCTTTGACTGCCTTTTCACCGCTGCTTCTGCCTCCTGCGTCACGGGTCTCGTCGTAAGAGACACGGCGACGTCATGGACGCCTTTCGGACAGACGGTGATCTTCTTCCTGATCCAGATCGGCGGCATGGGCGTCGTGACGGCCGCCGTCGCGACCTCGTTCCTCTCGGGCAGAAAGATCGGCCTCATGCAGCGTACGACGATGCAGGAAGCGCTTTCGGCTCCTCAGGTCGGCGGCATCATCCGCCTGACCCGCTTTATCCTCGTGACCACAGCGGCAGTGGAAGCCATAGGCGCGTTCCTGCTCTTCCCGGTCTTCGGAAGCCGTTTCGGCGTGCTGAAGGGCCTGGGCATGGCGGTGTTCCATTCCGTGTCGGCCTTCTGCAACGCCGGATTCGATCTCATGGGAGAGACGGGAGCCTTCTCTTCGCTCACGTCTCTGTCACAGCACCACTGGACGAATGCGGTCATCATACTGCTCATCACGATCGGCGGGATCGGCTTCCTTACCTGGGACGACGTGCGTCAGCACGGATTCCGGTTTCGCCGCTACAGGATGCAGAGCAAGATCATCCTTGTGACTTCGGCGGCTCTTGTCCTGATCCCGTTCCTGTATTTCCTGTTCTACGAATTTCAGGATCTGCCTTTCGGGCACCGTATCTGGCCGGCCCTGTTCCAGAGCGTGACGCTTAGGACGGCGGGGTTCAATACGGTCGATCTGACAAAGATCAGCGGGAGCGGCCAGGCGCTTATGATCTTCTGGATGCTGGTCGGCGGGTCCCCCGGATCGACGGCGGGCGGCATGAAAACGACGACTCTGGCGATCCTGATCCTGGCGGCCCGCTCCGTGCTCATGCGCAGGGAACATGTGGAGTGCTTCGGAAGAAGGATCGAGGATGTGTCCGTCCGGCATGCCGTCGCGATCGTGCTGCTGTACTTTATCCTGGCTTTGACAGCCGCCATGGTCATCAGCCAGATCGACGGCCTTCCGCTTCTGACCTGCCTTTTCGAGACCGCTTCCGCGGCGGGAACCGTAGGGCTGACGCTGGGTATCACCGGGAGCCTCGGGACCGTTTCGAGGATCCTGATCATCCTTCTTATGTTTTTCGGCCGCGTAGGCGGCCTGACCCTGATCTACGCCATGCAGTCGCCTGTGAGGGGCGGGCAGGGCGCGCTTCCCGTTGAGAAGATCACCGTGGGATAAGGAGAAAAGATGAAATCCATACTTCTGATCGGCCTGGGGCGCTTCGGCCTCGGCGTCGCGAAAAAACTGAACGACCTGAATCACCAGGTGATGGCGGTGGATTCGGATGAGGAACGTGTGAACCGAGTCCTTCCCTACGTCACCAACGCCCAGATCGGCGACAGCAGGGACGAAGCTTTCCTGGGCAGTCTGGGCGTGGACAATTACGACGTATGCTTCGTCTGCATCGGTGATGACTTCCAGAGCTCTCTGGAGACGACGTCCCTCCTGAAGGAACTCGGCGCCCGCCACGTGGTGGCCAGAGCTTCGAGCGCCGTCCACCGCAAGTTCCTTCTGAGCAACGGAGCGGATGAAGTCGTGTATCCGGAAGAACAGCTGGCAGAGTGGGCCGCGATCTGCTTCACTTCCGACCAGATCCGTGATTTCGTGAAACTGGACGGGGAGTATGCAATCTATGAAGTCGCCGTTCCCGAGGAATGGAGAGGCCGGAGCGTGGGACAGCTCGATATCCGCAAACGCTACGGGCTGAACCTGCTCGTCGTCAAGGAACCCGGACGCAGCAGCACGGTCGTGACTCCGGATACGATCTTCCAGCCCGGGCAGACCGTTCTGACCCTGGGACGCTGGCGCGACGTGCAGAAATGCTTCCGGATCTGACAGGCCGCTGATCCCGGATCGCCGGTGTTTTCACCGCTCTTGCGGCAGAGACGCCGAACTGGTACAATGAAATCGGTCCTGTGAACAACCGACAGGGAAATGGGAGGCCAGATGGAAAAGCGAAAGGTCCATTCGATCCTTTGGGATCTCGTGGCGGTGTCAGTATTCACCGCCCTGTTTTCCCTTGTCATGCCGTTCGTATGTCTGGCCCCGATCCTTGCCCTGACGCTGGATTTCAGGAGCGGACGCGTGAGCGCGACCGTGACCATGAGCGTCACGGCCCTGGCGGTCGGCGGATTCTTCTACGGCACGCTGGGCCTTCTGGCTGCCGGCGTGGCAATCCTGTGTGCCGTCGGATGTCACTTTATGAAACGGGCCAAAATGTCCCATATGGACGGTCTCCTGTATGCGCTCATCGGCGCTGAGACCTTGTCCGTGGCTGCGGTCTTCTTCCTGACGAGGAGCGCAGGGGACCTGCCGTCGCTCCTTGTAGAGGAGTTCAAGACGCTCATGCTCCAGAATCCGGATTCGTTCCGGAACAATCTCGCCATGTTCGCGATGATCGCCCAGGAGGGGATATCCGTAGATATGACGGCGAAACTCCAGACCTATACGGCCATGGATTTCGACAAGCTCCTGAGCCTCGCTGAACCGATCCTGCTGGATTCCGTAACGATGCTCATGCCCTGCGCCGTGTTCCTGTTCGGCCTGCTGGCAGGGGATGCCGCCTGGCTGGCCGGCGGGTATGCGCTGCGCAACACGCAGGACGGAGAATCCCATCCTTCCGCACCTCCGAAATTCTCGGACTGGGCGATCCCCAGACCGCTTGCGATCACACTGCTCATCGCATATCTCGTGACGCTGATCCTGCCCTCGAACGCTTCGGGTGCCATGACGATCGCCGTCACGCTGATCCACATCTTCGGCTGGATCGTCTTCTGGTTCCTGGGTGAGGCGGCTCTCGCGTTCTTCCTGGAACGCAGGCACGTCCGGACGTTCGGACGCTGGGCCTGGAGCATAGGGCTGACGCTGGTCCTTCCGGGGGCTCTGTTCTTCTTCGGGCTCTTCGACACCGCGTTCCGGATGCGGGAGAATCTGAGAAGGAACGAAGAGATCGCCAAACAGATCCTGGAACAGGCCCAGGAACAGGCCCGTCAGCGGCATGAAAGGGAGGCTTCCCACATCCACAGTCCCTACAGTCAGGAGGGAACGGACAGGAAGGATGAGGATGAGCCTCGTGACGACAACGACAAGGGGGATGATGAAACATGAAAGTGATTTTACTTGCAGACGTCAAAGGCAGCGGAAAAAAGGGTGACATCCTGAACGTTTCCGACGGCTATGCCCGCAATTTCCTGTTCCCCAGGAAACTTGCGGTCGAAGCCAACGCTTCCAATATCTCGAATCAGGAGAAGCATCTCTCCGCACAGAAACACAGGCAGGCACTGGAAGAGGAAGCCGCAAGGCAGCTGGCCGCCCGTCTGAAGAACCTGGGCGTGAAGGTGTCTCTGCGGGTCGGCAAGGACGGAAAGGCATACGGTGCTGTTTCGAACACCCAGATCGCCGACGCTCTCAAGGAGCAGTACGGTGTGGAAGTCGACCGCAAGAAGATCGTCATGAAGGAGCCCATCCGCGAAGTGGGCGAAGGAACAGCGCAGGTCAAGGTCTATGCCGGGATCAGCGCGGACATCAAGGTCATCGTGGAGGCGGAGGCTTAAATGAGCCAGACGGCAGGCGGGAGCCCCAGGGTCGCCCCGCATAATCTGAACGCCGAGAAGTCGGTCCTGTGCGCCATGATGCTGTCGCAGGAGGCGGCATCTGAGGCTTACCATATCCTGAAAACGGACGATTTCTACTTCGAAGCGCACCGGATGATCTTCTCGGCCATGTCCAGGCTGCAGGAGAACAGTCAGCCCGTGGACTTCATCACCGTGAGCGAGATCCTCGACCGGGAGAACCGGATCGGGGCCGTGGGCGGATACGACTATCTCTCGGAGATCAACAGTTTCCTGCCTTCCGCCGCTCATGTCGCGGATTATATCGAGATCGTATACCAGAGGAGCATGCTCCGCCGGCTGATCGCTGCGGCGAACGGGATCCTGGAAGACTGTTACGGAGACAGACCGGTCTCGGAAGTCATGGAAAGGGCTGAAAAAGCGATCTTCGCCCTGTCCCAGGCGCGCCAGAGCAAGAATTTCGTCAAGATCCGCGAAGCGATCGACAAGGCGCTCGAAAGGGTCGAGATGCTCAGTGAGGATCCCAACGCCATGCTGGGCATCCGTACGGGCTTCGTGAAGCTGGACGAATGGCTTTCCGGCCTCAAACCTTCCGAACTCGTTCTCCTTGCGGCCCGTCCTTCCATGGGTAAGACGGCTTTCGCGCTGAACATCGCGCAGCAGGCAGCCAGGATGAACGCGGACGCGACGATCGCGATCTTCTCCCTGGAAATGCCCTACGAGGACATCGCCGCGCGCATGCTGGCAAACGTCGGCAATCTGCCCCTGCAGAACCTGCGTACGGGACGTCTTGCCGGTTCGGAATGGAACAAGCTGACGAACGCTACAGGCATCCTGGGCCCCTGTTCCATTTTCATCGACGATTCCTCTGACGTGAACGTCGTGGAACTGCGGTCCAAATGCCGCAGGCTCCAGATGGAGCACGGCCTGAACCTCATCATCATCGACTATCTGCAGCTTCTCAGCGGAACGGGGAACAGTACCCGTTCGGAAGAGAGCCGTCAGCAGGAGATCTCCGCGATCACCCGCATGCTGAAAGTCACGGCCAGAGAACTGAACGTGCCGATCCTCGTCCTTTCCCAGCTTTCCCGTGCTCCGGAACGCCGGGCCGACCACAGGCCCCAGCTTTCCGACCTGCGTGATTCCGGTGCCATCGAGCAGGACGCAGACGTCGTCATGTTCCTTTACCGCGACAGCTATGGAAATTATGCCGCGGGAGAGAACGGGGAAGCGCGCGTGAACGCACTGAACCCTAACGAAGCGGAAGTCCTCGTAGCCAAGAACAGGAACGGTCCCACAGGAACCGTCAAAGTCATCTGGGACGCGGAAAGCGCGTCTTACGTCAATCCGCCGGAGGATCTCCGCGGGTTCGGGAATTACGAAGAGTGATCCCGCCTGTTCCGGGACATGAAAAAGCGCAGCATACGCTGCGCTTTTTTTCGATCTTTGATTATTCTTCTTCGTCTTCTTCGTCGTCCAGTTCACCGTTCAGGAACTTGCCGGCGTACTCCAGAACTTCGGGCTCGAGTTCGGGATCTACGGGGATCAGGTCTTCGTTTTCGTCGTCCACGGGTTCAACCTTCATGACGAACACGTCGACTTCCTCGGGGACTTCGTCGGAATCTTCATCCAGATCCGCCGTATCCGCCAGGATCGCGTATTCCTGTCCGTCATAGAAGAAATAGTCCAGGATCTCCAGATCCACGGTCTCGCCGTTGTCGTCTTCGAAAGTTACGATATTGTCACGGTCTTCGCTCATGTGAGGCCTCCTCGTTCTTTTGATTTATTCTACACCCGGACGCGGGGATTCGCAACCCACCTGCGCCGGTGCCAGGGCGATGAGTTCGGTCAGACGGTCTGTCTGCCAGGGGATGAGGAATACCGGATGCCCGTTTTCCGCCATTACGGTCTTCCATTCCTCCAGGTGATCCGGCCATGCGTTCCCGATCAGTATGCAGTCCGCACCGTGTCCGGCATTCTCCGGGGAGGGACAGGGGGAAAGGACTGTACCGGGACCGCCCGCCTCCGTATGTCCCGCGAACGTCAGGACCGGACGGCTGCCCGCGGCGTCCTTCACTTCTCTGTATTCGTTCCGGAGCGTCTCCCTGAAACTGTCGGGAAGAACGGGTGAAGTCCGGTCGTCTTTGAGGTACAGATCGCATTCCGCTTCCGTGCAGGCTGCCAGCGCTTCCCGGTAAAAGGGTTCCAGCTGACGCAGGGCTTTTCTGAGGGCGGCTGGTTCTTCTTGCTTTGTCTTTTCCAGGTAGTCCGCCGAAACGAATTCACGGACCAGCATTTCCAGGGGCGAAGGGGGAAGGACAGCGGCGAGCAGGTCGCCGGCTTCCAGACGGGAACGCGCGTCGCGGGCGGGGTAATGCTCAGCGACCGCGATGAGGTCCGTCAGATGGAGCCCCAGTTTTTCCCAGTGATGAGGGCGGAAACAGTATTCCGTCTCGTTTTCCCAGGATCCTCCGCGCAGGACCTGCGTCCGCTTCAGCGATCCGGAGGGAAGCACGAGCGTCTGGGTCCTTCTGAGACCTTCTCTGCCTTCAGGTGCGCCGAAAAGATAAGCACTGTGGGGATGTTCCCGGTGATAGGCGGGTACGGTCCGGAAGATCCCGAATCCAAGGCTCCTGAGATAGCCGCAGCGGTCTTCGGGGGGATCCAGGATATAGACGGCGCGTCCGGACGCGCGGTCCCGCAGGGCTGCGGTCAGCTCTTCGAGCGGCATGGATCCTCCTTTCTTCGTCGCGCGGTGATGCAGGAACGACTGATTATACCATATTTCGGGGAAAAAGGAAATGCCCGCGCAGGTCTACGCGGACATGGGATCGATCCGGACCAGGGAAAGCATCCTTTCGAAGTCCTCCGGGTCGAAATCACCGGTATAGGGTGAGAGAGCGCTGGCGGCGGATGCCGCGAGGGCTGTGCGGAAACGGTCTTCGACGGGAAGCCTCCTGGCATAGCCCACGGCGAATCCCGCAAGCATGACATCGCCGCAGCCGACGGTGTTGCGGGGCTCGATGACGGGAGGCGTGCCCCGGAAAGATCCGTCCGAACAGAGGAGCACCGCTCCCTCGGCACCCATGGAAACGACCGGGCAGGCGACGCCTGCGCCATGCAGTTCTTTCAGGGCCTGAAGGATGTCCGGGAAGCTTCCGGCATTCCGTCCCGTCACCGCGGATATCTCGTCTGTGTTCGGCTTGACGAGCGTGGGGAGAGCCCGGATCCCGGAGACGAGCCTCTCCCCGGAGGCGTCCAGGAGGACAGGGATCTCCCTTTCTCTGCAGAGCGCGATGAGCCGGGGATAGGCGTCGGCCGGAACGCCCTGCGGTGCGCTCCCGCTGATCGTGACGGCGTCCGCGGAGGGCAGACGGTCCGTGAAATCTTTCAGGAAACGTTCCCAGTCATGGGGGGAGACAGGAGCACCGGGTTCGAGAAATTCCGTGGACCGGCTGCGGGATGCGTCCCAGACGTTGATGCAGCTGCGTGTCTCGGAATCCGTATGCGTGAAGGCGGACGTGACGCCGGATCCTTCCAGAAGGCTTTCCAGGTACTGTCCGTTGAAGCCTCCGAGGAAGCCCATGGCCGTCACGGGTTCACCCAGCCGGGCGGCGGCACGGGAAACGTTGAGCCCCTTTCCGCCGGGCGTGTTCCTGCATTCCCGGACACGCATGACCGTATCGTCCGTCAGCGCGTCGACCAGATACAGCTTGTCGATCGAAGGATTCAGTGTGACTGTCAGGATCATGGGAACGCCTCAGTCATTGACCAGCATGACCTTGCCGTGCACGGAAGCGGGATCGTCATAGAGACGGAACGCTTCCCAAGCCCGGCTGAGAGGATATTTCCGGAAGATGAATCCCGGATCGAACTTCAGTTCTCCTGTGCCGAAGCAGTGGGAGGTGAGTTCCCATTCTTTCCCCGGGAAGGGAGCGGAGTAACTCATCCAGCTGCCGGTCAGGTAGAATTCCTTGCGGTTCATGTTCTCCCATTCTCTGGGGGTAAAGGTCAGATCCGTGTGCGGCGTGCCGATGAAGGTGACGTGGCTCTTGTTGCCCGCGATCTCGAAGCAGATCCTGTCCGTCACGGGATTGCCTGCGGTCTCGAACACGTGATCGAAACCGGCACCTCCCGTCAGGTCCATGGCTTTCTCCAGCCAGCCTTCCTCACGGGTGTTGACGGTATCCGTCGCCCCCATGCGTCTTGCGAGGGCCAGACGGCTCTCGTCCACGTCGAAGACAGCGAGCTGTCTCGCGCCGAAGATCTTCGCCCACTGGGCGGTGAAGATCCCGATCGTTCCGCATCCCACGACCGCCGTCCTGCCTCCGCCGGAATACTGTCCCTGCAGGATCCCGTGGAGCGCCACCGTCGAAGGCTCGAACATGGCCGCCTGTTCATAGGGGACGGAGGGATCATACTTTACGGCGTTCGCTTCGGGGATCACGACGTATTCCGCGAAACTGCCCTGTTCCCGGCTTCCGATGAAGCTGTAGTGACGGCAGAGGGAGTAGTTGCCCTTCTGGCAGTCGGGACAGGCACGGCAGGGAAGGAGCGGAGCGCCGCTCACGGTGTCGCCGGTCCGGACTTTCGTCACGCCTTCGCCGGTCTCAACGACGTCGCCGGCGAATTCGTGACCCAGGACGATGGGGTAGAAATGGGCGCCGTTGTGCAGGACGCGGGGCACGTCGCTCCCGCAGATGCCTGTCGCACGGACGCGGACCATGACCTGTCCGGGGCCGCAGACGGGTGTGGGCCAGTCTTCATAGCGAAGATCCCGGTTGGCGTGGAGTACGGCTGCTTTCATCTTGATCTCCTCTTTTCATGAAAAATGGGTCCGAGGGCGGCGGTCAGCCGCCTGTATTCCCCGTAGGCGTTCTCATAGATCTCCCGGCGGCGTGCGTCGGGTTCATAGGTCTTCAGGATCCGGATGCCGCGTACGGCCTCCTCCGCGTCCTTCCAGACGCCTGTCCCGAGGCCCGCAAGGATGGCGGCGCCCCAGGCAGTGGCCGTGTCTGCCTGCGGGACTTCCAGGACGTGCCCTGTGACGTCCGCCTTGATCTGCATCCATACGCTGCTCCTGCAGGCGCCTCCCATGGACCGCAGGACATCCGCCACGGCGCCTGCCGACTCGGCCGTCTCCAGATTGTGACGCAGGGCAAAAGCGGTGCCTTCCATGACGGAACGGATCATCTGAGGAAGGGATGCGGAGAACCCGAGTCCGTAAAACACGGCTTTCGCGTCCGGATCCCACAACGGGCTCCGTTCACCAGCCATGAAGGGAAGGAAGCGTACGCCGCCGGAACCCGGTTCCGCCTTTTCAGCAAGATCGCTCATGGCTTCGAAGGAAAGCCCGGGACAGAGCTCTTCCCTGAACCAGCGGAGCGCTCCGCCTCCTCCCGTCGTACCGCCCTGGAGGAGCCAGCGGTCCGGGACGACGTGGGGGGAGAGGATGAGATCCGGATGGGAGCGGCAGACGTCGAGGCAGATGCTCATGCCTCCGGCCTGACCGCCCTGCTCCTGGGTCTGGCCGGCGTTCACGACGCCGACGCCCAGTGTCCCGCAGGCAGCGTCCAGACCGCCCGCGACGACGGGCGTGCCTTCCGCGAGCCCCGTGAGGGACGCGGCTTCGGCCGAGACGGTCCCTGCGATCCCGCTGCAGGGCAGGATATCGGGAAGAAGGGAGACCCGGAGGCCCAGGTCTTCCGCGAGGGCCCTGTCCCAGGTCCCGCGGGCGGGATCGAAACAGTGCCAGCCGTATCCCTGGGAAAGATCCTGGGTGGCTTCACCGGTAAGACGGAAGACGATATAGCCGTTGGACTGAAGGACCTTGTCGGTCTCCCGGTACAGTTCGGGATGTTCCTTTTTCATCCAGAGGACTTTGGGAAGCGTATATCCGGGCATGACGGGATTCCCGGAAACGGAGAAGATCCGGTCTTTTCCGGCCAGTTTCACCAGTTCGGAGCAGACGTCCGCTGCGCGCAGATCGGTCCAGATGGGAGAGGGAAGGAGCGCATTCCCGTCCCTGTCCACGGCAGCCATGGCCCAGCTCTGGCCGTCCACTCCGACGCCTGCGATCCCGGCGGGATCCGCGCCGCTTTTTTCCAGGACTTCACGGACTGAGCGTACCGCGGCGTCCCACCAGACGTCCGGATGCTGTTCGGCCTGTCCGGGGGCGGGATAGGTCACAGGATAGGAGACTTCCGCAGACGCGGCGACGCTGCCGTTTTCACGGAATAGGGCGGTCTTGCAGGCGGACGTGCCGATATCGATCCCCAGGAGCAGCGTTTCCACGTCAGGCCTTCCCTTCGCTGCCGCAGAGACGGATGAGTTCCTCGACGCGGGCTTTGACGGCCTGCCTTGCGGCACCCAGGTATTTTTTGGGATCGATGGTCCCGGGATGCTCCGCAAGCCAGGCTTCCACGGCCTTCGTGAAGGCGATGCGCAGATCCGTCGCATAATTGACTTTGCTGATGCCTCTCTCGATGCAGGCTTTCACGGTATCGACGGGCACGCCGCTCGTCCCGTGAAGGACCAGCGGATTGGGCACCCGCGCCGCGATCTCCTCCAGACGGGCGAGATCCAGTTTGGGCTCGGATTTATAGACGCCGTGCGCCGTGCCGATGGCGGGAGCCAGCGAGAACACGCCCGTACGGGCGACGAATTCCTCCGCCTGGGCGGGATCCGTGTAGGAGATGCCGGCGGCATGGGTGTCTTCCTTGCCGCCCACCGTCCCGAGTTCGGCTTCGACCGGGATGTCCCCGGCCATCTCGATGACGCTCTTCGTCAGGGCGATGTTCTCTTCGAAAGGAAGAAGGGATCCGTCGATCATGAGGGAGGTGTAGCCTTCCTCCGCGCAGATCCTGGCCCGTTCGAAGGAATCGCCGTGATCCAGATGCAGGGCTGCGGGGATCGGGGCGGCGGCCGCCATGCGGGAGACCATCCCGGCGAAAACGCGGGGAGGCGCATAATTGAGCGTTCCGGGCGTCGTCTGGATGAGCACGGGGGAACGAAGCTCGGACGCGGCTTCGAGCACGGCCTGGACCATCTCCATGTTTTCCACGTTGAAAGCGCCTACGGCGAAGTGCTCTGCTCTGGCACGGAGAAGAAGTTCTCTGCTGGATACGAATGACATGATGACTCCTTTGCTGTCCGGAACGGATGCCGGACTCGGACGTTGACGCCCTCATTGTACACCCGGCCCCGGCGCTCCGCAAGGGCGGGAACTGAAAGAATACAGGGGGAAAAGCCCGGCCGGCCGGGCTTTTCCCCGGGTTATGGGGTGCGTATCAGCGCAGGATCTCTTCGATCACGCGGCCGTCGGTATCCGGCATGGAGAGCCCCAGACTGGCGGCCACCGTCGGCGCGATGTCTACGATGCCGGCGCGGTCGGCACGGGCACCGGGACGGATGCCGGGACCGAAGGCGAGAAGTGTCGGCTGAGGCCCCTTTTCCGGGAGATAGCCGTGCGTCCCGTGTGCGGTCTTGTAGTCGGACGTATCCGCCGCGGAAAGAACGGGTCCGGTGAAACGGTTGCCGAACGAATAACGGCCGTCCGTTTCCAGAACGAAGGAGAATCCGCCGGAAAGATGCTCGAGACGGGCCGTTTCCTCTTCGGTAAAGACCCTCTCGATCCCGTAGACGCCTTCCCTGCGGGCGGCGTCCAGCACGCTGAACGTCTCTTCGCGCAGGGCCCTGTCCGCGGGATCGCTGAGCCAGACCTGACAGGAAGCGCCCATGGACTTGCAGATGGCCCGGTAGCCTTTCAGAGTGCCGTCGGGATCCACGTCGATGAGCCCCGCGCGGGCGAGAAGGACGTTGGGATGGACACTGCCTGCAAAGTCCATCTGCCCGTGATCGCTGACGACGAAAACGTTCGTTTCCTCTCTGATCCCAGCGACGTCGAGAGCCTGCAGCATATCGGCAAGCCAGACGTCACACTCGTGCAGTCCGTGGATCACTTTGTCGGAGAAGATGCCGGTCTCGTGCCGGTACGCGTCAATGTTGGCGGGATGGACCATGGTCAGGTTGGGACGGTGTTCACGGATCAGGTCGTCCGTGCAGGCGAAGACGAATTTTTCGAAAAACGGATGCTGCCTCTGGTGCCCGAGGACCATGTGGATATGCCGGCGAACTGTCTCCAGCGTGTCCGGATCCGTGCCGGATTCGGCGAAACACTCCACGGGATCCCCGTCCGGTTCCTGCGGCCAGTACTCGTTGATGAGCCAGTCGACATGGGGGTGGTTCCCCGTGACCGGCCAGAACACCGAACAGGTCGTGAGCCCGGCGGCCTTGGCGGCGTCGAAAATGTCCGGAACGCGGACGATGTCGTTGAAATGCTCCCACTTGGAGGAGACTTCGCCCAGGATCGTCTGCTCGTTGTTGATGACGCCGTGGCGGTCGGGCCAGCAGCCCGTACGCATGGTCGTGTGGGCCGGATAGGTGATCGTGGGGTAGACGGAACGCATCTCTCTGACGACGGCGGCGTCGTTCCATACGGATCCGAAGGCGGGGAGCCTGCGGAGGATTTCCAGGTCCTCATAGACCATGGCGTCCTCGGAGATGACGAGTGCGTATTTACCTGTTTTCATGTTCCCACCGGGGACGCGCCTTGCGCGTCCTTTTCCTTTCGTGAGCTCTTGTGCGTGACCGATCTTATTGTATTCCCGTCCCGCCAGGTCCGCAAGCGATAAAAGGAACACTGAAAGATGCAGCCAACAGCGGTTTTTGTCCGAAAGGTGCCCACAGCCGCTTCTGCAGGTTGAAAGATAATGCGTTTCATACTATAATAATAGAATGAGATATCAGGCCGGCGTAAGGGATCGGAACGTGTCCGGGACCGCGCAGACAAGGCCTTTCATCCTGACAGGAACCTGAGGAGGTACTCTTCTTGGCTAGAGATACAGACACCCGAAGCAGCCGCAGAAGCCGCGGCAGTTCTTCCTCCAGAAGTGCTGCGCCTGCACAGACCAGAAATTCGGGCGGGAACGGCCGTACCGGAAAATTCTGGGATCTTCTGATCATCGTGGCGCTCCTGATCGTAGCTGTGCTTCTCGTGAACCGGATCGTACGCGAGAACAGGGAAACGGCGGCAACGGATACGGATGCGGCCGCGGCCGCACATATCCCCGTGATCACGGAGATCATGGCCTCCAACCGTTCCGCTCTCGTGAGCGACAACGGTGAGACCTACGACTGGTTCGAAGTGACGAATACCGGTGCGGATCCTCTGGAACTCAGAGGGTTCATGATCACGGATTCCCTGGAGAAGCCCCTGCGCTATACCTTCGGCGACTCTGTGCTCGCTCCCGGACAGTCCGTCGTCATCTTCTGCGGAGGTCCCGAATACGCCGGCGTCGAAGGCTTTGCGCCTTTCCGCATGAAGGCTTCCGGCGAAGCGCTCTACGTCCTGAACAGCTACGGCGACGTGCTGTCCGCCGTGGACGTCCCGGCCATGGCGCCTGATACTTCGTATGCCCTGAACACGGCGTCCAACGAGTGGTACATGACGGAGCAGTACACGCCCGGTTATCCGAACACCCAGGACGGCTGGAACCAGTTTATGGCGACCCGCCGCGTCGAGAATCCCGACGTACTCATCTGGGAAGTCATGACGTCCAACAAGATCACCTGCTCGACCCGCAGCGGCGATTACTACGACTGGGTCGAACTGCATAACATGACGGACCAGCCCATAGACCTGAAGGACTGGGGACTTTCCGACAGCGAGAGCGACCTGCGCAAATACGTGTTCGGCGAGACCGTCATCGAGCCTAACGGTTATCTTCTCATCTTCTGCAACAAGGAAGGCTACGGCGTGGAAGGGGAGATCGTGGCCCAGTTCGGCCTGAATTCCCTCAAGGAATCCGTGGTGCTCTCCAATCCGAAAGGCCAGATCGTGGACAGCGTGACCGTGGAGAGGATCCAGTCCGACAATTCTTACGGACGCGTGTCCCGCGACATGTTCAAAACATTCACCAAGCCCACGCCCGGATATCCGAACACGGACGACGGGTACCAGGCATTCCAGACCGAGGCGAATGCCCGCAGGGCCCCCGGCGTGCTCATCAACGAGGTCAAGACGATCGCGGACGAGTACGTGACGGATGAAGCCGGCAATCCCGTGCCCTGGGTGGAACTCACGAACAACTCGGCGGATACGCTGAATCTGAAGGGCTATGGGATGACCAACAGCGCCAAGCATATCGGCCTGTGGACCTTTCCGTCCGTTTCCATCGCTCCCGGACAGAAACTCCTCGTCTTCACCGACGGCAGCGGGGATTCTTCGGCCGGAGAACTCCATACGAATTTCAAGCTCAAAGTCTCCGGCGGCGACGTCCTCATCATCTCTGACGCGGAAGGCAGGATCCTGGATTCTTGCATGGTGGACCGGATCCCTGAGACCATGAGCTACGGAAGGCCTAAGGATCAGCGCAGCTTCGCCTATCTCATGTCTCCTTCGCCCCGTTCGGACAACAATGGGAGCTATGCCGGCGCCAAGTGCGATCAGCCGGCTTTTTCGCTCGCTACGGGCAACTATGTGTCCGCCCAGCAGCTCGAGATCTTCGTGCCTGAGAATACGACCGTCCGCTACACGCTGGACGGCAGCAAGCCTGGTGCCGATTCTCCCGTCTACGGCGGGCCCATCTCCATCGACAAGAACACGGTCGTCCGCGCGGCTTCCTTTCGCGACGGCTTCGTGACGAGTGAAGTCACGACCGAGACGATCTTCATCAACGAGCCCTTCGATCTTCCCCTCGTCAGCATCTCGGTCGATCCCAAAGAGATGTTCGACGAAATGGACGGCCTGTATATGCGCGGTCCCGACCAGACCTATCCCTACAACGGGTCCAACTTCATGAGCAACCGGGAACTGGAAGCCAATATCGAGCTTCTGGAAACGGACGGCACCGTCGGGCTCTCCACGGGATTCGGCCTCCGGATCTTCGGCGCGTTTTCCCGATATGAGGACAAGAAGAGCTTCGCCTGCATGTCCCGTCCCGTATGGGGGGACGAGAGGTTCCGCTATCAGATCTTCCCGGATCTCGCCAACACGAGCTACGATTCCTTTATCCTGCGCACGGGCGCTTCCGAATGGCACATGTCCATGATCCGTGACGTCGTCATTTCCAAGCTTGCGGCGCAGTACACCGATCTGGATGTCCAGGCATCCCGTCCCTGCATCGTCTTCATCAACGGAGAATACTGGGGCGTCTACTTCCTGCAGGAAAAGATCAATGCGAGCTATTTCGAGGATCATTACGGAGTGAGCAAATCCTCCGTCAATCTGCTCGTCGGCAACGGACGCAGCCGCTCCGAAGTCAAATACGGAAGCAACGCGTCCTATCTGGAACTCCTGAATTACTGCAAGGAGCACGATCTGTCCAACAGTTCGAACTATGAGTGGGTCAAGGCTCACATGGACGTGAAGAACTATGCCCAGTACGTCGCGACAGAGATGTACACGACGAACACCGATACAGGCAACATCAAGTTCTGGATGAGTGAGGAGTACGACGGACGCTGGCGCTGGATCCTGTACGATACGGACTGGGCGCTGCTTCGTCAGAACGCTCAGAAGAACTATACGGAAGAATACATCGATCCAAGAGGTCACGGCGTGGGCAACGGATTCGATACGGACATCATCATCGCGCTCCTGAAGAATCCGGAGTTCAAACAGCTCTTCCTGGAGACCTGCGCCTACATCACGAACACGGTCTATTCCGAGGAATCGCTCATCGGCATGGTGAATGAAGTCGCGGGACAGATCGATTCCTCGATGGAACGCGACAGAAACCGCTGGAGCCCCTGCGACCGTGAAGGCGGAACGATGGTGACCCTGAGCTACAAGGGGTGGCTGGCGAACGTGGAATCCATCCGGACCTTTGCCCGCACCCGGAGGGATTATTTCATCGAGGACGTGCAGCAGGATCTGCACGTGGGAGCTTCGCTCATCAGCGAGATATTCGGAGACTACTGACATGCAGCTGCGACACGAAGTCAAGTATTTCATCAGCTACGGAGAGTACCTGGTGCTTCGGGACAAGCTGATGGCGGCCATGCCCATGGACGAGCATTCCCTGAAGCAGAGCAGGGGCTATCACATCCGAAGCCTCTACTTTGACGACATCAACAATTCCGCCATGTGGGAGAAGATGGACGGCGTCCAGGACAGGCAGAAATACCGGATCCGGATTTACAACCTGAAGGATTCGCCCATCCACCTGGAGAACAAGATGAAGTTCTCCCAGATGACCGCCAAAGCGTCCTGCGCCCTGTCCAGGGATCTGACGGACGATATCCTGTCCGGCGACTGGACGCGCATCCCTCTGGGCGAGAGCCCCGTACTGGACGGGTTCTACGCGCAGATGCGCGCCAAGGTCCTGAGGCCCGTCGTCATCGTGGATTATTTCCGCGAAGCCTACGTCTATCCGGTGGGGAACGTGCGGATCACTTTTGACAAGGATCTGCATACGGGACTGTTTTCCCACGATCTCTTTTCGGGACGGTCAGCTCCCGTACCGGTCCTGGAGCCCGGACAGATGATCCTGGAAGTCAAGTATGACAACATCCTGCCGCCCCATATCCAGGGCATCCTGAACACAGTGAACGGCCAGCGTTCGGCCATATCCAAATACAGTCTTTGCCGCAGGTTCCACTGAGGCTTGAAGGAGGAAACATCCATGTTTTTCGACACCACTACCATCAAGGACATCGTGAAGGACACGACGACCGTCGCAGCGAACTCTCTGAACATCGGAGATCTGCTCCTCGCACTTCTTCTGGCATTCGTCATCGGGATGCTGATCTTCATCGTATACAAGCGCACCTATAACGGCGTCATGTATACCCGTTCCTTCAACATCTCCCTCGTCATGCTCATCATGGTGACGACGCTCATCATCCGCTGCATCACGTCCAACCTGACCCTGTCTCTGGGCATGGTCGGCGCCCTGTCCATCGTCCGTTTCCGTACGGCTGTCAAAGACCCCATGGATACGGTGTACATGTTCTGGGCGATTGCGGCCGGCATCTGCATCGGCGCGGGCACTTCCTTCTATATCTACGTGATCCTCGGCAGCCTCATCATCGGCGTGTTCCTGTACATCATGTTCCTGATCGGCGGCAAGGGCAACGCTGCCTATCTGCTCATCGTCCGCCACGACTTCGCGAGCGCTGACGCCGTGAACCATATGATCTCCCGTCTGCCCCGTCCCGCCCGCCTCAAGAGCAAGGCCGTGACGCAGAACGGCGTCGAGCTGACGATCGAACTCCGACTCACGGGTGAGAACACCAACCTCGTGAACGATTTCCTCCGCATCGAGGGCGTGTACGACGCGACGCTCATCTCCTATCAGGGCGATTATGCCGCCTGATGACCGCATATCCCGCACCGGGCTCTGAGCCCGGTGCTTTTATTTCAGATCTGATCCGGATAAAAGAAAAGCGGCGGAACCGTGTTCCGTCGCTTTTGTCTGTTTTCTGATTCGCTGCCGGCTCCGAGAAGAAAATCAGCGGGGCAGAGGGAATCCGCAGTGTTCGCAGAAACGCCCTTTTGCCGGACTGCCGCAGTGCGGGCAGAACCGGGTTTCAGGCCGAATCCCGGGCATCACTTTCATCTGAGTGCGTCCGGCTTCAAGAGCTTTTTCCAAAGCTGTTTTCGCTCTTTCTCTCCGCAGGGCCAGACGGGCCCAGGGCCATACTGCCCACAGAAAGAAAACAAGTGCGTGAAGCTGAGCGAGAAGGGTCTCCAGGAGACTGTCCATCTCGAAGGCCACCGCGAAGAACAGCCCTCCGACTGCGGCCTTGACGATCGTCCATCCGATGGAAGGCGAGGGATCCGAAGCCCCGACAGCCTGTACGAGAGCTTTGTCCTCAGGCGTCAGCAGGCTGTCCGTCATCTCCACGCACTTCGGGCACAGGAATCCGCGGAGCGCATGATCGTAGCGGCCTCCGTCCGACGGGTCGAACGTTTTTCCGCAGCCGGCGCACGTGACTTTGTCTTCTGCCGGCATCAGCGTTATCCTTCCCACCCGGGGATCCGGCCGTCCGCGTCCCAGAGATCCAGCCAGGACTTCGCGCCAGGCCAGAGGAAGACCTGGCCTTTGATCATGCGCGCGTTGCGGTCGCATCCGCGCAGATCGTTCAGTTCCTCCGCAGTCAGCGGATCCTCCGTGACGGCCTTCAGGTTGGACAGATACTGAGGCGCCTTCACGGAGAAGGGGATCGGGACCTGTCCGCGCTGCACCGCCCATTTGAGGCAGATGAGGGCAGGATGGACGCCGTGCCGCTCCGCGATCTTTCTGAGGGCCGGCATCTCCATGTCGTTCACGTCGTCTTCCGAACGGTCGCGTTCCGGGCGGGAGGGAGAGCCCAGGGGGCAGTATCCCACGGGCTGGATACCCTGATCCAGGGTGAACTGGAAGAGCTCTCCCTGCTGGAAGCTGGGATGCAGTTCCATCTCGTTCAGGACGGGCCGGACCGAAGCGTCCCGAAGGATGAGCTTCAGTTTGGGGATCGTCACGTTGCTGACGCCGGGGTTGCGCACGAGGCCTTCCCGGACGAGCTGTTCCACGGCGCCCCAGGTCTCCATGAACTCCTCGTGGATATAGGGGCGGGAATCGGGATTGCGCGCGTCTCCGTCGCATCCCGGGGCATGATAGTTCGGGAAAGGCCAGTGGACGAGATAGGCATCGAAGTAATCGAGGCCCAGATCCCGCAGGCTCCTGCGGCAGGAAGCCGCGACGGCCTCGGGGCTGTGCGCGTCGTTCCAGACTTTGGAAATGACGAACAGATCTTTCCGGTCCAGTCCTTCCGAGAAAGCTTCCCGGAACACGGGACCGATCGCATCCTCGTTGCCGTAACAGGCTGCGCAGTCGATGAGACGATAGCCGGAACGGAGCGCTCCCCGTACGGCCTCCGCTATTTCCGCGGGACCGTATTTGTCGGATCCGAAAGTCCCGAGCCCGATCCCGGGCATGACGTCTCCGGTGGACAGGATCCGCTGCGGGACCTTCGAGGGATCCACTGCGTCCGAATACATACGGAACATGCTGGTACCTCCTGAAATAAGTTTTTGTTTCCTGCCGTATACCGGGACCGGGAAAAACCTGCGGACCGGAGGCGGGACGGTCAGAGACCGATCTCTTTGTAGACCCTTTCGATGAAGGGGGATTTGTAACGGATATAGCCGTCGATGTCGTCAGGATACAGGGCCGCGCCTTCCTCCTTGATCCGTCCGTATTCACGGGCCGTTTCCGGATGGGAGCGCAGATAGTCCCTGAAGGCGAGGTGACGTTTCAGTTCGGCGGAATCCCGGGGACAGACGTAGAGATGATGCTTCATGAGATGGCTTTTGTCCTCGTAGCGGAACGCCTCCCGTCCGGGGATGCCGAGATCGCCTTCGTATTCGTATCCGATCGTCTTCAGAGCGGAGATCACGTCGGCCAGGAGACCTGTGTCCCGGATGACGACGTCGATATCGATGACGGGCTTCGCGGAAAGACCGCGCACGGACGTGCTCCCGACGTGCTCGACGGCAAGCGCCAGCGGACCGAGCGCGTCCAGCAGCTCGCATCTGATCTCAGCGAAGCGCTGCTCCCAAAGGGGATCGTAGGGAAGGACCGTCACGCGCTTTGTTTTCATCCGCCGTTCCTCCTGTGTCCGATCACTGTCAGGGACCTTATTCCCGGAACAGGACCTGAAGCGAATTGTAGTAGTAGTACGGCACGAGCAGATCCGTATGCGGGAAATCCGAGATGGAGAAGCAGATGTTGTTGACCTTCGGATCCCGGCCGTAGGAGAAGCCTTCCGCGCTCGGGATATATTTCATCTGTTCCGTCATCTGAGCCACGTCCCGGGGACCTCCGTTCGACGCGAAGATGAAGAAGGGAAGACCGGGATTCTCACGGATGGGTTCCTGCAGGTAAGCGAGGATCTCCTCTTTTGTATACGGCTCGCGGATGGGCTTTCCGGCCGTCGTATGACAGCTCATCGGCGCGAACCAGCGGAAATAGGGAAGGGCATGATGGAACATGCGCCATGTGAACACGCTGCCGCGGGAATAGCCCGAAAAGGCACGGTGATCTCTCGTCGCCCGGATGCCCTCGGGGGTCGGATCCGTCAGATACGTGTTGTAGCGCGTTTCGACGGCAGGGATGGTCTTTTCCACGATCTCGCGCCAGAAGTTCGGCTTCACGCCGGGCCATCCTCCGTCGCCTGCGGGCACGCCGCCCGTGCGCTTCCGCTCTTCCACGTCTTTCGTGACGTCGAAGTAGTAGGTCGTCGACACGATGATGCAGGGTTCGATCGTTCCGTCGTCGAAGAGCAGGTCGAAGAGACGCCTGTTCTCTCCCGCAAAAATCTCGGGATCACAGGTGTTGCCGTGCTGATAATACAGGACGTTGTAACGACGCTCCTTGTCCTCCGGATCGTAGCACCAGGGCAGATAGACGTTGCAGTATTTGGGATAGGCGACGCCGTCTTCGTAGACGTCGCTGATATAGTCCACGCGTTCCATGCGGCCTGTCTTCTTCGGGACGCCGTCCTTGAAGGCTGCGTTCTCCACGAAGAGGGTCTCGAAATCAATCAGTTCGCCGGGGGCGTGACGTACGATCCTGTTTTCACTCATGATCTGTTTCTCCTTTTCCTTCAGACCGTCACAGGGTGATCTTCAGACAGTTCACGAATTCGCTGGGAAGACGGGCGGGGAGCTTCACGTTCAAAGCGCCGAAGGGCTGTGCGAACTCGCAGTGCCCGAATCCCAGAAGCTCCACGCCCTTCACGCGTTCCGTGAAGGAACGGAGCACGGCTTCGCCTTCACAGGGAGCCATCATGAAAGCGTATACGCTGCTGCCCTTGCAGGTGAAGCGGTAATCGCCGGGCATCCAGTCTACTTTGGCTTCCTTGAAGCCGGCGGGATCCACCCGGCTCGTGCCTTCCGCAGCGACGCGCCAGGGCCGCGTGCCGTAGATGCCCTCCGCGTTGACTGCAAACCAGGCGCCGATGTGTTCCAGGATGTACTGTGCCTGGGCGTCGATCGTGCCGTCGGGTTTCTGGAGGACGTTCAGGAGCATGTTCCCGTTCTTGGCGACGATGTCTACCAGCATCTCGACGATGTGTGCGGGGGATTTGTATTTCTGGCGCACGTCATAGAACCAGTTGCCGATGCAGGTGTCCGTATGCCAGGGCTCCGGAGAGATGTCAGTCAGCTGGGATTTCTCCACGTCCAGCGTCCCGATGCGGCTGCATTCGGGCCGGCGGTCCTTCTGCAGGTAGACGACGGAGTCTTCCCCGTGGATCCGGGCGCCGTCGTTGTAATAGTAGGCGAGAAATTCCAGACCGGCTCTGTAGAGCGGATCGTCCGTCGGGGCTTTCCCCAGTTCGGCAAAGGGCAGTCCTCCGTCGCTGTACAGCAGGTCGGGATGATAGAGGTCGATCATCTCTTTCACGGCGGAGAGCCAGTAGGCGTGATACTTCGCATTGGCTGTATACCAGGGAGCGTGCCCGACAGTCTTCAGGTCGTCCAGGTGTTCGAAGTCGTTATGATAGAAATCACGGTAGGCCGGATCGTTCCCGTCGTAGGGTACGCCTTTGTATGGGCCTTCTTTGTCTGCCAGCTTATTGACGGTCCACCAGGAGAAGGAAGCGCCGAGGTGTTCGCTCATGCCGAAGGGGAGCCCGTATTTCGCGGCAGCTTTCTGCCAGAGACCGCAGATGTCCTTGTGCGGCCCGACGTCCACGGAATTGAAACGGTTGATCCTGGACGCATAATTGAAGAAATGGTCATGGTGGGTCGCCTGGGACATGAAGTAACGGGCGCCGGACCGATAATACAGATCCATGAGTCCTTCGGGATCGAAATTCTCTGCGTGCCAGAGTTGGACAAGATCCTTGTACCCGAATTCCGACGGATGGCCGTAGTGGCGGATGTGATAGAGATACTGCGGACTTCCCTCCACATACATGTTGCGGGCATACCAGTCGCCGTACATGGGTACGCTTTGCGGGCCCCAGTGGCTCCAGATGCCGAATTTGGCGTCCCTGAACCATTCCGGACAGCGGTACCGGTAAAGGGATTCGAAGGTGGGTTCGAAGACTTTGCTCATGGAATGCCTCCTTTATTTCAGGACTGTCACTTGATATAACAAGGATACCGCCCGGCCGGAGGGATGTAAAGTACCGAAATGCCTTTTCTGTCACAGACGGAAGACGGGAAATCAAAGCCTGTGCGGCGGGACCTCTTTCTTGTTCCCTCCGTTTTGATGTATAATGGAACCGGGAAAGGAAGTTTCGGCGGACGCCGGGGCTTCGACGGTATAAAAGGAAAGGAAGGAATACACATGGATATCAAGGCAAAGATCGAAGAACTGGTCGGAAAGATCAAATCGGATGAAGGACTGAAGGCGAAGTTCAAGGAGAACCCGGTCAAAGCCGTGGAAGACCTGCTGGGCGTCGATCTTCCGGATGAGAGCGTGAAAGCCATCGTGGACGGCGTGAAAGCCAAGCTGAGCCTGGATGCGATCGGCGGCCTGTTCGGGAAAAAATAAAACCAGCCTTATGTGAAAAGAACCGTTCCGCGAAAGCGGAGCGGTTCTTTGTTCTGTCTGTCTAGCTGAACAGATGCTTCTGAAAACGTGCATTCAGGACGAGGGCCGTGACAAAGGTGACGATCTCCGTGACGGGGACGGCCAGACAGATCAGTTCCTGACTGTGAGTCAGGAGAGAAAGAAGAGCAAAACTGGCTATCAGCAGCACGCACTGCCGCATGAGGTTGATGATGAGCGCATAGCGGCTGTGATCCAGTGCCTGCATGCTGGTCGAAAGGATCATGGAGACCGCGCCAAAGGGCAGAGAGAGTACGCCCGTGATCAGATTCTGATGCTTCATCATCAGCTGATCGAGCGCTATGGCGGATCACACGGTATCCGGGATGAGGGTCTGCTTGATTCCACTCTGAATGCTCCCTTCTAGTCTTTTGGTGAGACTGATTTCTATCGCACCACGCAAGAGAAAGCGGTTCGACTGAAATCCTGTTTTCCCGTTGACCGCGCAGCCCAGATATTCACTTATCTTCTCACCCGGAATGCGCTCTACAGCCATTCTGACGCTTTCCTGGCCATAATGCTCCTTAACATATTTCCCGTACAGCTTATAATACTGTGACACCTGATATCCATCCGGATACTTCTTTTTGTAGTGTTCCATCCAGATATATGCAAGATCCGGATGCTTCGTTTTTGACATCATCTCATGGATTGCTGCAAAATCAGGAAGTGCTCTCTGGGTGTTGCGTCGGTTTTACTCTGGGTAAAACCTGTTTTCTACATCATTCGGTTTCATGGATTTTTAGGTCTTCCAGCGTCATACCCCAAATGTGGTATCGCTCCATAATAAGAGCTATAGTGCTGCTGCCGACTTTATATCGGCTTAAGATGGTATGGTATCCAATCAAGTGGTGCTCTTTGTTCACGATACTTGTTTTCGTGAGTGGTCTTGACAAGGGGTCCATTATATCCTGCTCCTAATTCTCCCGAAGATATTTAACACTAACGTCCGGCGGAACCGTTTTCGGTTCATAGCCGAGCGCCTTTTGCAGGATATATTCTCCTTGCCTGAGTCCGCATTTTGCGGCGATGCTTTATATCTTCCGCTTATGCGCTTCGGTGCAGGAAAGAATATCCCGGTCGGTTGTTTCTTTTTGCCTTTCTCTAAGCAGTTGTCCTCCTCTCGTTTGGATTTTCACAGAAAAAAAGCCGGTGAGCTGTTACGCTCATTGGCTCGGTTGCTGTATTGGGTTTGTTATCTTTCGTAATCTCTGTTTCGTTCCCTCGGAAGCACGTCTTTGATATATGCCTTGACTGTACGATACACCTCATCGAACGGCGGTTTGCTTACGTCTCCTGCGAAACGGAACTTTTCATAAGAATGCCGTAACTCGTCCGAACGGTGCAAAAATCCTCTGAAGCTTTCCAACTCCCGTCCGCTGTTTTTCAGCGTCTCAAGGACAGCTGCGCGATCGAACAGAACGACATGGGAGATATAGTAGAGATCGACAACATCTTTTATCCGTCTGAACACTTTGTCGGTAGAGATTGCCGCGACCTTGTCGGAGATCATCTGGATCGGCGCCACACCGCAGAAGCGAACGCCGGCGACTTCGTAAATCTTTGTCGGCGGGATCGGACGGTTCACGTCGACGTCCATCGTAAACAAAATTTCACCGGATTCACTGTTCGCCAACTCAAAGCCGGCAGACCGTCCTTCGCCGTACATTCTGTAGATGCTGACTCTCAGACCGATCCCGCTTTTTGAGATCGCTTTCTGCAAGGATTCAACCATCTGCTCCGCTGTCGGAGGCGTATCCGTATACCAGTTGGCGTCGATGTCCACGGTATGCCTTGTTTCTTCCAGATAACCCGCCTCCATAAGGCAGGCTTTCAGAACCATAGAACCTTTGAAGTTGACGGGAATACCGCTGTCATATATCGCTTTCATTACGTTGTACATCAGCTTTTCTTCTGCCGTAATATTCATAAAATCATCCTTTCAATTATCATAGTATTCTCTTGCTTCATTTGCCAGTCTTTCAAACCGTTCCTGATATTCAGGCGCGACGGAAAGACCGTCAAAACTCTCGTTGTTGGAATAGTAATACCTGCTGACCGCCTCGGTGATGCCCTGCATGTCCAGTATCGACTCGTTTGCGAGCGCGTCGGATAGCGTTCGGTTGAAGTCTGTGAATCGCAGTCCGCTCTTTTCCTTGATACAGTATTGGCTTACCTTGTTTCCAAGCAGAACCACGCCGTTAAAGTTTGAAACCTTATCGTCGCCATAGACCCATACGATATATTCGTCACTCCGCCCGCTGAAGCTGCCCTGACACATCAACGCTTCGTCCAGCGCGAAAACGACGTTTTCGCCGAGCCGTTCACGAACTGCCTTTAACCACGAAAAAGCGCCGACATAGTCACTTCTCTTGGGAAGATCGCTCTTGCGCGGATCGTACTTCGGAAGCGAGGCAGTCTTTCTGTTTACAAGATCTTCACGTATACGGCTTTCTAAAAGCATCATAATATACTCCGGCGGCTTGCGAAGTCCGGTTTCCCAGTTTTGCACGGTGCGAAAGGGGATGTTGTATCTTGCCGCAAACTCGCTTTGCGTATCGCCGAGCCGCGTTCTCATTTCACGAATGTCCATAAAATCACCTCGCATATATAATACACCCAATGAGTGTATTTATCAAGAGCCGTCAGCGTGATTATTTGCGATTTTTCTGTGACGAGGGGTTTCAGGGGACGGAACATCACCTGAGTGCGGGATGACCTGGCGGATCGCAGCGAGAAAAATATAGATTTTTTCCCTGCTTGTTACGGTGTGCGACACACCCCGTAAGGGCTGCCTTCAACATTCCTGTGTGGTGCATACCACGACAACGGCGGAGCCGCAGGAATAGAGTGATTTCCTGGCAGGGTGTATCGTTTTTATGATACTGTCAAAATTGCAGTGACCCTTTTTGCAGCATTCGGTTTTTCCGGCTGCTGTTTTTGTCAGGAGTCTTCCATGTACGCAGGGCGTTTCGATCCAAGGCTTCTCGATCCAAGGCTTTTCCGTATCGCGTCTTCGACGATGATCATCCCTTCCGGGGATCATTTCCGATGCATTTCTCAATTCTGCGCCTGCCGATTGTCTGGATCTGCTGGCTGGATACGATCTGCAGTTTCCGCGGATCTCTGTCTTTCTCATAGCGGCACTGCATCGGCCTGTTAGGCAGAAAGGAAGTAGCCATCCTGAATCGGATGAACCGTTTGGAAAAGATGGTTTCCGGAAAAGACACAGAGCGGCACAGGCCGAAAAACCTGTGCCGCTCCTACACGTTTATGGATCTTTCAGATGCCCAGATGCCTGCGGAAACGACGGTTCAGAAGAAGACTGACGGCGAAAGTGACAGCTTCCGTTATGGGCACGGCAAGCCAGATCAGGTCCTGACTGTGTGTGATCCGGGACAGCAGCGCAAAACTGGCGATCAGCAGTATACACTGCCGCATGAGATTGATGATGAGCGCATAATGCGCATGGTCCAGCGCCTGCATGCTGGTGGCAAGAATCATTGAGACCGCGCCGAAAGGCAGGGAGAGGACGCAGGCACGCAGACAGACCATGCCGATCGAGCGAAGCGTGTCTCCCGCATTGAAAAGGGTCAGGATCGTGCCCGGGATCAGTTCGAACAGGATCATGAGTGAGATCATGAGAACGGAGATGCCTGCAAGAGCCAGGTTCATCGTGCGGCGTACTCTGTCCGTACGGCGGATCCCGTAGTTGTAGGAAAGAATCGGGACAAGGCCGTTATTCAGCCCGAAGGAAGGCATATAACAGACATTCTGCAGTTTCATACAGATGCCGTACACGGCGGTGGCCGTCGTGGAGTAGGCCAGAAGGATCTGATTGATGAAAAAGCTGGTCAGGGAGGAGAGCCCCATGGTCAGGATCGAAGGCATGCCGACCCTGAGGATCGCTTCCGCATCCCGCAGACGGAAGCGCGGGACCAGCATGTCGGCTCTTACGGGTTCGTTGTACAGAGCGTTCAGAACGCTGGCGACAAGGGCGGAAAAGATCTGGCCGCCTACGGTCGCCCAGGCTGCACCCGCGATGCCCAGTGCCGGGAAGGGGCCGATACCGAAGATGAGCAGGGGATCGAAGACCAGATTGAAGATGGCGCCCGATGCCATGGCGGCCATGGACAGGACGGATCTTCCGGCGGACACGAGCAGCCTTTCATAGTATTTGCTGAATACGGAACCGCAGGAAAGCGCCCAGTTGATCGTGAGATAGACCGTACCCATTTGGGCAATCTCCGCCACATCGGTCTGTGCGCGGAACAGAGGTCCGGATGCGAACAGCCCGAGAAGAAGGAAGATGAGTGTAACAAAGAGGCACATGCCTGTCATGGTCCGAATAATACCGGACGCGTGCTTTCTGTCTCCCATGCCCATGGCGCGGGACCAGACCGCGGATACGCCCGTGGCAAGTCCCACGGCGACGGCTGTCACGATCTGCTGCATGGGAAAGGCCAGGGAAACCGCTGTCAGGGCGTTTTCGGAGATCTGCGCCACGAACATGGAGTCCACGATATTGTACATGGCCTGAATGAAGAAAGAGATCATCATGGGCAGGCTCATTCTGATCAGTACGGAATGCTCGGGAAGTTCGGCCATCATGGCCATTCTGTCTTTCGAATTCACTTTTTTTCTCCTGTCCGGGGATGTGAGACGGCTGAAAAAACGGATCCGCAGAGGCTGCGGATCCGGACAGTTTTCGGGGAAATTACATGCGTTCAGGCGCTTCCACGCCGATAAGATACAGACCGGTCTTTAAGACCTGACGCACGGCGCGCGTCAGTGCGACACGGGCGTGTGTCACTTCCGGATCTTCGTCGATCACCCGGTGATCGATGTAATAATGGTTGAAGGCGGAAGTTACGGCAAGCACGGCGCGGGTCACGAGATAGGGCTCGCAGCGGACCTGAGCCTGAGAAACGGCGTCCGGGAAAGCGCTGAGCGCTTTCAGCACGGCGATGGCGTCGTCATCGGTCAGGAGGCTGTAGTCGATACCGCCCTCCGGCACGCCGGCTTCCTCTGCGCGGCGCAGGAGGCTGCAGCAGCGGGCGTGCGTATACTGAACATAGGGAGCCGTTTCGCCGTCGAAGGAAAGCGCGCGGTCCCACCAGAAATCGATGTCCTTGATCCGGTTGTTGAGCACGGTGGAGAAGACGACAGACCCGATGCCGACCTGACGGGCGACCTCTTCCCGGTTTTCCAGATCCGGCGTCTTTTCCGCGATGATCGTGTCTGCCTTTTCGACCGCCCGCTGGAGGAGCTCATCCAGGTAGACGACGTAGCCTTTGCGGGTGGAAAGGGTCTGGCCTTCATAGGAGACCATGCCGAAGGCCACGTGCTCGCAGTCCTTGGCCCAGTCGTAGCCCATGAGTTCAAGGACCTTGAAGACCTGTCTGAAGTGCAGGCTCTGCTGATAGGCCACGACGTAGAGCGAGCGGGCGAAATCATAGGTGTCCTTGCGGTAGAGGGCGGCAGCCAGGTCGCGCGTGGCGTACAGGGTCGCGCCATCCTGCTTCAGGATGAGGCAGGGGGGCATGTCCCAGGCGGAAAGGTCCACGACCTGAGCGCCGTCGGACTCGGTGAGGAGACCCTTCGCCTTCAGCTCGTCGATCACCCTGTCCATCTTGTCGTTGTAGAAGGATTCGCCCGCGTAGCTGTCGAAGCGGATGCCGAGCATATCGTAGACGCGCATGGCGTCCTTCAGGGTCACTTCCTTGAACCAGTTGAAGATCTCCATGGCCTCAGGATCGTTTTCCTCGATGGCCTTGAACCAGCGGCGTCCTTCGTCCTCCAGGGAAGGATCCTTCTCGGCCTCTTCATGGAAACGGACGTACAGGGCGGTCATGGCGTCGACGCCTTCGCGTTCGACGGTCTCCTTGTCGCCCCAGTGCTTGTAGGCCGCGATCATCTTGCCGAACTGCGTGCCCCAGTCTCCCAGGTGGTTGATGCCCACGCACTTGTATCCGCGGAACTCATGGATGCGGTACAGCGCGTTGCCGAGAACGGTCGTCGAAAGATGACCGATATGGAAACGCTTGGCGATGTTGATCGAGCTGTAGTCGATGCAGATGGTTTTGCCCTGCCCCTCGTTTCCGGACCCGTAGCGCTCTCCGGCTTCGAGCACGGGCTCGAGGCATGCGCGGGCCAGTTCCGTCCGGCTGACGTAGAAATTCAGATAGCCCTTGACGGCTTCCGCCCTTTCCACACATGCGGGAAGGCCGATCTGTTCCGCCAGTTCCTGAGCGATCAGGGGCGGGGCCTTGCGCCAGGTCTTCGCAAGACGGAAGCAGGGGAAGGCATAGTCGCCCATGTCCGCCGACGGGGGGACTTCCAGAGCCGCGTCCACCTCGGACGCTTCCATGCCGGCTGCTTCTGCAAGGCACTGAATGATCTGTTCGCGGATATCCATCATGAAGCTCCTTTTTTCGAAAGAATCTGCATGCCATTGTACCATGGACGCGCCTTTTCCGTCAATGAAGAGCACTTGCGAAATGCGCCGCAATCCACTATACTTATCCTATCAAAATCAAAGGAGACAGCGGATGGAACACCCCATTGCTTTTTATAATACCGCGACGAAAACGGTGGATCCCTTCGAGACCCATACGCCCGGCCATGTGAACATGTATACGTGCGGTCCCACGGTCTATCACTTCGCCCATCTCGGCAACCTGCGCAGCTACATCATGGAAGACATCCTGGAGAAGTTCCTGCGCTCTGCGGGCTATGACGTCAAACGCGTCATGAACATCACGGACGTGGGACATCTTTCCTCCGATGCGGACACCGGCGAGGACAAGATGGTCGCCGGTGCAAAGCGTGAACACAAGACCGTCATGGAGATCGCGAAATTCTATACGGACGCTTTCTTTGCTGACTGCGCCGATCTGAACATCAAGACTCCGGACGTCGTGGAACCTGCCACCAACCTGATCCCCGAATACATCCACCTCATCGAAGTCCTCTTCGAGAAAGGCTACGCCTATGAGGCGGGCGGCAACATCTACTTCGATACGTCCAAACTGAAGGACTACTACTGCCTGACAGGTCATAAGCAGGACGACCTCATGGTCGGCGTGCGGGACGACGTGGATCAGGACGAGAACAAACGCAATCCCGCGGACTTCGTCCTCTGGTTCACCAAGAGCAAGTTCGAGAACCAGGAACTGCGCTGGGAAAGCCCCTGGGGCACCGGCTATCCGGGCTGGCATATCGAGTGCAGCGCCATCTCCATGAAGCACCTGGGCGAGTATCTGGACATTCACTGCGGCGGCGTGGACAACATCTTCCCGCATCATACGAACGAGATCGCCCAGAGCGAAGCCTATCTCGGCCATCCCTGGTGCCGGACCTGGTTCCATGTGCAGCATCTGAACGACAAGGGCGGCAAGATGAGCAAGTCCAAAGGCGGATTCCTGACTGTGTCCACTCTGAAGGAACAGGGCTACGATCCTCTGGTCTACCGCATGTTCTGCCTGCAGAGCCATTATCGCAAGCCCCTGGAATTCTCCTTCGAAGTCCTGGACAACGTGAAGAACACCTATGAGAAGCTGCGCCGGCGCGTTCTGGATCTCGATCCCGCGGGCGAAGTCGATCAGGCAGTCTTTGAGGATTTCCGCGGCCGTTTCCTGGATGCTCTGGGCAACGATCTCAACAGTTCTCTGGGGATCACCCTGATCTACGAGGTCCTGAAAGCCGATACGAACGATGCGACCAAACGGGCGATCATCGCTGACTTCGACCGTGTCCTGAGCCTGGATCTGACGGTGGAGAAGGAAGAACCCAAAGGCGAAGCCGACGGAGATCTCGCGGCATACGTGGAGAGCAAGATCGCTGAGCGCGCTCAGGCCCGCAAAGACCGCAACTTCGCGCTTGCGGACCAGATCCGCAACGAACTCGCCGAACAGGGCATCGTCCTCAAGGACGGCAAAGACGGCACGACCTGGGAAAAGGTCTGAGGATCAGTATACGGTTCCGCGGGATCTGGGATCCCGCGGATTTCTGTCTGAAGCTTATGGAAAAGGAGAAAACAGCATGAAAGCATATCAGGCCCTTCCGGAGGGGTACGGAGAGATCCTGAAGATCGATCTGCAGAACGATAAAAAGACGGCGCTGATCGTCAATCTCATCGGGGCGGTCGTCATGATAGCCATCCTCGTCGCCGGGCATTTCATCGTCCCCGTGACCCGTTTCTTCGATCTGACGTCACTGAGCGGATATCTGATCCGGCTGGGCGTGCTCCTGCTAGCTTTCGTGGCCTATATCGTGCTGCATGAACTCACGCACGCGGCCGCCATGAAGGCGGTCGGCGGAGGAAAGGTCATTTTCGGGTTCACGGGGATGTACGCGTTCGCGGGCAGCAGGGAAGACTGGTTCGACAAGACGTCCTACCGGCTGATCGCACTGGCGCCGCTCGTTTTCTGGGGCGTCGTATTCGGGATCCTTTCCCTGCTCGTGCCGGAGGACTGGTTCTGGGTCGTCTGGTTCCTGCAGGCTGGCAACGTGAGCGGCGCTGCGGGCGATGTCTTCGTGACCCTCAAGCTTTGGAATTATCCTTCCTCGATCCTGGTGAGGGATACGGGAACGGACATGACGGTCTATGACGCCGGCCGGACCGAGTAAGCGCCTCATTCAGGCTCTGCGGCATGCTGCCTGAGCAGCAGCCTTATATACGAAGACGGTACCGATCAGCGTGCCGTCTTTTTTTCTGCCCTGTTCTTCGTATGCAGGGTTCAGTTATTTATCCCTGTATAAAAAAACGGACCCCTGAGGGGTCCGGATGCGGATGGCTCTGCGGTCTCAGTCCTGCGTGAACAGGGGCGTAGAGTAGTAGCGGTCGCCGCTGTCTGCAAGCAGAGCTACAATGACCTTGCCCTTGTTTTCCGGGCGTTTTGCCAGTGAGATCGCGCCGAACAGGGCGGCGCCTGAAGAGATGCCCACAGAGATGCCTTCCTTGTGCGCGAGGAGTCTGGCCGTACGGAAGGAGTCTTCGTTGGAGACCCGGATGACTTCGTCATAGACTTTGGTGTCCAGGACGTCCGGAACGAAGCCTGCGCCGATGCCCTGGATCTTATGGGCTCCGCTCCTGCCTTCGGAAAGGACGGGGGAGTCTTCCGGTTCCAGCGCGACGATCTGTACGTTCGGGTTCTTCTCCTTGAGGTATTCGCCGACGCCCGTGACCGTGCCTCCGGTCCCTACGCCCGCGATGAAGATATCCACAGTGCCGTCGGTGTCGTTCCAGATCTCGGGACCCGTGGTGGCCTTATGGATGGCCGGATTGGCAGGGTTCACGAACTGACCGGGAATGAATCCGTTCGGGATCTCCTTGACGAGTTCCTCCGCTTTAGCTATGGCGCCTTTCATGCCCTTTGCGCCTTCCGTCAGGACAATCTCGGCGCCGTAGGCCTTCAGGATGTTCCTGCGTTCGACGCTCATGGTCTCGGGCATCGTCAGGATGATGCGGTAGCCTTTCGCTGCGGCGATCGCGGCAAGGCCGATACCGGTATTGCCCGACGTGGGCTCGATGATGACGGAACCTTCCTTCAGCAGACCTTTGGCCTCCGCGTCTTCGATCATGGCCTTGGCGATACGGTCCTTCACGCTGCCGGCGGGATTGAAGTATTCCAGTTTGACGATCACCGTGGCTTCCAGCCCCAGTTCCTTTTCGATGTTCGCGACTTCCACGAGAGGAGTGTTCCCGATGAGTCCCAGTGTGCCTTTGTAGATCTTTGACATGGTTTTTTTCCTTTCTTTGCGTTCAGCGGACGGAGGCAAACGCGTTCTCCAGATCCGCAAGGATGTCGTCGATGTGCTCGGTTCCGATGGAGAGCCGGATCGTTCCGGGACGGATGCCCTGATCCAGCAGTTCTTCTTCGCTGAGCTGGGAATGGGTGGTGGAGGCGGGATGGATCACGAGGCTCTTCACGTCCGCTACGTTGGCGAGAAGCGAGAAGATCTTCAGGCTGTCGATGAACTTCCAGGCTTCCTCCTGTCCGCCCTTGATGTCGAACGTGAAGATAGAGGCGCCGCCCTTGGGGAAATACCTTTCATAAAGAGCGTGATCCGGATGATCCGGCAGGGAGGGGTGGTTGACCTTTTCGACCTGCGGATGCTTTGCGAGGTATTCCACGACTTTCTTCGTGTTTTCCGCATGCCGGTCGAGACGCAGGGAGAGGGTCTCCACGCCCTGCAGCAGCAGGAATGCGTTGAAGGGGGAGATGCAGGCGCCGGTGTCGCGCAGGAGGATGGCCCGGATGTAGGTCACAAAAGCGGCGGGGCCGACCGCGTCATAGAAGGAGATCCCGTGATAGCTGGGATTCGGTGCGGCGATGTTGGGATATTTCCCGCTCCGGCTCCAGTCGAACTTTCCGGATTCCACGATGATCCCGCCCAGGGTCGTGCCGTGGCCGCCGATGAACTTGGTGGCGGAGTGTACGACGATGTCCGCGCCGTGTTCGAAGGGACGGATCAGGTAGGGCGTGCCGAAGGTGTTGTCCACGACAACGGGGATCCCGTGCCTGTGGGCGATCTCAGAGACAGCGTCGATATCCGGGATATCGCTGTTCGGGTTTCCGAGGGTCTCGAGATAGACCGCTCTCGTATCGTCCCGGATGGCGGATTCGATCTCGGCAAGATCGTGGGCATCCACGAACGTCGTCTTGATCCCGTACTGGGGAAGCGTATGGGCCAGCAGATTGTAGCTGCCGCCGTAGATCGTCTTCTGCGCGACGACGTGTCCCCCGTTCGCGGCCAGGGCTTCGATCGTGTAGGTGATGGCGGCCGCGCCGGACGCGAGCGCCAGGGCGGCGGTCCCTCCCTCGAGGGCCGCAAGCCTCTTTTCCAGGACTTCCTGCGTGGAGTTGGTCAGTCTTCCGTAGATGTTCCCGGCGTCGGCCAGACCGAAACGATCCGCGGCGTGCTTGCTGTTGTGGAAGACGTAGGATGTCGTCTGATAGATCGGTACTGCGCGGGCGTCCGTTGCGGGATCCGCTTCTTCCTGTCCGACGTGCAGCTGGAGCGTCTCAAATCTGTATTCGCTCATGATGGATTCCTTTCCTTATTGTGTCGTTTTCGTGTGCGGGCATAAAGAATGCCCGGGAGTACAGATCAGCTCCCGGGCAGCGTACGTCCGTCTATACGGATGTCACAGGTTTCGAGGCGCACGGTTCAAAAGCCTGACGCCCCGGCCTTCTGCCCGGGAGACAAGCATTCGACACATACGGAAAGAACTGCGTCCGAACTTGGTTCCTTCGAACATTCCGTGCACCTCCTTTCAAGTTTATGGGGCCATTATAAACATACTGACCTAGTGTGTCAATAGGTTTTCAGAAATTTTTTCAGACTTTTTTTCCGCTTCTGCTCTCATAGTCTTCGAGAGCGGCCTGGATCGCCTCTTCCGCGAGGACGCTGCAGTGCATCTTGTAGTCCGGCAGACCGTCCAGCGCTTCCGCCACGGCCTTGTTCGTCAGTTTCCGCACTTCGCTCAGCGGCTGTCCCTTGATCAGCTCCGTAGCCATGGAGCTGGAAGCGATCGCGCTCCCGCAGCCGAAGGTCTCGAACTTCACGTCTTCCACGACGCCGTCCTCGATCTTCAGGTACATCTTCATGATATCGCCGCACTTGGCGTTTCCGACTTCACCGATCCCGTCCGCGTCCTCGATGACGCCGACGTTGCGGGGATGGAGAAAATGATCCATCACTTTTTCACTGTATAATGCCATGATAAACCTCCTTACAGGATGAATTCCTTTTTGCCTTCCATGAGGTCGCGCCAGATCGGCGAGAAACTTCTCAGATATGCGACGACTTCTCCGACCGAACGGACGATCTCGTCAGCGTCCTCGTCCGTGATGTCCTCCCCGATGCTCAGACGCAGGGATCCGTGGGCCACGTCGTGCACCCGGCCGATCGCGAGCAGCACGTGGCTCGGGTCGAGGGAGCCGGACGTACAGGCGCTGCCGGAAGATGCCTGGATGCCTTTCTGGTCCAGAAGCAGAAGGAGGGATTCGCCTTCGATGCCTTCAAAGCAGAAATTGACGTTCCCGGGCAGCCTGCGGACGGGATCCCCGTTCAATGCGGAGTGGGGGATGCGGGACAGGCCTTCGATCAGACGGTCCCTTACAGCCATGAGGCGCTCGGCGTTCTTTTCCATTCCCGCGGCGGCTTCCTTCAGGGCTTCGGCCATGGCGGCGATCCCGGGCACGTTCTCGGTGCCGGCCCGTCTGCCGAACTCCTGTGCTCCGCCTTCGATCAGGTTCGAGAGGCGGATGCCTTTCTTTGCGTACAGGAAGCCCACGCCCTTGGGGCCGTGGAACTTGTGTGCGGAAGCGGTGAGCATGTCGATGTTGTCCTTGACCACGTCCAGCGGGATGTGACCGACGGCCTGCACAGCGTCCGTATGGAAGAGGACGCCCTTCTTCCTGCAGACGGCTCCGATCTCCCGGATCGGCTGGATCGTTCCGATCTCGTTGTTCGCGGCCATGATCGTCACGAGGCAGGTATCTTCCCGGATCGCCTGCTCGACTTCCTCGGGAAGTACGATCCCGTTCTCATGCACGTCCAGCAGGGTGATATCGTAGCCTTCCTTCCTCAGCTTCTCCAGCGTATGCAGGACAGCGTGGTGTTCGAAGGCGGTGGAGATGATGTGGGTCTTTCCCTTCCGTTTTCCCAGGGCGGCTGCGGTCAGGATCGCCTGATTGTCCGCTTCGCTGCCTCCGGACGTGAAGAGGATCTCGCGGGGCTGCGCCCCGATCACGGCGGCAATGTCGGCCCTGGCCTTTTCCAGGACTTCTTTGGCCTGCTGTCCGTGCCCGTAGAGACTGGACGGGTTTCCCCAGGCTTCTTCCTGGAGGCGGATCAGCGTATGGAGAGCCGCTTCGCTCATCTTCGTCGTCGCGGCATTGTCGGCATAGATCATATCGATCGGACTCCTTTCTGTGGTTCGGTTCTCATTATACGCCCAATAACCTACTATGTCAATAGGTGAATAGGGGATTGATAAAGGAGATACTTGATTTGCCTATCTGCCTACTGTATAATAGCATAAAAAGAAGGGAGGGCCTGCCATGATCTCGACAAGGGGAAGATATGCGATCCGGGTGATGATCGATCTGGCGGAGAACGAGAAGGACGGGCGTCTGCCGCTCAAGGAGATCGCGGAACGGCAGGGTATCTCCAAGAAGTATCTGGAGATCATCATGAAGGATCTGGTCGCAGGAGGACTCGTCAGCGGCACGAGCGGAAAGGGCGGAGGCTACAAGCTCCTGAGGGCTCCGGAAGACTATCCTCTCGGGGAAGTGATCGAACTGATGGAGGGATCTCTCGCAACCGTGGCATGCCTGGAGGAAGGCGCGCCTCTGTGCCCCCGCGCGGACGAATGTCCCACGCTCCCGCTCTGGGCCGAATACGACAGGCTCACGCACGATTTCTTTTACGGCAAGAAACTGAGCGACCTCGTGCGCGGAAAAAAGAAAACCGAACAGTGAACGGCCGGGGATCGTCCCCGGCTTTTTTTGACGCCGGATCGGGAAGGAATGAACGGCCTTACCTGAGATCTCAGGTGACGGGACAGCCGGAAGGCGTAGAAAAGCCGATTTCCTGAGAAGGAAAAAAGAAGGACAGCGAAGAAAAATACTGTATCATCGATTCGGTCTGTATGGAGGCGTATCCATGCTCTGGAACGCGAAAAACGGGTCTGTTCCTGTCGGGGGCACAGCCCTCGATTATGTCTCGTTCGGTTACGGAAATAAGAATCTGATCCTGCTGCCCGGCCTGTCGGAAGGCCTTGCGTCCGTGAAGGGAAAAGCGCTGCTCCTGGCCGCGCCGCACCGGCTGTTCTTTGAGAAATACACGGTCTGGATGTTCGGACGCAGGGAAGAGATCCCGGAAGGATTCTCCATCCGCGACATGGCGGAAGACCAGGACGCGGCCATGAAACGGCTGGGGATCTCTCCCGCCGCCGTCGTCGGTGTGTCCATGGGCGGGATGGTCGCCCAGTATCTGGCCGCGGACCATCCGGAATCCGTGTCGGCGCTCATACTCGCGGTCACGGCTCCGGCCTGCGGGAAGATGACGGAATCGTGCCTTCAGCGCTGGCGCGCCTGCGCGGAAAAGGGCGATCATAAGGGCCTTATGATCGATACGGCGGAAAACAGCTATTCTCCCGCCAGACTGAAAAGCTACAGAAGACTCTACCCGTTCCTCGGGTTCGTGGGAAAGCCCGAAAACTACCGGCGCTTTCTCGCATTCTCGGACGCGATCCGCCGCTTTGACGCGACGGGGGATGCGGAGAGGATCGCCTGTCCGACCCTCATCCTCGGCGGGGAGGAGGACCGGACCGTCGGAGCCGACGGTTCCCGTGTCCTGGCGGAGAAGATCCGGGGAAGCGAGATGTATCTGTACCCCGGACTCGGACACGCCGCATTCGATGAGGCGAAGGATTTCAACGGGCGGATCCTGGACTTTCTGGACCGCTCGGATACCGGGAGACCGGAAGGAGGAATGAACGAATGACGGAAGCGACACGCAGGATCCTCATGATCGTGTGCGATCTCGCGATCTTTTTTGTGACGGCGGCCTGTGTCCTGGGCGGCTGCATCACCGACAGGCACTGGGACAGGGAAAAGACCGGAAAGACCTTCCGGTTCTTTACGATCCTCAGCAACGTTTTCTGTGCCCTGGCCTCCCTTGCGGCCGCTCTGTGCCTGATCGGAGGGAGGCTGCCGGAAGCGGTCCGTCTCGTCCGCTACGTCAGCACTGCCGCGGTATCCGTCACCATGGTCACGGTCCTGGTGTTCCTGGGGCCGAACATGGGCTATCTGCCGCTGCTTTCCGGGAGCTCCCTGTTCCTGCACCTTCTGACGCCTCTCGCGTCCATCGCGGTCTTCGCATTCCTGGAGGAAGGGACGCTGACTTTCGCGCAGTCCCTGCTCGGACTCATCCCCATGACGGCCTACGGGATCCTGTACTGCCGCAAGGTCGTGTTCGAACCGGAAGAACGGAAATGGGACGACTTCTACGGATTCAACAAAGGGGGACACTGGAGATTCTCCTGCGCCGCCATGTTCGCGGGAACACTGATCCTCTGCGTCCTGCTCTGGGCGCTGGACAAGGTCTGATCCTGCCGATCTTTACCGGGATACGGTTTATCTGATAGAGGAGGAAAAAGAATGAAGATCACATTTATGGGTGCGGGCAGCACCGTGTTCGCCAGGAACGTCATCGGGGACTGCATGTGTTCCGAAGTCCTGAGGGACGCGGAATTCGCTCTGTACGACATCGACGGGCAAAGGCTGGAGGAGAGCCGGACGATCCTGGAGGCCATGCGGAAAGCCAAAGGCGGATATGGCCGCATCTCCACTTTCCTGGGCACGGAGAACAGGAAGGACGCGCTGAGAGGCGCCGATTTCGTCGTGAACGCGATCCAGGTCGGCCTGTATGATCCCTGCACGATCATCGACTTCGAAGTGCCCAAGAAATACGGCCTTCGCCAGACGATCGGCGACACGCTGGGGATCGGCGGCATCATGAGAGGCCTGCGCACGATCCCCGTCATGGAAGATTTCGCCCGGGACATGGAAGAGGTCTGTCCGGACGCGCTCTTCCTCAACTACACGAATCCCATGGCCATCCTTTCCGGCTATATGCAGCGCTATACGGGCGTCAGCACGGTCGGTCTGTGCCACAGCGTCCAGGTCTGTTCCTCCTCGCTGCTCCGCACGGTCGGCATGGAGGACCGGATCGAAGGGGTGCGGGATCTCATCGCCGGCATCAACCATATGGCATGGCTCCTGAAGATTGAGGACAAAGACGGGAACGATCTGTATCCCGAGGTCAGGGAACGGATCGAGGCCTGTCTTGCGGATCCCGACTGCAAGAACAAGGTGCGGCTGGAATACATCAAGAACTTCGGTTATTACGTGACCGAATCCAGTGAACACAACGCGGAATACAACCCCTTCTACATCAAGAGCCGCTATCCGGAGCTGATTGAGCGTTACAACATCCCGCTGGATGAGTATCCGCGCCGCTGCGTGAACCAGATCGAAGGTTGGAAGAAGGAATATGCGGAGATCCTGGAGAGCGGGATCAAGGAACGGGAGCGTTCCCGGGAGTACGCTTCCCATATCATGGAGTCGGTCGTAACGGATACGGCCTATCAGATCGGCGGGAACGTCCTGAACGATCAGGGCTACATCATGAACCTGCCGAGGGAAGCCTGCGTGGAAGTGCCCTGCCTCGTGAACGGCACGGGCGTGCATCCCTGCGGAGTAGGCGCTCTGCCCGTACAGTGCGCGGCCATGAACATGACGAACATCAACGTGCAGCTGCTGACGATCGAGGCGGCCCGCACGAGAAAACTGGATCATATCTACCAGGCGGCCATGCTGGATCCCCATACGGGCAGCGAACTGGACATCGACACGATCAAGAAGATGGTGGACGACCTGATTGAAGCTCACGGAGACTGGCTGCCGAAATATCACTGAGAACGACGTAAGTGAAAGAGAGGGAAAGTCGGTATGAAGACCTGGAAAGACAGAGTGAAGGGCGACTACAGCGACATCCGCGGCGTGCATCACGGGATCCGCGGAGGGAAGACCCTGGCACAGGCCGAATTCGAACTGAAAATCGCGGCGGAAAAGCTCAAGGTCAATTCGGTCCGCACGGGACTGTATCAGGCGCAGTGGGAAAAGGATCCGGAAGGTTCGGAAAAGGAGTTCCTGGCCTACGTGCGGCTCCTCGCCAAGTACGGCATGACGCTGACCTGCAATCTTGCCAGCGGCAACGGGTATTTCGATTATCACGCGCTGACCGAAGAGGAGTGGGATAAGAAACGCGCCTATCTCGCGGCCATGGTGAAGCTCCTGAAGAACGAGCCCAACCTGCTCATGTGGGACGCCTACAACGAACCTTTCTGCAACGAGTATCTGTACGGCGTGAAGGACAAGGATCCCGAAGAGTATCAGCGGCGCTACGCCATCATCCGGGCGGATCTGAGAAAACAGATCGAGATCCTGCGGGAGCTGGACGACGATACGCCCATCACCGTGGGACACGAGAAGGCGGAGCATCTGGAATCCACGAACGACCTCGTCGACGTCATCGCGTTCCACGACTACCTGACGACGCGCAGGGAAGTCGAGGAAGTCTATCAGTATGCGGCGCGCTGCGGTGAGGAATGGGGCGGCAAGCCCGTCATCAACAATGAGATGGGCTGCATCGGCCGGGCGAACCCCTATGAAGTCGAACTGCAGATGTGCGACAAGTACCATATCGGCTGGTACATCTTCTGCCTGACGATCGAAGGCTTCTGGGGACCGCTCCACGGCATCATCTATCCGGACGGCACGATCCGCGATCCCTCCATCGTGGCCGCGATGTTCGGCCTGTACCGGAACCGCAGCGAATCGCGCATCCTGCCGCAGGGCAACCGCGAGCAGTATGCCCAGAAGGCTGTCAACCGCGTCAAACAGGCGCTGGCGATCCGGGGCATCGAATCGCTGTTCCTGAAGAAGGAGGCGCCTCTGGACGAGATCCTGGACGCCGCGGAGAACTGCATCAATATCCTGGAAAGCTGCGAGATCGTCCCCATGGACAATCCGCCTTCCGTCCAGCTTTTCCGTTACCGTGAGATGCCGGAGGAGAAGCGTGACAGGAACGAGATCCGCAAGTTCGCCTACGAGCAGGCCAGGATCCTCATGGAGTACTACAGCCTGTACGACTGATCGGACAGGACGGATCTCCGGAAGGAGAACCCGAAACAAAAAACAGCAGGCAGCGATGCCTGCTGTTTTGCTGTCTTCCTATCCGGATCACGGAAGGAACTTTCCGGAGGCCAGATAGAGCCGGTACCACTCCTGATGGGTCATGCGGACCCCGGAGGCGGCGCAGATGTCTCTGAGATGCTGCGGGTTCATGGTCCCGGCGATGACCTGTATCCGGGCGGGATGTCTGAGGATCCAGGCGATTGCCGCGGCAGTCTTGGAGATACCGTAGGTCTCTCCGACTTCCGCCAGGGCCTCGTTGAGCTCAGGATAAGCCGGATTGTCCACGAAGGTCCCTTTGAACATCCCGATCTGAAGCGGAGACCAGGCCTGTACCGTGATGTCGTTCAGCCGGCAGTAATCCAGGATCCCGTTGTCCCGGTCGACTGACCGTTCGGTGGTCAGATTATTCAGGTACAGTCCGGGATCGATGAGCTGGGTCTGATCCAGGGAGAACTGCAGCTGGTTGATGACGAGGGGCTGGCGGACGTATTTCTTCAGGAGCTTCAGCTGACCGGGGGTCACGTTGCTGACGCCGAAGTAGCGGACCTTTCCGCTCTTCTCCAGACGTTCGAAGGCTTCCGCGACTTCTTCCGGATCGAAGAGCAGGTCGGGACGGTGGAGGAGAAGGACGTCCAGGTAATCGGTCCCGAGACGTTCAAGGATACCGTCCGTACTCTCGAGGATGTCGTCCCGGCTCCAGTCGAATTCCTTTCGATCGAAGTGCAGTCCGCATTTGCTCTGCAGGAAGACGTTTTCCCGTTTCAGCCCGGTCAGCCGGAAAGCGTCACGGAAGCGGATCTCTGCCTGTCCGTCTCCGTAGCAGGTCGCGTGGTCGAAGTAGTTGATCCCTTCTTCTGCGGCTGTCCGGATCATCTCCGCTGCAGCTTCGACGGAGAGCGCGGGCATGCGCATGCAGCCGAGGATGATGTCGGATACGTTCTGCGGTCCGTTGACGATGTTCATTGTCTTCATGGTTCTTTCCTTTCTGTGTTTGTCGTTGCGTTCAGAAGGGGACCGATCCCGGCTGAGGATGTTCCCGGCCTCGTCTGCTGTGTCCGAAACGATCGGACGGCGCGGAGAACGATGCCTGCCTGTTCCGTGCGGGGATGAAGAAGCCCCCGGCCGGGGGCCGGAGGCTGTTGGTTCGAATGATCAGATCTTCTTCAGACGCAGGACCTGTGCGCAGGACGCGGGCGCGGTGTAGCTGAAGTTCCGGGAGGCGCCGGAGGCCGCATAGTCCCGGACGTCCACGTTGTGGGGCTCGTCCAGGGAGTTGCGGGTCTCGGGATCGCCGTCGACGGACTGGACGGTGAAGTCGGAGGCCACGTCGCAGTCGAGGCTGAAGTCGAATTCACAGGGCTCGTCGGAAAGGTTCACCAGCTTGATCAGCAGGTCGTCACCGTCCATCGAAGCCGTGACGGCGGTCTTCGGGAAGGTCGGGACGGCTACGGTCTGGATGAGCTTGCCGTTGATATAGAGACGCATCTCGTCTTTGGTCGTCTCGTAGCGGAAACTGTTGAATTCGCCGTATTTCAGGTCGACGGGCACTTCGCTGCTCACGATCTTGTTGCCGAGGATCCGGCCGTAGCTCATGAAGCTCACGCCGTTGCGGATGTTCCAGCGGAAGGGCAGGAGCGAGGAGATGCTCCAGGCGCTCGGGTCTACCGCGTGGTTCGTCCAGTGCATGACGGGCACGCCTCCGCAGGTGAACAATCCGATCGATAGTTCCTTGCCTTCTTCCGCGAAGAGCTCGACTTCGAAGGTGCCGTCCACACAGTCCTCACCTTCGCCCAGGGTGATGAAGGTGCGAGATTTCAGCATGGGCGCCATGTTGGGATGCACGCCCACGACTTCGCCGGGCTGCGTCGTGAAGACGCCGTCCTCCTCCGTCACGGAGCCGAGGACCTCATGGCTGACGGAAGCGGGTTTGCCGTTCCATACGGGGTTGCGGAACTTCGTGCCGGCCAGGCCCAGGATGGAGGGAAGGCCGTGCACGGTGTAGCGGATCGCCTCGTCTTCCTCCTCCACGGGCACGACGGTGTCGCCGCGGTTGTTCCCGAAGAGCTTCCAAACGGAATAGGAGGGGATGGTATAGGCGCGGGTGTTGTCGAAAACGATGAAGTTGGGTCCCCAGCCGGTGTAATGGCAGTGTTCGAACAGGGGAGCGTAGGAGGCCAGCTTCACGATGTCCTGGTTGCGTTCCATGCCGATCATGAACATGCCTTCGCCCAGGGCCGCATACAGCTTGCCCGTGGCGCCGACCGTCACGGCGAACTCGCCGACGAAGATCTCGGGGCCGCCTTCCGCCTGACGCGGATAACTGTCGTATTTGTGCAGGTTCTCGGCAAAGAACTCCGTGTTGTTGTAGAAGTGCTCGTCCGCGATCTCCGTGGGCAGACCGTCACGCTCCGAATGGGTGTTGGAGATATAGATGATCTCGGGATGGGCCGCCTTCAGAGCATCATAGAATTTCTTGTAGCGGACGTTGTATTCCTCGCCGTGGTTCTCGTTGCCGATCTCGATGTAGGTCATCTTGAAAGGTTCGGGATGACCGGCTTCGGCGCGCTTGCGGCCCCATTCGGTGTCAGCGGGTGCGGTCGCGTAGTCGATGGCGTCCAGAGCTTCCTGGAGGAGTTTGTCCAGTTCCTCGCCTTCGAAGAGCTCGGGATAACGTCCCTGACAGGTCAGGCCGCAGTTGATGACGTACAGGGGCTCGACGTCCAGGTCTTCGCAGATCTGCAGATACTCATGGAAGCCGAGACCGTTGGTCGCGCGGTAATGCCACATGACGTGGTGGCTGGGACGTTCCCAGACGGGCCCGATCGTGTTCGGGAAGCGCATGGCGGTCTCATAGCTGAAACCCTCGACGATGCAGCCGCCGGGGAAGCGGAGGAACTTGGGGTTGATGCCCTTGAGGATCTCCATGAGATCCTTTCTCATGCCGTGTCCATTGTAGGTGTCCGCAGGCATGAGGGAGGTGAAGCCGAAACGGGCCTTGCCGCCCTTGGGGGCGCGCAGGACCAGACGGGCCTTCGGATCGTCCGCGACGGCAGCGAAGGCCGCATCATAGCGGGCGTAGCCCTTGTCGGAAAGCACGAAGGAGGCTTTGCCGTAGACTTCGCCCTGTTCGCTCTCGATCGAGACTTCGATATCCACGGGAGCGCCGACGCCCTTGGCGAACATATAGAAGCGGTAGATCTCGCCCTTCTTCTGGGGGACGCCTACGAATCCGACGTTGTAGACGGAGGTGCCGGGCTTGAAGTCCACGTCCAGCGCACAGAGACGGTGTTCGTTCAGCGTGTCCTCCCGGTTGAGGGACATGACCGCGCCGTCTTCATACCAGGCGGGGATCGGTGTATAGGCGATGTTGTCCTTGCGGATCCAGGAAGCCGCGCCCTCCCCGTGATGGAAGGATTCATGGAAACCCTGGGGCGTCGTGAAGTAGGCTTCGTCTTCGTCCAGCGTGACGCGGGGCGGGGGAACGGAATCCTCAAAGGCCCGGTTGCGGATCATCTCGGGATAGAGGCCGCCGTCGCCGGAGCGGTTGATGTCTTCAAAGAAAAGGCCGTACAGATGAGGGGCTGCGGGGAAGGTCTTTCCCTGCGTCAGGATCTTGACTGAGGTGCTCATGGATGACTCCTTTCGCTGAATCGATTGATCACTGCCATACTAGTCCGAAAAGACGGCAGAGTCAAGCCTTGAGGACTGATTGTCCAGCCTGTTTTTCCGGCCGGCGGCCCCGTACAGCCGGAAACGCGTATCTGTATTCTCTGTACGGTGGATCGGATACCCGAAGAAGCAGATCTTCTGCCGGGATGCGTTGATTTTGCAGCTGAAATCTGGTATCATGTTCAACGAATCTAACTTGGGAGATGAACAGGAGAAAACGGGATGTTCAAACTTGAACTGCACTGCCATTCCAGAGACGTGAGCGACTGTGCGACATGCTCTGCGGAAGATGAGATCCGGATCTACCGTGAAGCCGGGTACAGCGGGATCGTGACGACCAACCATATCAACCGCTATTCCTTCAAAGGGCTGGAGGACGCCCCATGGGAGGATAAGGTCGCGTATTTTATGGTAGGCTATGAAAAACTGAAGGCGGCGGCGGGAGACGGCTTCGACGTCCTGCTGGGCTGCGAGATCAATCTGAGTCCGCTGGGGACGCTGCCTCGTGAACTGCAGGACAGCGGCTGGACGGACTACGTTCCCAATGACTATCTGGTCTACGGCGTCACGGAAGACTGGCTGCTTCAGACAGGGGACGTGCGGACCCTGAGCCTGAAAGCCCTGAGCGCATCCGCACGTGAGGCGGGTTTCCTCATCGTCCACGCACATCCTTTCCGTGCCGGTACTGTGATGCGGGATCCAGATCTGTTCGACGGGTATGAAGTGTACAACGGAGGCCGGGCCCAGGCCAATAACGATCTGGCGGAAGCATGGTCGGATCTTCGGGGGAAGATCAAGACGAGCGGAAGCGATTTCCACCACCCGCATGACGTCCCGACGGGCGGGATCCTGACGGAAGAACGGATCCGTGACAACGGGACACTGCTGCGGATCCTCCGGAGCGGCGGCTATACCCTCGTCCTCTGACGCCCGTTTGCTGTATATGCCGAACGGCAGCCTTTCCGAATGACGGGAAAGGCTGCCGTTTTCAGATCCCCGCCGAGCACTTGCTGCAGGCAGATGCGGGATAGGCCGGAGATTCAGGAGCCGTTCTGCTGGCCGGACGAACTGCCCGGATTGGCGGCAGCTGCCTGCATGGCATCCGCGGCAGCGCCGGTCAGGTGGGCGGCCGCCATGGTGGGATCCCTGAATACGGCGTCGCGCTGGAGCACGGTGATCCCGGCCGCGTTCATGACCTTCAGAGAGGAGACGGCGATCGAACACAGTTCCAGTCCGTGCTCTCCGGCCCAGCCCTTTTCCATGGCGTCCCGGAGGGCTTTCGTGAGTTCGGGGATGTGCTCGGGGAGCGAATGCGGCCGGAGTCCGGAATCGCCCAGGCGGGGAAGAGCGCTCTGCAGCGCCGTCAGAAGAGCGGACGTCATGGGTCTCTGCAGTCCGCTGCGCGAGTAGGCGGAAGCGACGTTTCCGGTCATCGCCTTGTACAGTTTCACGGGATCCGAGACCCGGTAGGAATACATGCCCTCGATCATGACGGACAGGTCCGCATCGACAGGGATGTTTTTGTCTGAGATCCGGAAGGGGATGGGGGCAGGCGTCACGAACGGATTGCCCATGATCTCCAGAAGATTGACGTAATAGACCCTGTGCGTCACGGGCTGGACGTCTTCGCCTCCGAAACCGACGCGTTCCCACACGTCACGGAAGAAGCCTTTCACGCCGCCCGGACGGTTTGGATCGATGAAGATGTGTTCCCCGGGTTCCGAGCACACGTCGACGATCCTGCCCTGGGACGTGACGATCACGCACTGGCCGTCCGCTACGACGAGCAGGGAGCCGTTGGTCAGGACGTTGTCGTTTCTCCGGCTGTTGGCGCCGCCGTCCGAGATCGTTTTATGCGCTCTGCGCAGGAGGATTTCCTGCCCCATGGCGTCGCAGGAGATGAATTCCTTCCACTGTTCCTGCAGGACGCTGTCCATGGCGCCGGCCACGGCGCGGATAAGGCCCATGTCGAACCTTCCTTTCTTGCTGTCGGATGGATGCGGAAGTGCACGCCGGTGCACTCACCGCTGTATCATTGTTCTGCCTTTCCGTGGGGAAATCCTGCCTGATCCCGTTCGGTTTCCTGATTATGCCTTCCGGAACGGAGACATGCCGGCGCCTTTTTACCGGCGTTCTGCTATAATGGAGGGGATCAAAGAGAAAGGAAGTGTCCGGGATGGAAGAGACGGCTGTCGTCAGCGTCGAACGGATGAGAAGGTCAGACGCGTATACGATCGAGCATTTCGTACCCGCAGCGGAACTTATGCGCCGGGCCGCGGAAGGCGTGTACCGGGCGTATTCGAACTGGAGAGACCAAAAGACCGTCATCGTAGCGGGAGGCGGGAACAACGGGGGAGACGGGTATGCTCTCGCCTGCATCCTGAAGCGGGAGGGGATGGATCCGGAGGTCTGCGCGGTCTCGGACCGCCTGTCCGAAGAAGGACGGCATTACCGGGATGAGGCGCTTTCCCTGGGCGTGCGGATCCGAAATTTCGACGGAAAAACGGATCTGTCGGGATACGATGTGGTCGTGGACTGCATCCTGGGTACGGGATTCACGGGCCCTCTCCGGGAAAACGCCGCCTGCGCTGTGAGGGCGATCAATGCCTCGGGAGCCTATGTGATCAGCGTGGACATCAACAGCGGGCTCAACGGGGATACGGGGGAAGCGGAACTCGCCGTGAAGTCGGATCTCACGGTGTCGATCGGCTTCTACAAACAGGGACTGTTCCGCGGAGATGCGGAGCGGTATGTGGGGAAAACTGTCAACGTGGACATCGGCATCGTCCTCATATGAGAGGCTGCAGACCGCAGTGTATACACGTTCCGGAGCTGCGGATAGGGAAAAGCGCTGTATGTTTCCAGGATGGACCTGAGAGGTTCTCCATGAGTGTAATGGAAACATACAGCGCTTTTTCATCATCACTGCGCTTCGAAAAGGATACAGAGTGCCTTTCTTGCCTTATTCTGTTGTTTGAGGTTTTTCCGTCAGGGCTCTTCCCGCTGCCAGTTTCCCGATCCGTCCTGACTCCGGTAGACGTTCCGGCTGCCCGCGATCGCGAAGCGCTCCGGTGATTCTCCTTCCAGGATGAAGACCCAGCAGGCTTCCCCGTCTATATCCTGCGTTCCTTCATATTCGAAACGTTTCCCTTCATTCATGAGTGCGCTGCGGAAATCCATGCTGGCTTCCATCAGCTCCTCAAGCGCTTCCCCGGCTTCCGGATCGGCATCCGCCGGGATGCGGCCGAGCTCCTGCCCGTCCATGTTTTCCCAGTGTCTGTCGATGAGACGGCTGTCTTTCTCCCACTGCCGCAGACAGGATGAGAGGGCTTTGACGCCTTCCGAACCCTTCCTCGGCAGTTTCTGGTCCAGACTGAACGAAACGGTCTCATAAGGCATGCCGTTCAGCGCCGAATCGTCGAACACGAGCACGTAGGAAGTCGAAGGGGCGTCCAGCGCGATGAGTTCGGAATACGGGAGATCGTGCCAGGCCGCCATACCGTACTTGTCCGCGATCTCTTTGAGCTGCGGCAGGGCGTCGTCGTCCGCCCGGTACTCGCTGACCCTGAAAGGCGCGTTCCAGTAACGGCTCACTGCGGTCACGAGAACCGTCTGCCCGTCCTTTTCGGACAGTTCCGCCCGCGAGGACCCGCCGTCCATCCCGCCTCCCCTATAGGTGGCGCATCGGACGAGAGGACCATGCTCGTTCGCTTTTGCGCAGGAGGAGGACAGGACGAGACAGAAAAGAAGCATGAGAATGAGAAAGATCTTAAGGTTCTTGTTCATTGTTCTCTCCCGTTTCGGGGACCTGCATGCCGGGGCGGCAGGCCTCTTTTTCGATTCCGGGAAATGGCCCCGGACAAGTCTGACGTTTCAGAACGTTCCGTCCCTATTACAGCACAGAAAAAGCCGTTTGACAAGTTCACCGGAGGGGATCGCATGCAGGAAATCCCGGCCACGGAGAGAATAGAGTAGGGGCATTCTGACAAAGGGGACGGGATCCGTTCCGCAGACCGTACGGAAGAAAAGGATGGTAGATACGATGAAGAAGCAGTATCCGAATCAGTTCGCAAGGGTCGGGATCTCTGACGAGGCGGTCCTGGAGAAGATCCGTTCCTCTTTTGAGACGATCTTTTTCGATCCTGAAGAAAAGTTCTTCCATGAAGTGGATGAAGACAGCGCCTGCATGGTCGATACGGGAAACATCGACGCAAGGACCGAGGGCATGAGCTACGGCATGATGATGTGCGTGCAGATGGACCGAAAGGACCTGTTCGACAGGCTCTGGCAGTTCTCCATGCGCTACATGTACCAGAAGAGCGGGAAGTACGAGGGCTATTTCGCCTGGTCCGTGGATCTTACGGGAAAACACAACGCGGAAGGGCCTGCGCCGGACGGAGAGGAATACTTCGCCATGGCCCTTTTCATGGCTGCGGACCGCTGGGGGAACGGTACGGGCATCTTCGATTACGAAGCGCGGGCAAGGGACATCCTGCGCCGCTGCGTGCACCAGGACGAGATGGCCCCGGAAGGACGCGCCATGTGGGATCCCGATAATCACCTGATCCGCTTCGTACCGGAAGCGGACTTCTCCGATCCCAGTTATCATCTGCCTCATTTCTATCAGCTGTTCTCGGAGCGTTCGGATCCCGAAGACAGAGGATTCTGGAAAAAAGCTGCTGAAGCGAGCCGGGCGTACATCACGCTCAGCGCCGATCCCGTGACCGGCATGAGCCCGGAATACGCCGAATACGACGGGACGCCCCGGTTCATGTTCCGGAAGAATTTCGGCTATTACTCGGACGCGTACCGGGTGGCCATGAACGTCGCCCTGGATACGCTGTGGAACGGACCGACGGAAGGAAACGCCGCCGCTGTGACGAGACTGCAGGACTTCTTCCGCGGTATCCCCACGGAAGATTACAGGGCCTATCAGATCGACGGGACGGAAACGGAAGAGCCCGCCATGCACCCGACCGCGATCCTGTCCGTCCTCGCCGCCGCGTCCATCGCGAGCCGGAGCGCGGCCGCGGACGAATATCTCCTGCGGTTCTGGGAGCTGCCTCTCCGCAAGGGCAAGAGACGGTACTACGACAACTGCCTGTACTTCTTCTGCCTCATGATGCTGGGTGGTGTCTACTGCCCGTACTGACGGAAAAACGGCTTGACAGGACGGACCCTTCGATGATATAGTTATATCCATAATTCCGGCGATGAAGGAAAGAAGTACGCGCGACAGGGTCTTGAAGAGAGCGTCCGGCCGGTGAAAGGACGCAGACCTCCGTGCCGAATACGTTCCGGAGCCGCAGCCTGAAACCGCCAGGGGAGTAGGGTGAGCCGGGAGCGCCCGTTACAGCGCGTCCGTGTGTCGGCACGGAACGAGGGCTCTTCCGCGAGGGAGGGCCGAACCAGAGGTGGTACCGCGAATCGATCGTCCTCTGTCCCGCAAAGGGGCAGAGGCGTTTTCTTATCAAGGAGGAGAACAACCCATGCAGATCTATGAAGAACTGGTCGCCCGCGGCCTGATCGCCCAGGTGACGAACGAGGAAGAGATCCGTAAACTGGTCAACGAGGGCAAAGCGACGTTCTATATCGGCTTCGACTGCACGGCCGACAGCCTGACGGCAGGGCATTTCATGGCCCTGACGCTCATGAAGCGTCTGCAGATGGCCGGCAACAAACCCGTGGCCCTGATCGGCGGCGGCACGACCATGATCGGCGATCCCTCGGGACGCACGGACATGCGCAAGATGCTGA
>JAEEJN010000058.1 GCA_016281935.1 Bacillota bacterium | reverse complement strand
GATCCGCACTTACAATTTCCCCCAGAACCGGGTCACGGATCACAGGATCGGTCTGACGCTCTACCATCTGGATACTTTCCTTCAGGGCGCTATGGACGAGATGCTTGACGCGCTGATCCTGGCGGACCGAACGGAACGTCTTCAGAGAGAATAGAAAACAAACCGCAGGATTTTCCCAAGAAGTCCTGCGGTTTTCAGGCATGAATAGTGCGATGCTGTCTGCCGGTTGTGAGATGCAGTTTTCGGCCGGAACAGAATATGCTATACTGAGATTAGATACATCTAACCAAGGGAGATGTCAGATCGGTGAAAGGAGAAGATGATGGCTGTATTCTGGGGACTCATGATCCCGTTCGCCGGCACTGTGCTGGGCGCCGCGATGGTATTTCTGATGAAAAGGGAGATGCCAGCCTGGGTCGAGAAGCTACTGGCCGGTTTTGCCGCAGGCGTCATGATCGCGGCATCTGTCTGGTCACTGCTGATCCCGTCGATGGAGATGACCGGAGGCAGATGGGCGTTCGTCCCCGCAAGCGTGGGATTCCTTGCGGGCGTGGCGTTCCTTCTGATCCTGGACAGTCTGACGCCTCATCTTCATGTCCTCAGCGGAAACAGGGAGGGCCTGCCCCTCAGGATCCCGCCGAAAGTCATGCTCTTTTTCGCAGTGACGCTGCACAATATCCCGGAAGGCATGGCGGTCGGCGTGGCTTTTGCCGCAGCCGTGTCTCAGGGCATGAACGTCACCCTTGCCTCCGCGGCGGCGCTCTCGATCGGGATCGCGATCCAGAACTTCCCGGAAGGCGCGATCGTGTCCATGCCGTTCCGTTCGGAAGGACTTTCCAGAAGAGGAGCGTTCGCGCTGGGAGCTTTATCCGGCGCGGTGGAACCGATCGCCGGATTCGTGACCTTTCTCGTCACAGCGTCGGTCCTGACTGCGATGCCGTATCTTCTGGCCTTTGCGGCAGGTGCCATGATCTACGTTGTAGTCGAGGAACTGATCCCGGAGTCCCAGGTGGGAGAGCATTCAAACATCGCGACCATTGGTCTGGCTCTGGGTTTCGCCCTTATGATGGTCCTTGACGTAGCGTTGGGCTGATCCCGAACAGATCCGATAATGAAAAATAGAGCAGGGGAGTTGCGGCCCCTGCTCGATTCTGTATTGTAATGATATTGGGTACGGTGTCAGCGCTCTTCCCGGAAGTAGGTTGCGCCCAGAGCGGCGGGACCCTGGTTCTCACGGCGCTTGCGCAGGGAGATGATGATCAGCACGAGGATTGTGACGATGTAGGGCGTCATCTTGAAGATCTCCTGCGTGGAACGAGTCAGACCGCCGATGTAGTAGTAGAGCCAGAACAGGATGCCGAACAGGTAGCTGCCCCAGATGGAACGCAGAGGCTTCCACGTCGTGAAGATGACCAGTGCGACGGCCAGCCAGCCAAGACTCTCGATGGAGCCGTCATTGGCCCAAGTTCCCTTGATGTAGTCCATGACATAGTAGACGCCGCCCATGCCGGAGATGCCGGCGCCGATGCAGGTGGCGAGATACTTGTTGCGGGTCACATTGATGCCTGCCGCGTCCGCCGTAGCGGGGTTCTCACCGACGGCGTTGAGGCTGAGCCCGGCTCTGGTCTTCGTCAGGAAGAAGTTCATGAGGATCGCGAGGATGATCGCGAGATAGACCATGAATCCGTAGGAAAGGAACAGGGAACCGAAGGCACCGGTACTGTTCGCGAAAGGCAGGGTCGTACGGAAAGCCGCGGAGGTCGTCGCCACGCTGATCTGGCCAACGCCGCCGGCGAGCTTGTTCAGAGAGCCGCCGAAGAAGTTGGCGACACCGGAACCGAAGATCGTGAGCGTGAGACCGGTCACGTTCTGGTTGGCTCGGAGCGTGATCGTGAGGAAGCTGTAGATAAGTCCTCCGAGGGCGGATGCCAGGAATGCGGACAGAAGAGCGATCAGGACGCACAGCGCGGGGATCGGGGCTTCCGTCATGTTCTCATAGAAGAAAACGGAGGCCAGGCTGGCGATGCCGCCCAGGTACATGATTCCGGGCACACCCAGGTTCAGGTTGCCGGAGCGTTCGGTGAGGATCTCACCCATCGCGCCGAACATGATGACCGTGCCGAAGAAGACGGCTGCCTGGAAAAGGGATATGAACTGTGTCATTTTCAGCCCTCCTTATGCGTGCCGCGGAAGATGATCCGGTAGCGGATAAAGAATTCACATCCCAGGATGAAGAAGAGGATGATGCCCGTGATCATCTGAGAGGCGAAACTGTTGAGGTTGTAGGCGGAAGCGATCTCCAGGGCGCCCTTGTCGAGGAAGACGAGGAGCATGGAGACGAGGATCATGATGCCCGTATTGAACTTGGAGAGCCAGGCCACGATGATCGCGGTGAAGCCCTGACCGCCCGCGGTGTCGACGGAGATCGTATGGGACGCGCCGGCGACGGCAAGGAAGCCGGCCACGCCGCAGATGGCACCGGACAGGAGCATCGTGCGGATGAAGACCTCGCCTACGCGGATCCCGGCGTACCGTGCGGTATTCTGGGACTCGCCGACGACGCTGATCTCATAGCCCTGTTTGCTGTATTTGAGGTAGCAGTACATGAGCGCAGCCAGCGTCAGGACCAGGATCACGTTCAGCAGATAATTCTGGCCGAGGATCTGCGGGAACCAGCCGATCTTGGTGCTCTGGTTGATGATGCCTACCGAGTTCGATCCGAAGGGATGCTCCCATTTCGCTACGAAGAAGGACGTCAACTGGATGGCCACATAGTTCATCATGAGGGTGAACAGGGTCTCGTTCGTGTTCCAGCGGGCTTTGAACAGCGCGGGGAGAAGACCCCAGAGAGCGCCGGCCAGAGCGGAAAGGACGAACATGATGACCAGCATGAGCCCGTTCGGCATGCCTTTGGAGAGGTAGAGCATGCAGGCCGCCGAAGCGAGGCCGCCGGCGAGGATCTGTCCTTCGGCGCCGATGTTCCAGAAACGCATTTTGAATGCAGGTGCCAGGCCGATGCCGATGCAGAGGAGCATCATGGTGTCGCGCAGGGTGACCCAGATGCGCTTCTCGCTGCCGAACGCGCCTTTCGCCATGGAGATGTAGACGCGGATCGGATTCAGGCCGACGATGGCATAGATCAGGAATCCGCAGACCACGAGTGCGAGCACGATCGCGAGCGCATAGATGCAGATGGTCTTCCAGACAGGGATCGCATCCCGCTTGACGATGCGGATCAGGGGCTCATGACCCGAATGAACGGTCTTGTTGTTATTCTGCATGGGCTGCCTCCTCTTCCTCGGGAACGTTCGTCATCAGATAGCCGACCTGTTCTTTCGTGGCAGTCCTGCCTTCCAGCAGACCGCTGACGCGGCCTCCGCACAGGACGAGGATCCTGTCGCAGAGTTCAAGCAGGACGTCCAGATCTTCTCCGACGTATATGACGGCCGTGCCGCGGGCTTTTTCCTCATTCAGAAGACGGTAGATCGTATAGGAGGTATTGATGTCAAGGCCGCGGACGGCGTAAGCCGTCATGAGTACCGTGGGACGCAGAGCGATCTCACGGCCGACAAGGACCTTCTGGACGTTGCCGCCGGAGAGCCTGCGTACAGGCGTCGCGATGGACGGGGTGTTGACTTCCAGTTCATTTACGACTGTCTGGGCCATTTCCTGGGGGCGTCTCCGCGCGGTAAAGAAGGAACGGCCCTGTTTGTAGCTTTTTAGCATCATGTTGTCCGTGATGCTCATTTCGCCGACGAGGCCCATGCCGAGACGGTCTTCAGGGACGAAGGAGAGATGGACGCCGAGCTCGCGGATCTTCTCGGGATGAAGACCGACCAGCTGCTTGTGTTCTCCCGTGTGATGGGATATGTATTCGATGCTGCTCTTTTCCGATACGGGCTGCAGGCCGGCGATGGCTTCCAGCAGTTCTTTCTGTCCGCATCCGGAGATACCGGCGATGCCGAGGATCTCTCCACTGTTCAGTGTGAAGGAAACGTCCTTCAGGACTTCGATCCCTTCATCATTGATGCAGGAGACATGGCTCACGATGATCCTTTCCCTGGGATTGACCG
>JAEEJN010000057.1 GCA_016281935.1 Bacillota bacterium | reverse complement strand
GACCCGGATGACTTCCTTCTCTCGGCCGTGACAAAGGTCGAGATGTACATCCAGAGCACATATACAAAGACATACACAGGAACCGCGCTGACTATTGATACGACGGAAAATACCGTTACAAAACAGTTCACCGAAGACGAAACAGCGGCATTCTGCGCAGGGCAGGAAGTGACGGCGCAGGCTCGGTTCTGGTTTAGTGATGGATCCATCGTTGGAACGCTTCCAATCATTTTCAGCGTGGCAGACATGCTGGGGGTGTGACGCGTGGCAGAATACAGAAGCGTCACAGCTAATGCGATCCTACAGGGACTCGCGCTGCAGGCGGACGCGCAGATCGGCGGGCAGGCGGTCCGGGCAGCTGCGGAGCTGCTGACAAAAGTGGACCTCCCGGGCGGTCTGGAGTATGAGGCCGGGACTTGGACGCCTTCGGAGGACACCATGCACGGTGAAATTCTTTTTCAAAGGCAGCACGAGAAGGCTCCGTTTTTTGCGATTGTATTCCGGGATGACTACAGCGGCGAAAAGATCCCCGGCACCATCGGCGTCGAAATTATCGTGAGCTTTTACGACCTCTACGGAGAAGGCGTGATTTATCAGCGAGGCTCACAGATCGACTACGGGTACAATACGGAATACTACTACGGCTCAACGCAGACAAACGTCGTCGCGACCACGCCCCTTTATAAAAATCCGGAGGACACAAGCGTCGAACCTGACCGTTTCAATGTTCGTTTTTATCTGAACAACGAGAAGATCATGCCATACGGAAACCAGCCAGGACAGCAGCAATACTGGGATTACTTCCGCGCAGGAATCCGGTATAAATGGATCGCAGTATGGGCGCCGGAGGTGCAGCCGTGAGGTGGATCATCGGAATCGGGTTCCTGCTGGCCTGCACAATCATCGTGTTCATCGAGGCAGCGTGCGCAATGGATTATAATCCAGACTGGGACGTTCAATTATGGGAGGATGAAGACAATGATGACGGCGGATGAATTGGATGCATACATAAACGAACTGCTGGAGCGGAAAAATGACCATTGAAGAAGCAAAGAAAAGCCTCGTCGCTAAAGCGAGGTCACAAGTTGGGTACAAAGAAGGCCCAAACAATCAGAACAAATATGCAGACGATCCGAAGATCACAAAGCTGTACGGATGGACACCGCAACATCAGCCGTGGTGCTGTGTTTTCGTAAACTGGTGCTATTTGAACACGTTCGGGTACGACATCGGATCACGCATGACGTATGGAGGAACAGCTGCGTGCGCGAATTCCGCAGCTCTGTTCCGGAACAACGGAGCTCTGATGCAGACTCCGGAAGTAGGAGATCAGATCTTCTTCTTCTCGGGCGGAGGAATCAATCATACAGGAATTGTGGTAGAGGTAAACGGTGCCTCAATAAAGACAATCGAGGGAAACTACTCGGACGGCGTCGGGATCGGAAGCTACATCGTCGGATCGTCAAAGATCGCCGGGTATGGGAGACCGAAATGGAGCTTAGTACAATCTGATGATGTTACGGCGCCGCAGAATCCTGTAAGCACAGAAAACGGGCAGATTTCAAACTTAGACAATCACACATGGAGACCGAAAACAGTAATGATGAGCAACGCATACTCATCGGATTGTGTGGTCCTGCAGGCGATCCTGAACGTGAAGCATTTCCCGTGCGGAGAAGTCGATGGTTTCTTCGGAGCAAAAACTCAGGCAGCACTTAACAAGGCGCAGCAGTATTACAAGCTGGAAGTGGACGGCGTATGCGGGCCAAAAACATGGGAGAAATTGATGGAGGTAGAGAAATGAGTGATGCAATCTTAGTTGCTTTAATTACTGGTGGCATATCTCTGTTCGGGTCGATCCTGACAATCGTGCTCACCAGTAGAAAACAGCAGGCAGACCTGGACAAAAAGATCGCAGTTGTGGAGGCAAAAATGGACGACATGAAAGAGGACATCAGAGCGCATAATAAGTATGCGCAGATGTTTTCAGAAAATGTGCCGGCCATCAAACAACACATGACGGACGTAGATCGACGTCTTGAATCATTGGAGAGGAGAATGACTGCATGAAACCATTGAGCAATCGCACATATGACATTCTGAAGTATCTGACCATCATTGTGCTGCCTGCAATCGGCGCACTGTATTCTGGCCTGAGCCAGATCTGGCAGCTGCCATATGCAGCGGAGATCCCGGCGACCATCACCGTGATCTGCACTTTCCTCGGTGCGATCCTGTGCATCAGCACGGCGCAGTATAACAAGGCCGAAGAGGAAACTATGACTGACGAGTGACTAACAACGGTGCGGAGGAGCACAGTGTTTGCTGGATATTTTGATTCCCTGCTAAGGGAGTAGGTGTCTAAAAAGCACGCGAGGGTTCAAATCCCTCCTTCTGCGCCAAAAGTCCCGGAAATTACCTGATAAACGGTAGTTCCCGGGACTTTTTTTGTTTGTTTATTCGGAAATCAAAAAGGAACGAGGAGCGGAGAAAAACGAAAAAGATTGTGGCAAATTGAAAAAGATTGTTCTATGACTAACAGCGTGACTAACACACGTTTTCAGCCCTGTGAAGCTGCCTGAGCTTCCGGGGCTTTTTGTTTTGCCGAAAAAGTGTTGATTCCGGTATGCGCCTCGTCGGATCCGATGTGAATATAGCGCTGTGAGGTCGTGATCTTCGCGTGTCGCAGGATCTTCTGGATGACCGGGGCGTTCAGATTCTGGCGAGCGGCCTCGGTGCCGGTGGTGTGCCGGCAGGAATAAGGCGGCAGATCCCGGACGCCGATGGCCTTCACGGTCTCATGGTAACGATCATACCACTGCGTCTCGTGCTTCGGCTGCAGGAGATCTCCGGAGACGGACTGCATCAATTCCTCGACGACAGGGCGGACGCACTCGGCGAAGACGATGGTCGAGGACTTCCTGAACTTCGTCTTTTTCCCGCATCCGTAGATTTCGCAGCGGTCGAGATTGATCATGTCCTTCCTGCAGGCGAACAGCTCTCCGGGCATCATTCCGGAGTAGATCATCAGCAGCAGGTATCCGACAAAGATGTTCCCGTCAGCAAAAGCGGACCACATGGCGTCGACCTCCTGAGCGGTGAACGGCTCGGCCTCCTTCTCCTCCAGCTCGGGAAGAACGATGAACTGCGAGAGATTGACGGTAACGAACTGATCCGCCAGGGCTCGCCGGTAGAGGTGGGAGAGCAGCGTCTTCATGTCTCGGGCAGTGTAGTGGCTCTTCGCCCTGGAGCTGACGCAGTCCTGCAGATCGGAAGTGGTCAGGGTGTCGATCTTCCTCCCGATCACAGGCTCCAAACGCTGGCGGGCCTTCTTATATGCCGTCTGTCTGTCAGGACTCAGTTTCGGCAGGTCGTTCTTCTCCCACAGCTGATAAAGCTCCAGAAGAGTGGGAACCTTCCGAGAATGACCTCCCTTCAGGGTGTCGATATAGTCGAGCGCAGCTTTCTTCGTGGGAAATCCGCCTTTTGTCTGGTACCGGCGGACACGATGCTGCAGGCCAGTCTCATCCTCGTCTACGTAAGTATATTTCGTCACCTGAGCGGTCCATGTCTTCCCGCGCCGGAACGCGGTGCCGGTGCCGTTCCCTCGCCTCCGGGGGCTGCGCTGAGGGACTTCCTGTTTTGTGCCGCACTGGCAGCAGAACGGACCGTCAGGGACAGTTTGTAAACACTTCCTGCAGATCATAGCAGATCCTTCTTCCAGTTACTGCGATTAAGATAGGCCAACGGAATGATCTTTTTTTGTGTATCGTCCACCATTGCAAAGGTCAAGAGCATAGTCGAGGACCTTGTGCTGCCCTTCAGCATTCAGATCGCGAAAGAGATCAAGAAGAGCCTCTTCCGATTCGAGCAGGCGAATCTCAGAAAGAGAATCAGAACGTGCAAAGAAATAGTCGAGGTCGACGTTAAAAAAGTCAGCGAAGATCTCAGCGACGGACATTTCAATTTTACGGATCCCGCGTTCGTAGTTATTGATCCGACTACGTTTCAGACCAGTGCGCTCGGCGAGCTCCTGCTGCGTAAGTCCTGCTTGCATCCGCAGGGCCTTCAGATTGCTGGGATATTTTGGCACAGATGTCACCTCCATGAGGACAAGATAACACAAAATGTGTCAAAGCACAAGCGAAAGATGACAAAAGAAAGTTATTGACACAAACCGTGCCAAGTGATATTTTAATAAACGGGGCACAGATTGTGCCAAAAACTGAAGGAAGGAGGGCGGAACATGGAAGAAAGAGCGGCAAAGCTGAGAGAAGCGAGAGGCAAAACACCGCGTAAAGACGTGTGCGAAGCGGTAGGAATCTCGCTGTCAGCTCTGACTATGTACGAGAACGGAAAACGAGTGCTGAGAGATGCGGTAAAGGTAAAGCTGGCGAGATACTATCAGAAGAGCATCGAGGAGCTTTTTTATTCTACCTCAAAAGGCACAAATTGTGCCTAACTGAAAGAATGGAGGAGAAACGATGGAAAAGACAAGAGTGGACCTCGTGAAGAAGGAACAGAAGAAAGTGGACAAAATGATCGAGGACATGAAACTCCTGCTGGATGCGCAGAGCCACATCATGGTGAACACTGGAGAAGACGAAGGGGTCTGCGAGCAGCTCAGGCTCGCAATACGGAATCTCGGACAGGCTTCCTATAACCTGCTTATGGTAATGGCATCAGCAGAAGGAGAAGAGATCGTCGGACAAATGAAAGCACAGCTCGATATGTTTCAGAGGGCGGAATGATCATGACGGTCGAGGAAATGAAACAGTCCGATAAACGGATCCTGACGCCGGAGGAAGTCGCACAGGTCTGCGAGTGTGATCCGGCGAAGATACGGGAGACGGCGAAGGTCAATCCGCAGCTGCTCGGCTTCCCGGTATCGGTGATCGGCACCAGGGTGAAGATCTGGCGGATCCCGTTCCTGAAGTACATCGGGGAATACGAGTGAAGACGCACGAGCGGATGCTGTGTGCGGAGTGCGCACCGAGGAAGCTGCAGCAGGCGGAACTGCTGTACAGCAGAAGGCCGGGAAAAGACGACGTCGCGACCTGCGCATTCTGCGGACGGGAGAGACCGTGCAAATGCTATCAGATCGCGACGGAACTGAACAAATAAAAACTCGCAGCCGGTACCAACAGCTGCGAGCAGGAAGAAAGGAAACTCGGGGTCATGCCCCAGAAATCTAAGAAGTAAGGAGATTATACACCATGAACAAAAACCGCGCAATAGAACTGGTACCAACATGGGCGCAAACGGAAGTCCCGCACCGTGAGAAGATCGAGGAGGAACAGGAGAGCATGATCCGGTTCTGGATTCTGAAGAAAATGGAATGGTTCAAGAAACGCTACGGGCTGACTCTGATTGTCGCAGCAGCCTTCGTGCTGTACACGGTGGTGCTTTCGGCAACCGTCAGCAGCAGGACGGAACAGAGAGTCCGCCAGGATATGGCGATCGAGTACGCCTCACAGCTGGAGCGGTACAAGGCAGAGCTGCGGGAGCAGGAGCAGGCGACATATTTCCTGAGCGGGGATGCGAGCCGCGAGGCCTTTATCAATCAGGAAGTAGACGCTGCGGCGAGGCTGGCCGCGAAGATGAGCAACGACACCCAGAAGGGCGGCATCATCTGCAACGCGCTCGCCAGGGTGATGAACAAGAACTATCCGGACAGCATGCAGCAGGTGATCGCACAGCCGAACCAGTGGATGTTCTATTCCGAGGACAATAAGTTTTCCGCGCATGACAGAGAGATCGCGGAGAAGATCCTGCGGGCCTATTACGAGGACGGCATCATCCCGAACGGGCTCACCGATGAATACGTGTACGGAAGCTGGTCGGAGAACGACTACGTCCTGCGCAATACATGGGACTTCAGCCAGAACACCCGGACATGGAGGTATCAGTGATGAACGCATACCGGGACGAGGCGCTGAAGAAGCTCCGGGAGGGAGCGAAAAACGGACACTATGACCGGCACGCGCAGGCCATGAAGGACTCAGTCAGAGCGACGCTGGAAAACTTCTGCAGCCAGGATGAGGAATTCGCGCAGGCGGTCGTGCAGGGAGGATCATTCGAGGACTGCATGAAAGCTGTCGCGAAGGGAGTCGGACAGAGCATCTCGGATCTGGACGCATACCGGAAGGCAGTACAGTTCTTCTTTCCGGGTGCGGAGATCAGAATGCAGATGACCATCGACCTGGTCGGAGCGGCCGCAGGGGAAGAGGAGCCGAAGACGGAAGCAAAACCGTCAGGCATCCTGCTGGACTTCACGCAGTTCCTTTAAGGAGGCGGCGTGATGAATCCGAAATGCACACTGCCGGAGGAACTGAGAGCGGATGTGCTGACACAGTTCCACGGATGCCTGAGCCTGGAAGAGGAAAAGAAAATCAGAGGCATGTTCCCGCAGTACCTGTTCTTCAGGAACGAATACCGGGACGACGGATGGAACGTGTCTTCCGATCCGGTCAGGATCTGCACCTGCACGAGCTGCGGGCAGAGCTTTGAAGCGGTCAGGGGAAACTATGCGAAGGGCAGGCTGCACCATGAGAAATGCAACTGCCCGGAATGCGGAGAGAGGGTCGAGGGAATCGCCGCATCGAAATACAAATACGATATGCCGAGTCTGGAGCGGTGGATCAAGGTCGCTGTGGCCAGACCGGGGAAAGACGGAGCGCTGCTGATCGAGGCAGGAGACGCGAGGAGAGTCTTCAGCCACGACAACCTCGTCGGAGAAATAGACTGGTATCCGACAAAGCGGTACATCTTCAGCAGACACGGTTCCTGCGAGTGGGCGGAGAAGGTGATCCGGTGGGGCTGCGGACCATACAGCGAAAAAGAGCTGAAGTGGATCGAAACAAAGACCATCTCGGACCCGTTCCAGCCGAACTGCATGGGATGGAACGACTATGACGGACAATACCGGGTGATCGGACTCGGAGACGCGCTGCCGCAGACAGATCTGAAATACAGCCAGATCCTCGAATACTTCGAGGAGAGGGTCTATGCGGACATCGACGGAGGAGCGGCAGCGAGATATATCGTGAAGTATCTCGGATGGTACTGCATCCATCCGCAGATCGAGATGGCCGTCAAATTCGGACTCGAAGGAGCGGTCGAGGATCTGATCTCCGAGGGAAAGAAGAACGTGAAGCTGCTCAACTGGAACGCAAGAAGACCGGAACAGTTCATGCGGATCAGCCGGCAGGAGATGAGACTGTTCCAGAAGGAGGAGCTGGACTTCGCAGATCTGAAGAACTGGAAAGAACAGGGCGGGAGCCTCGCGCTCGGAAACTATCTCGACATATGCAATGAGATCGGCGGGAAGAACAATATGCCGATGCTGCGGAAATGCGCGGAAGAGAGCGGAGCAACGCTGCCGGCGGCGGCGAAATATGTGAGCAGCCTGCAGCCGGTCTGCGCACGGTACGCGGTAGATCCGAAGCGGATCCTGCAGGAATGGAAAGACTACTTAGATCTGGCAAAGCGCCTCGGATACGACCTGACGGAAAAAACCGTCGCCATGCCGAAGAACCTGACGGAGCGGCATGACGCGGCAGCGGAGACAATCAAGGTCAACGCGCATCAGGAAGAAATGAAGAAGTACAAAAAGCGCCGGCGCCAGCTGGAGACGCAGTACGAGTTCAGGCTCGGAAACTACTGCATCCTGGTTCCGGTCTCGACAGACGAGATCGTGCATGAAGGGAAAACGCTGAAGCACTGCGTAGGAGGATATGCGCCGAGGCATATCGAAGGAAAGACGACGATCCTGTTCCTGCGGAAGGCAAAGAGACCGGGAAGACCGTTCCTGACCATTGAACTGACGACGGATCACGGGAAAACATCGATTAAACAGATCCACGGATACCAAAATGAAAGATATGCCGGAGCGGTAGATCCGGGAATCCGGTTCGGGTGGTTTCTGGAAACCTGGCTCAGGTGGGTAAACGAAGGATCAGAGCGGGACCGGGAAGGAAGGCCGATCCTGCCGGAACAGACAGAAGAAAGGAAATCGGAGGTTAAAACAGCATGAGCGAACTGATGAAAAAGCGGACTCCGGAACTGATCGGAGCGGAGATCCGCATGTATGTGGATACGGGAAGGCGCCTGTCGCTGCTTTGCGGCATCGAAATCGGGAGGAGACTGACCGAGGCGAAGGAAATGCTGCAGCACGGAGAGTGGCTCCCATGGCTGGAGCGGGAGACGGAGTTTTCCAGCTCGTCCGCACAGCGCTACATGAAACTTTTTGAAGAATACGGAGCCTCGCAGCAGGGGCTGTTCGGACCGGAAACAAATTCCCCAACGTTGGGAAATTTGCCGATTTCAAAGGCTTTTGCCCTTCTTTCGGTGCCGGAAAGTGACCGAATCGAGTTTGCGGAAACGGTCGACGCGGAGCATATCAGCGTCAGGGAACTGGAGGAAAAAATCAAAGAGCGGGAGCGGCAGATCGAAGCGCTCCGGAAGGACGTGGACGGAGAAAAACAGCGACTGGAAGAATCGGAGCGGATGCGGAAAGAGACCGAGGCGCTGCTGAATACACAGGACGATATGCTGAAAGAGGCAAAAAAGCAGATTCAGGACCTGGAGAACAGACCTGTCGAAGTGGCAGTCGAGACCGTCAGGGACGAGGAGGCAATCCGGCAGGCTGCAGAAGAGGCGAAAAAGAAGACCGCAGCGGAATTCGAGAAAACGGTCAAACATCTGGAAACACAGCTGAACAAAGCGGAAAACGAAAGAGCAGAGGCAGTGAAAAAGGCGGAGAACGCCGAAAAGGGAGCCGAGGAGAAAAGGAAAGCCGCAGAGACGGAAGCAGAGCGGGTGCGGGCCGAGCTGGAGGAGGCAAAGAAGAAGCTGAAAGCGTCGGACGCAAACGTAACGGCGTTCGGGATCCGGTACAACACGATTCAGGACGATTTCGGAAAACTGAAAGAGGCTCTCAAAACCGTACAGGAACAGGACAAAGAGACCGGCGCGAAGCTGCGGGAGGCGGTACGGCAGCTGGTGGAATACTTCCGGAAGGAGCTGGAGCAGGATGTGTGAGCGGAACTGCGTATATCGGGGACCGAGCGGCTGCTGCGACTATTCCAGCGTGACATTTCGGGCAGGGAGCAAAGTCCAGACCAGGCATCTGGCGATCGCAAGACAGCTCGGCGTGAGACCTGACTCTCTGGAAGTGAAGAAACGGCTGAAAAGCGAGTGCTGCACGCTGTACACGTGGGACGGCAAGGGAAGAAAGTCGATCACGAAGGAACCGAAGGAGACGGTAGAAAAGAAGAAAGAATACAGACCGCCGAGACCGGAGGAGGAGATGCAGCACGCGTACAGCCTGGGACTGTCTGATCGGAAGATGGGAGAGCGGCTCGGCATATCGTCGGAGTCGGTAAGACTGTGGAGAGTCCAAAAAGGCCTTGAAAGCAATTTTATGAAGTCGAGGCAACGCTTCGACGAGGCGAAGGCGGCAGATCTATACCGACAGGGACTCGGAGACATGGAAATCGCGCTGGAGATGGGAGCGTCCTATAACGCGGTGTGGCAGTGGAGATCGTCAAGAGAACTGCCGCCGAACAAGGTCAGAAAACTGAAAGAAGCAGAGCGGGAGAAGCTGGAGCAGCTGTACGCGGAAGGAGCCACGGACAGAGAGCTCGCGGACGCGGTAAACATGAGCGTCGCCGGCGCCAGACACTGGCGGAAAATGAACGGACTGCCAATCAACTACGCAAAAACGACCGGAAGACCGGACGTCGATAAGGACCATATCCGCAGACTATACGACAAAGGAATGCGGGATGAGGAAATCGCGATGCATGCAGGGTGCTCGGTCAGCACAGTCAGAAAATGGAGGGAGTGCCACGGGCTGTGGATCAACAGACCGAAGCGAAGACCGAAACAGAAGAGGTGAAAATGATTTGAGCGATATTTATATGACGCTGTGCGATGCCTGCGCGGAAAAGCTGGACGCACAGCAGCATCCGGAAAACAAATACTACCTGTCAGAAGTGCCTGGAAGCAGGCGCACGGTGCAGTGCAGCAGATGCTTTCAGCTGGCGAACTGTACGCAGTACGCAGTGAAGAGCAAGGCGCTCCTGGCCATGGAGCGGGCAATCAAGAAACAGCAGGGGAAGCACCTGAAAAAGGAGCACCGCGCACACTACAGGGAACCGTGGAGGGAACAGACATAAAACAGGCGGATTAAGCGCGTCCAGTGAGACGGCATCCGCCTTCCGAACAGGAAGGAGGAAATCATGAGCCTGATTGATAAACAAATGTACCTCAAGAATCTGGAAGAGCGGCTCGGTGCGTTCGTGCCGGCAAACAGCGTGGCGAGGATCCTGCAGGAGGCCAGCGAGGCGCTGGTGGACTACGAGATGACCGGGACACCGAACGGAGAAGACGATAACTCGAAGAACCTGCTGCAGTATTTCCTGGAAGCGAAGCGCATCGAAGGGCGAGCGGATACGACCGTAGCACGGTACAAATATCTGCTGGAGAGGCTGCAGGCGGACACAGGAGTCCCTCTGTCGAAGATCACGATCTACCACGTCCGGTCCTATTTCATGTCGGAGCGGGAGAGAGGAATCTCGCAGGCGACTATCGAGGGATACCGGTCGGTTTATAACGAGTTCTATAAATGGGTGAATCAGGAAGGGTTCCTGAAAGAGAACCCGATGCGCTCCATGAGCGCGATCAAACAGCAGAAGGTCAAAAGAAAGCATTTCTCGCCGACGGAGATCCGACAGCTGGAGGAGTCGGCGAAAACGCTGAGGGATCTGACGATCGTACATTTCCTGCATGCGACAGGGTGCCGTATCAGCGAGGTCGTACAGCTGAACCGGGACGAAATTGACTTCCAGGACATGAGCATGATCGTGTTCGGCAAGGGAGCGAAGGAACGGACGGTGTACATCAACGAAGTGACAGCCATGTATCTGAAGCGGTACATGAAAGAGCGGAAGGACGACAATCCGGCGCTGTTTATCGGACTACGAGGAGAGCGGCTGACGCAGCACGGCGTGCAGGAGATGCTTCGGACGCTTGGGATCAGAGCGGGAGTCGAGAACGTGCATCCGCACAGGTTCCGCCGGACGCTGGCCACGGAGCTCCTGCAAAAAGGCATGCCGGTGCAGGAAGTGGCATCGATCCTCGGACACGAGAAGCTGGAGACCACCATGCGTTATTGCAACGTCGACCAGAAGACCGTGCAGAACGCATACAGGAGGCTTGCATGACGCCGGAGAGTTACTGGAAAGTCGCGGACTGGCTGAGTCAGTACGCAGAGAAAACGACGGGAGAGAAGATCACACCGGACCCGGTGTGGATCACGGAGGCCGTCACACACCTGATAGACACGGGTACGTTCACGCCGGAGGAGCTGCGGAGGGAGGCACTGCGGGAAACAGGCGTGATGATCCCGGAACAATTTTTCCTGAGAGAGAGGTGACTTCTGAATCCAGAGCAGGAGGGAAACTTCCTGCTCCAGCTTGAGAAGCCACATGCACCTTGATTCCTAAACAGAGACCATAAGATACGCACGCACACGCACGCGCACGCGTATCTTATAAGGACCTTTTAGCGTCTAACATTAGATGAGACTCGGAAACGGGAGGAAGGAAGATGAGAAAACTAATGGAGTACCACATCATATCAGGGAGGACGGTGGAAACCAGAAGGACCTGGTTGCCAACCGGTCCGACCTACAGGAAACCAAGGGGACAGAGGCGGGCTGGTGCCAGCAGCCTGAAGAAGATCAAGGCGAACGAAAAGAGCTGTGCATTGAATCTCGCCAGGACGATCAACTGCAACTTCGAGGCAGGAGACTGGTTCTGCACGTTCAAGTACGACGATGCGCACTATCCGGCATCCAGATCGGTGATACCGGAAGAAAAGCGAGAGGAAGAGTATCAGACAGCGAAGCAGATCTTCACGAGAAAATTCCTGCCAAAGTTCCGCAAGGAATACAGGAAGGAAACCGGGAAAGCTCTCGCGGCTGTCTGGGTGACAGCTAACTGGAGTCCGAAGCAAATGCGGTTCTCTCGGATCCATCATCACGCAGTCATTCCGACGGACGGTCTGATCATAGCGGAGAGGATCTGGAACGAACTCGGAGGACTCGGAGCAACACTGCAGGCCGAGCATCTGGGAAATGAGGGAGACTATACCAGCATAGCGGCGTACATGGCCGAGAACGTCAGAAGCAGACCGTCAGGGGAAAACCGGTGGAGCGCATGCAGAGGAATGGCAAAGCCGGTCGTGACGGAACCGAAAGAGGTCGCGGATATGGAACACATCGAGCCGATCCAGGGGAGCATCATCAAAGACGTCAGGGACATCCGGGATGAGGACGGCTGCATGGTATCGAAGTACATGCGCTGTGTGCTGCCGGAGAAGGTAGAAGTGCGGGGCGGTCAGATCCTGCTGCCTGGGAAACGGAGGAGGAGACGGGAATGAACAGGCCGAACGACAACTGGAGGCCGTATGTGACCAACGTGCTCCGGGATTATTACACCTATAAGCGCATGGAGAAGGAAGCACACTCCCAGAAGATCACAGCGCAGTACAACAAAGGCAGAGGCGGCAGCGGAGTATCCAGAACAACGGAGTCTGCCGCAATGAGGAGCGGTCTGACAAGACAGCAACGCAGAGAACTGGATGCAGTCGAGAAGGCGGTCAGATCCACACGGAGAGGACCGGACGGGAAGCTGCGCGTGAAGGTCATGGAGATGGTGTACTTCAGAGACACGCATACCATCGAAGGCGCTGCCCAGAACGTGCATGTGTCATACAAAACGGCGTGGAGATGGACGGACAATTTTATAAGGCTGACAGGGAAATATCTCGGCCTTGAGTAAGTTGGGAATAAGGAGGACGTAACGTGTGTTTTGATAGTAGCATGCAAGGGTATCGAAAATACCGGAGGGGGTCGTTCTGTGAGCGGGGTAAATCCACGATATGCGAACGGAAATCTCCGGAGAAAATACAGGGCGAGATTTAAGGCCCAGGGAGCACCGTGCGCTTTATGCCGGGGGAGGCTTGGACCGATCCGGTACGATGAGCCGAGCGACGCAAAGCATCCTCTGTCGTTTGTGATTGATGAGATCAGGCCAGTGAGCAGATGGAGAGAATTCGGTTATGATTCGCCTGCAGCAGCTGCGCAAGACTGGACCAACCTCCAGGCGGCGCATTACTGCTGCAATCAGG
>JAEEJN010000056.1 GCA_016281935.1 Bacillota bacterium | reverse complement strand
GGAGATTGCTGACGATGAAGACCTGTACGTCAAGAAGTCCATCTGGATCCTCGGCGGTGAAGGCTGGGCCTCTGACATCGGTTACGGCGGCCTGGACCTCGTGCTGGCCATGGATGAAGACGTCAACGTCCTCGTTCTCGACACCGAAGTGTACTCCAACACCGGCGGCCAGTCCTCCAAGTCCACCCCCACCGGCTCCGTTGCGAAGTTCGCCGCCGCAGGCAAGCGCACCCGCAAGAAGGATCTGGGTATGATGGCCATGAGCTACGGCTATGTGTATGTTGCCTCCGTCTGCATGGGCGCCAATCCCGCTCAGCTGGTCAAGGCCATCACTGAAGCTGAAGCCTACAAGGGCCCGTCCCTGATCATCGCTTACGCTCCCTGCATCAACCACGGCATCAACATGACGAAGACCCAGGCCGAGGAGAAGAAGGCTGTGGAGGCCGGTTACTGGCAGCTCTACCGCTTCAATCCCGATCTGTCCGCTCAGGGTCAGAACCCCTTCACGCTGGATTCCAAGGCGCCCACCGGCTCCTATCAGGAATTCATCCGCGGCGAGGTCCGTTACAACTCCCTGCTGCGTCAGTTCCCCGAAGTGGCCGACGAACTCTTCGTCCGCGCCGAGCGCGAAGCTGCCAAGCGTCTGGCGACCTACCAGAAGCTGGCTGATGAGACGATCCTGTAAGGATCTGCTCCCAAATACAACGGGCTGTGAAGCAATCGCTTCACAGCCCTTTTCTTATTGTTTTTGTCCTTGTTTCTTCCGATCTGTGTCAGCGTTCAGGCGACCATTCCGAAAATCCGAAACAGAGCGTATCGGTACGGTGACTGTCTGACGTCAGGATAAACCTGGCTCCGTTGGTCTTCAGATACTCCATGATCCCCGGAGACGGATACGGAACGTTCTTGTATCCTCTTGAAATCGCTCCTGTGTTAATCTCGAAAGGCTTTCCCGTCAGAAGAAGTTCGTCGGCCGCTTTTTTCCATGCGGACACATAGCGCGGGTGACGCTCATCGAACAGAGGATGCTGTTCATTGAACTTGCAGATCAGGTCGAAGTGTCCGATGATGTCAGCGTGGGTTTTGCCGACTACGTCGGAGACCGTTTCAAAATACTTCTCTGTCAGAGCGTAAATATCGCCTCCGCAGTATCTGTCCGCAGCAGCCGCAAGGATAGCAGGGTTTTCATCCACGGGCACATAATCCTCACCGAACCGAAGATAGTGCACCGATCCGATCACATAATCATATCCGTCCGGCGGAAACGAAGCGTAGAAATCCTGCTCGACGCCGCACAGGATCTCAAGTCTGCCCCGATACTCATCGGCAAGCGAGCGTATCTCTTTTTTGTATGCCTGCGTTCCTTCGATGGACATGCACCATGATGTGTCGAATTCCGTATAGCTGTGTCCGGAAAAGCCAAGTGTGTCCAGTCCCAGCTTCAGAGCCGCTTCAGCCATCTCGCGGGGCGTGTTTGCACCGTCGCAGTAATTCGTATGGCAGTGAAGGTCCCTCATCAGGTCATCTTCTCCTGCTTGACCTTATGATCAATCACGTGGCGGGAAGCCAGTTCTTTATGGATATCTTCAAGAGAGATCCCCATCTCGACCATGAGGACCATCACGTGATAAGCCAGATCCGCGATCTCATAGATCGTGTCTCTCTTGTCTTCCGCTTTGCCCGCGATGATGACTTCGGTGGATTCCTCACCCACTTTCTTAAGGATCTTGTCGATCCCCTTCTCGAAAAGATAAGTGGTATAAGAACCTTCCTGAGGGTTCGTCTTGCGCCCTTTCAGCAGATCCATGAGGCCTTCCAGGGAGAATTCATGAAGCTCATCGCTTTCCCACAGAGGGTATTCGAAACAGGTCTGCGTACCCAGATGACAGGCAGGACCGTCCGGCTCAACAAGGACCAGAAGAGTGTCTCTGTCGCAGTCCGCCGTGATGGAAACGATGTGCATGTAATTGCCGCTGGTCTCCCCTTTTGTCCACAGTTCCTGACGGGACCGGCTCCAGAAGCAGCAGAGCCCCTTTTCTTCGGAGATCTTAAGGCTCTCCTCATTCATATAGGCGAGCATCAGGACCTTACCGGATACCGCATCCTTCACGATCGCGGGGATCAGACCGTGTTCATCAAGTTTCAGTTCTTCGATCGAGATCATAGTATCCTCCTCATGGGGATTCCGGCATTCGCCAGATAATCCTTCAAATCTGCTATTTCAACTTCACCGAAATGGAAGATCGAAGCGGCCAGGCCCGCATCCACTTCGGGGATCTCCCGGAAGAGAGTCACGAAATCATCCATGGAGCCTGCGCCACCCGATGCGATCACGGGCACCTCTACCCTTTCGCAGACGGCTCGCAGAAGCTCCAGATCGAATCCGCCTTTGACACCGTCCGTATCCATCGAGTTGATGACGAGTTCCCCCGCTCCGTTCTCTACACCGCGGACGATCCAGTCAAGTGCATCCAGGCCGGTATCCTCCCGTCCTCCTTTGGCGAATACCCGGAACTGACCGTTCACTCGCTTCACGTCCACACTCAGGACCACGCACTGGCTTCCGTACCGCAGAGCTGCCTCCCGAACGATGCCTGGATTCCGGATCGCTCCCGAATTGACGCTCACCTTGTCGGCGCCGCATTTCAGAACGCGGTCGAAATCATCCACGGAGCCGATCCCTCCTCCTACCGTCAGAGGAATAAAGATCGTGGAAGCAACTTCACGGAGGATATCCGAGAAAAGCTTCCTTCCTTCGGCTGAAGCCGTGATGTCATAGAAAACGAGCTCATCCGCTCCGTGATCACTGTAGTACTTTCCCAGTTCCACAGGTGAAGCAACGTCACGGAGGCCCTGGAAATTCACGCCTTTCACGACTGTTCCGTCCCGGACATCCAGACAGGGTATGATGCGTTTCGTGATCATTTTGCCACCTCTATGGCCTCTTCCAGCTTGATCGCTCCCGTATAATACGCCTTACCGATGATCGCACCGTGCAGATCCATGGACCGAAGTGTCCGGATATCGTCCAGTGTCGATACGCCTCCGGACGCGATCAGATCGAGATCGCATTCCCTGCTGATCTTTCTGTACAGATCCGTATTCGCGCCCATCATGGCACCGTCCCGGGAGATGTCCGTCACGATCAGCGTCCTTACTCCGATATCCGCCAGATGTCTGCAGAATGCAAAGGCTTCCGTGTCGCTTTTCTGCGTCCATCCTCTTACGGCCACGTATCCGTCCCGGATATCGACTCCCACAGCGATCCGGTTCCCCCAGCGCGATACGCACGATTCCAGGAACACGGGATCGTCAACAGCAGCCGTACCGAGAATGACACGGTCGATTCCGCGAGACAGATAGTATTCCACGGTTTCCGGGTTTCGGATCCCTCCTCCGACCTCCGTGAACAGTCCGGACACTTCCTTCAGTTTCAGGACCGTGTCCGCATTGGGATGCTCTCCGGATCTGGCGCCTTCCAGATCCACGACGTGCATCTGTTCCGCACCGGCTTCACGGAAAGCACAAGCCGTTTCCTCAGGATGCTCGCTGTAAACCGTCATCTGCCGGTAATCGCCGCGGAACAGCCTTACGGCTTTCCCTCCGAACAGATCGATCGCAGGATAGATCAGCATGAGAAATCCTCCTTCTCGCAGAAAGCACGGAGGATGGCCAATCCTACCTGTCCGCTCTTTTCAGGATGGAACTGACAGCCCATGACGTTGTCTTTTGCTACTGCAGCGGTGAGGGGCGCACCGTATTCCGTCAGCGCGATCTTAAATTCAGGACTGCAAACGGCTTGGTAGGAATGTACGAAGTACACGTAATCTCCCTCGTGGATACCGGAAAACAGCGGGTGTACACCGTTGGGGAAAATCAGTGAATTCCAGCCGATCTGCGGGATTTTCAGTCCTTTGGGGATCACTTCTCCGATCGGACGGATTTCTCCGGGGATCAGTCCCAGGCCTTCGTAGACACCGAATTCGTAACTGACATCGAACAGCATCTGCATTCCGAGGCAGATTCCGAGCATGGGTTTGCCTTTGGACGTCTCCTGCAGGATGGTACGGTCGAGACCTGTCGCTCTTAGTTTATCCACGGCGTCCGCGAATGCGCCGACACCGGGAAGCACGATACGGTCGGCTTTTTCAAGGACATCTGCGTCACGGGTGACACAGGCCTGTGCACCGATCGCGTGAAAAGAGCTTTCCAGGGAAAAGAGATTCCCGACTCCGTAATCGACGATTGCGATCATAGCGTCCCCTTTGTGGAAGGCACTTCATCACCCAGGGACGGATCGATCGCAACAGCTGTCTTCAGGCTTCTGGCGACCGATTTGAACGCACCTTCCAGGATGTGATGGCTGTTGTGACCGGCCAGCTGGCGGATATGCAGCGTAGCCTTTGCGTTCCTTACGAATCCGAGGAAGAACTCCTCGGCAAGTTCCGTATCGAAGGTTCCGACCTTCTGGGCCGGTACATCCAGTCCGTATTCCAGATGATCTCTTCCCGACAGGTCGACGGCGCTGAGGATCAACGCCTCGTCCATGGGAAGGATCATGGAACCGTAACGCACGATCCCTCTCTTGTCGCCGAGCGCCTGTGCGAAGGCCTGCCCCAGAGCAATGCCGATATCCTCGACTGAATGATGGTCATCCACCTGCGTGTCACCTTCACAGACGAGTTCCAGATCGAAACGGCCGTGGGAAGCAAACAGCGTCAGCATATGATCCAGGAAACCCACACCGGAGTCGATAACCGACTTCCCGCTGCCGTCCAGTTCCAGGTTCAGCCTAATCCTGGTTTCCGCAGTGTTTCGAACGATTTCTGCCTTTCTCATGTTTCCTCCAGAATGCCGCGCACCGCTTCCAGGAGGCTGTCCATTTCCTCCCTTGAACCGACAGTTACGCGCACATAGTCATCGATACGGGGTTTGTCAAAATGTCTGACAAGGATCCCTTTTCCCTTCAGTCTGCGGTAAAGATCCCCTCCGGACAGAGCGGGATGTGACACGAAAAGGAAATTCGTGCGGGATTCCGTCATCCGAAATCCAAGTTCCTTCAGCGCTCCAGCCGTATACTCTCTGTTCGCCTTCACGGTCTCCACGATCATCCGGGTATATTCGGTATCTTCCCAGGCTCCCAGTCCTGCGGCAAGCGTTGCGGAATTCACATTGTACGGATTCATGGAATACTTGGCTTTTTTGAGATCCCCGATCAGTCCCGCATCCGCAAATCCCATGCCAAGCCTGGCGCCTGCCATGGAACGCGATTTGGAGAAGGTCTGGACAACGAGGAGATTATCGTATTTCTTCGTCAGCGGCACGGCGGACGTCCCGCAGAAATCCATATAGGCTTCATCGATCACAACGACAGAATCAGGATTGTTCATGACGATCGACTCGACGGCATCGGGATCCAGAGCCAAAGCGGTAGGCGCGTTCGGGTTCGCGATGAATATGGTTCCCCCAGCTCCGTAATAATCTTCGGGACGGATGCTGAAATCTTCCATCAGCGGGATCTCCCGGTACGGGATCCCAAGGAATTCGGCATAGACCGAATAGAAGCCGTAGCTGATATCCGGAAAAACTGCAGGTCTGTCCTTATCACAGAAAGCGGAGAAAGCCTGGAAAAGGATCTCGTCAGAACCGTTCGACAGAAGCACGTTTTCCGGTTCCAAGCCCAGACTGTCTGCCATGGAGCGGACCAGCAGCGTGCATTCGGGATCAGGATAAAGCTGCAGTCTCTCCAGGGCATTGGCCGCATATGCCTGTGCTTTGGGAGAAGGCGGAAAAGGCGACTCGTTCGTATTCAGTTTGACGTAGCTGCGGTCCTGCGGCTGCTCTCCGGGCACGTACGGTGCGATCTTCTCCAGCGCAGGTTTTGCGTAACGGCTCATTCTTCATCCTCCAGTCGGATCAGAGCGGAACGGGCATGCCCGGTCAGTCCCTCCATACGGGCAAAAGAAGCCACGTCTTCAGCGAGATCCCTCAAAGCATCCCGCGTGAAATAGGTATACTGCGTTTTTTTCACGAAATCGTCCACGGAGAGCGGACTGGAGAACCTTGCGGTCCCGCTGGTGGGGAGCGTGTGGTTCGGACCGGCCATGTAGTCGCCGAGGGCCTCCGGACAGTTCCTTCCGAGGAACACCGAACCTGCGTTTCTGATCGAATCCAGGTAATCGAAAGGAGAATCGACACACAGTTCCAGATGTTCAGGCGCAAGTTTGTTGGCGATCTCGATCGCCTGAGTCAGTGCCTCGGCCACAATGATCCTGCCCTGTCTGTCCACGGAAGCCCTGGCGATCTCAGAACGTTCCAGAAGCGGGATCTGGCGCTCCAGTTCCACCGAAACGGCTTCTGCCAGTTCCATGGAGTCCGTAACGAGCACAGCGGTCGCCATGCGGTCATGTTCTGCCTGAGACAGAAGATCCGCAGCAGCGCAGCGGGGATCCGTCTTGCCGTCCGCAACGATCAGGATCTCGCTGGGGCCTGCTATCATATCGATCGACACAAGTCCGAATACCTGTTTTTTTGCTTCAGCCACATAGGCGTTGCCGGGTCCGACGATCTTGTCGACCTTTGGAACGCTCTCCGTCCCGTAAGCGAGCGCCGCTATGGCCTGGGCTCCGCCGACCTTATAGATCGTATCCACGCCGGCGATCGAAGCAGCTGCAAGGATCGCAGGATTCACCTTCCCGTCTTTTCCGGGAGGAGTGACCATGACGATCCTGGAACAGCCGGCGATGACTGCCGGGATCGAATCCATGAGCACCGTCGACGGATAGGCTGCCGTGCCTCCAGGCACGTAAAGGCCAACCTTCTCGATGGGGATGATCTTCTGACCCATAACGACGCCGGGTCTGTCGTTCAGAATAAAGCTGCTGCGCTTCTGCTGAATGTGGAAGGCCCGGATATTGTCGGCTGCCCTTTTCAGGATCCGGATAAAGTCAGGCCCCACGGATGCGATCGCTTCTTCTATCTCCGCAGCGCTCACACGGAGGTCATCCAGTTTCACGCCGTCAAAACGTTCCGTGTATTCTTTCAGAGCTGCATCCCCTTCATCTCTGACTCTGGAGATGATCCCGGATACGGTCTCTTCAACTCTGGATGCGTCGAAAGTCCGGATAAACAGGTCTTTCGGATCGATTTCGGATATCTTCTGGATACGGATCATGCTTCTGCCTCCGTCTGTTCTTTCAGGCCGGCACGGATCTTTTCGATCTCTCCGGAAAGGAACTGGAAACTTGCCTTGTTCGCGATGAGTCTCGCTGAGATCGGCACGATCGTTTCCAGAACCGCAAGATGGTTTTCCCTGAGCGTGGTACCGGTTTCCACGATGTCCACGATCACATCAGACAGCCCCAGAATCGGGGCCAGTTCGATGGATCCGTTCAGGTGGATCCTGTCGATCGAACGGCCGATTCCGTGATAATACTTCTCCGTAATATGGGAGAATTTGGTCGCGACACGGAGCGTACGCGAAGGATCGTCACGGAAATCCGCAGGACCGGCTACACACATACGGCAGCGCCCGAGTTTGAGATCGAGCAGTTCATAGACGTCGGGCTCGTACTCGAGAAGGATATCCTTTCCGGCAACACCCAGGTCAGCGGCTCCACGTTCCACGTAAATCGCCACGTCAGACGGTTTGACCCAGAAATAGCGGACTCCCAGATCGGGATTCTCAAAGATCAGTTTCCGGTTGTTCTCACGGATAGAGGGACACTCGAATCCGGCTTTCTCGAACAGATCGTAGACTTTGTCGCCCAGTCTCCCCTTCGGCAATGCGATATTAAGCATTCGGAGCCCTCCTTTCCCCATCGATTCTTACCGTCTCCCGGCAGCGTATCCCTTCAGGGATCTCTTTCAGAGCGATCACGCTCCTGCCATCAGCCGTCTGCCTATCGACTTCCTCCCGCACGAGATTGAGCGGGGTATCTTTTCCGTACAGGACGAGTACGTCTGCGTCCATCGTTTCCCCGGACTTCTCAAGCCGTTCCAAAAGATCCAGATAGACGGCGAACCCAAGCGCCCGGCTCGATTTACCCATTTTTTCCATGAGAAGATCGTACTGTCCTCCGGACAGGATCCCGTCGGGTATATTCCTGAGATATCCCTGGAAAACGAGACCGTTGTAATACCGGATATCGTTCATGACAGAGAAATCGATGCGCACCGATCCGGAATAAGGAGTTTCGGACAGTGCTTCTCCCAGCTGGATGAAAGCATCAAGTTCCGTTTTTTCCACGAAATCCCCTATCCCATCACGGAGAGCCGGAAGCACTTCACCGATCGGACCGTAAGTGCGAACCAGGAAAGTGAGCGCATTCATGGATCTTTCATCGATACCGTGCGCAATGCAGAATTCCGTGAGTTCATGCACATTCTTCTCCCCGATCCAGGACAGAACCGACTGAGCGTCAGAACCTGTAAAGCCGCAGCACTCGATCACACTCCTGACGATCCCGAGATGGGAAAGCGAAAGGACAAAAGGCTGCCCAAGCAGTGCAAGGCTGCGTACAGCGAGATAAAGGACTTCATATTCACAATACGCATCCACATCACCGATGCATTCAAGTCCGACCTGCATGATCTCCTTGGCTTCCTGACTGCCTTTGGGAACGCGGTACACGTTTTCATGATAATACAGCCGCTGCAGACCGCCTTCTCTCAGATTCTTGACAATGGAAAGCGTGACGTCGGGCTTCAATGCCATAAGGCGGCCGGCAGGATCCGTAAAGGTCAGGATAGAATCGGAAATGAGAAAATCCTTGTTGCGGAGATACAGTTCGTATTCCTCGAATTTACTCATTTTATAGGGCTTGTAGCCGTGAGAATGGTACAGGGACCGCAGCGCATAGACCGCCTTTTCCTCCCTGCCCATAAGATCGGGCAAAACCTGCATGCTGTCTCCTTTCCCGCAGGACGTTCAATAATACTTTAGTATGGTACCACACTAAAGTGGCTGTGTCAACAATCGATTCTTATTTCTGTTATTCAAGATCAGAAAAGCCACCACCAGAACATCATGATCAGGAAAACAGCACCCATGATCATCGAAACGGCATACAGCCTTTTCTCGAACTGTCTCAGCTCGCTCTTCTTCCATCTGATGATGATGAAGACGCATTCAGCGATCATAAGACCGGCCAGGATCCAGTTGATGATCAGAAGCACCTGGCATGCGGCATACGTCATTCCATGCGTTGCCTGATGCAGAAGGATGCATACATTAGCACCCAACAGCAGTTCCGTGAAGCTCAGCGCGTACACAGTCCAGGATACAGGGTCGACGGGCCAGTAGGATATTCTGTCATGGATCCTGATCACGGTCTGTGCGATGAGATTCACCGCAAAAAAGATCATGCACAGATATATGACCCAGATCGTAAGGTTCACCGCTGTGATGGAACGGACCGCGGGAACAGGTACGTATTCTTCATCTTCGAATACGAACTTGACGACGTTCCCTTCCTCATCCGTCACGAAATAGAGCAGGTTGCCGTACACGTCCCGGAACAGATGGTCGTCCACCTGATCCACAAGGTTGAAATACAGGTTCGTAAACCCGCGGAACGTATTGAGATACTGACTCGAATAATAGGTGGAAAACACATACAGTTTCGTCGTAGTGGAATCGGTGTATTTCTTGCTCTTGATGATCTGCAGCCCCACCATGTCCCGCGCGAGCTCCATATATCCACCGACAGGCCTGTCAGCCTGAATGAATTCTCCCGTCATGGGAGCGGTCAGAGGCAAGCCTTCCGTTTTGACCGATACAGCGCGTTCTCCCGCGAAACCGTCGAGGAGAGATTCCAGATAGCTTGGAAAGAATGGTTCGTCCGCGGATCCGAGATCACCTGTAACGATCCAGAGCGCTTTTCGTTCTTCAGGAAGGATCCGCAGTCCTCCGCAGGCTTTTTCGTTCCCGGCGTCCAGCCCGACGCAGTAAGATGAAGAAGGATATTCGGGAATGCCTCTGGCAAGTCCTGGCATGAGAGGATGCACGGAATAGCTTCTCTGCGTCATGCGTTCCAGTGTCTCGGCCTTTTCGAAAAGACCTTCTCCGTTCCTGCAGAGCGCCGTGAGGAGCTTTGCCATATCGTCTGCGGTCGAGATGAGTCCTGAATAAGGCCAGGCCCCTTCCTTCACGTAGTGCGTATGATCCATACCGAGAGGCTCCAGAATATGGACGTGCACGTACTCATCGAACGGCATACCGGAAACTTTTTCACAGATGAGAGCCTTAATACAGTCGCAGTAGCGTGCGGCGGTACGGACTTGTCCGGCTTCATAAGCCTTTTTGGGTTCGGTCCTGCGCAGGTATTCCTCCAGTTCGAACGCACCTTCAGGTTCTCTCCAGTCGTTCTCCCAGCCCACCGTATGGTTCAGAAGATCTTCCAGTGAAATGGGATCGTTCTTCCTGTGCGCAAGGACGTCCTGTCCGATCAGTTCCTGCACGGATGAGGACGCATCGATCTTTCCCTGTTCTTCAAGCTGTGCGAAAGCGATATGGATCAGGATGCCGGAACTGTTTCCCAGCGGGACCTCCACACCCTGTCCCTTCGACCCGGCGCCGTTCTCGTCGTATCGGGCTATGGCTGACGGTACCGCATACTGCGTCCAGAGAGACGCAAAAGGATCTTCATCCGCATATGCCCCCGAAGGAAAGGCGAAAAACAGGATGAGAAGAGCAAGAACAGCGACAAAGGATTTTTTTAATGAAGGATTCAAGGTGGTCCGTCCTCCTATGATGATGTAACTGTAATTATAACACAAATTGGCTGCATGATAAAGCAAAACCCCGTCTTTCGGCGGGGTTTGTTCCATTTATTCCATTTCGATGCGGAAAATGCATACGCGTGTTTTGCCCTCCAGCCTCATCGGGTGGTCGGCGGGTATATCCGCAATCTCCAGAAGTGTGCCCGACAGGTTCTCACATGTCTTTCTGGAAGCTGCATTCTCCGGATCGCAGGTGATCCACAGCGACCGCATCCCGTGCCTTTTCGCGAGCCCGAACAGAAGCCTGCAGGCCTTTTCCGCGTAGCGGTGTCCGCGGAACTCCGGTCTGACGCTGTAGCCGATATGGCCGCCGTAGAACGTGTTCTCATTGTATCCGACTCTGAGATCGCACGTTCCCATCCGGATCCCATCCATGCTGCAGATGCTGAAATAATAAGCCGGGACCCATTCCCTGTCCGGATCTCCGGGCGACGTGCAGTCAAGCCTGAGCCGGATCTCACCGTCGCTGAGTCCCGAACAATCCAGAAACTCAAACCTGTCCATCAGTTCTTCAAGCTGTTCAGAGGTGCCGGGATCCTTCCGCCCCTCGCGATGAACGTATAGGACGACTCCGGATGGACCGGCATGACGGGAGCGGATCCGAGAAGCCCTCCCATCTCGATCATGTCGCCTACTTTTTTCCCGGGTGCAGGGATGACGCGGACGGCAGTCGTCTTCTGGTTGATCATGCCGATAGCTGCTTCGTCCGCGATGATGGCAGAGATCGTTTCAGCAGGCGTATCGCCTGGAACAGCGATCATGTCAAGTCCAACAGAGCATACGCAGGTCATTGCTTCGAGTTTGTCGATCGTCAGCGATCCGTTCAATGCGGCACTGATCATTCCCTCGTCCTCCGACACGGGAATAAAGGCTCCAGACAGGCCGCCTACGTGTGAAGAAGCCATGACGCCGCCCTTCTTGACAGCGTCGTTCAGCAGGGCGAGAGCAGCGGTCGTTCCGTGCGTACCGCAGCGTTCGAGTCCCATCTCTTCCAGGATCCTCGCAACGGAATCTCCGACAGCGGGTGTAGGCGCAAGGCTCAGATCCACGATGCCGAAGGAGACGCCAAGCCTCTGAGATGCTTCACGGGCGATGAGCTGGCCCATCCTCGTGATCTTGAACGCAGTGTCCTTGATGGTTTCTGCAACGACATCGAACGGCTGGTCCTTCACGCTCTTGAGGGTATGATGTACGACTCCGGGGCCGGATACGCCCACATTGATGACACATTCGGCCTCGCCTGTCCCGTGGAAAGCTCCCGCCATGAAGGGATTGTCTTCTACGGCGTTCATGAATACGACGAGTTTGGCACATCCCAGTCCGTCACGTCCTTTCGTACGTTCAGCAGTTTCCCGAATGATCCTGCCCATCCAGGCCACAGCGTCCATATTGATCCCCGCACGTGTGGATCCCACGTTCACGGATGAACACACGAGATCTGTCGAGGCAAGGGCTTCAGGTATCGACGTGATGAGTTTTCTGTCTCCTGACGTGAAGCCTTTCTGTACGAGCGCGGAATACCCTCCGATAAAATCAACGCCTACGGCTTTCGCAGCACGATCCATAGCCAGAGCGAAGGGCACATAGTCTTCTGTCTCACTTGCCCCTGCAACTATGGCCATGGGAGTCACGGCGATCCTTTTGTTCACGATGGGGATCCCGAATTCTCTTTCGATATCGTTTCCCACTTCCACGAGCCTGTCCGCTCTGGACGTGATCTTTTCATAGATCTTCCGCGCTGCTGCAGCCGGATCGGGATCGCTGCAGTCGAGCAGGCTGATGCCCATGGTGATCGTACGGATATCCAGGTGCTGGTTGTCGATCATATCCAGCGTTTCGATGATCTCTCTCTGGTTCAGCATGGCTAGATCCTGTGCATGGCGTCGAAAATGTCTTCACGCTGGATACGGACGGAAACCCCGAGGCTTTCCCCTTCCGCATTGAGCGCGTTCACGATCTCCGGAAACGTCTGCTCGCTCCCGCTGGTATCCACCAGCATGTTCATCGTGAACAGTCCCTGCATGATCGTCTGACTGATATCCAGAACGTTGACGTTCATTTCCGCCAGACGAAGGCAGATCCCGGCGATGATGCCGACCTTGTCCCTGCCGACCACGGTCACTACTGCTCTCATAGCTTGTTCCTCTTTTCCGAAAAACGGCCCGCCGGAAGGATCAGGCGGGCCATTATGCCTTTATTTCACGGGGCGAAGCACGTCAATGCCCAGATCGGCACGCAGAGGTTCCGGTACGATGACGGAACCGTCGGCCTGCTGATGCTGTTCCACGATCGCAGGCAGGAGACGGGAAGTCGCGAGACCGGAGCCGTTCAGGGTATGTACGAACTCGTTCTTCTTCGTCTCTTCCCTGCGGAAACGGATATTGCCGCGCCGTGCCTGATAATCCCGAGCGTTGGAGACGGAAGAGCATTCTTTATACTCGTTCATGCTGGGCAGCCAGAGTTCCACATCGTAGGTCGTCGCCATGGAAGCGGATACGTCGCCGGCTGCGAGCTTGCTCAGCTGATAATGCAGTCCGAGCCCCTCCACGAGAGCACATGCTTTGCGGATGAGCTCCTTGAGCATGGCGTCGCTGTCTTCGGGCTTCGTATAGGCGAACATCTCGACCTTATTGAACTGATGGCCGCGGATCATGCCGCGCTCGGACGCACGGTAGGTGCCGGCCTCCCTGCGGTAACAGGGCGTATACGCGAACAGTCTCTGGGGCAGATCGCTCTCTTTGAGGATCTCATCTCTATGGAGGTTCACGAGCGCCGTTTCGGCAGTAGGCAGCATGAAGCGGAAGCCTTCCTCGTTCAGCCTGTAGACATCCTCTTCGAACTTGGGGAACTGGCCGGCTGCATATCCGCATTCATAGGTCAGCATATGGGGCGGAAGCATGAAGGTGTAGCCGTCCTTGATGTGGGTGCGGATGAAATAGTTGAGCAGAGCCCATTCGAGCTGGGCACCGAGACCCGTATAAAGCCAGTAGCCGTTGCCGCCCATCTTGACGCCGCGTTCATAGTCGATAAGTCCCAGAGACTGGCACAATTCCATATGGCTCTTGGGTTCAAAATCGAACTGCGGCTTCTCTCCGAACACGGATACGACCTGATTGGCTTCCTTGCCTCCGGCGACGACGTCGTCCGCAGGCATGTTCGGAAGCGCTGCAACGAAGGTCGTGATCTTCTGATCGAGTTCACGGAGCTGATCCTCACGCATCTTGATCTTCTCGCTCTCTGCTTTCAGGGAAGCCAGGATCCCGGATACGTCCTCACCCGCTTTTTTCCTTGCGGGGATGGTCTTGTTCAGACGATTTGCCTCGGCGCGTGCGTCCTCGTTTTCACGGATGAGGGAACGGCGTTCCGCATCCCAGGCCAGAAGCTCCGTGAAGTCCACATCGTAAAGCCGCTTGGCCAGCGCAGCCTTGACCTGTTCCGGATTGGAACGGATAAGATTCAGATCCAGCATGTTGAAACTCCTTATCGAAAATAAAAAAATGAACCCATCCCGACAGGGACGGATTGACCGCGGTACCACCCTGGTTGACGCACAGCGTCCACCTTGCCGGCCTTTCACGCAGGCCATACGGCGGATTCGTCACCCGCCGGCTCCGGAGCGGAAGGCTCTTTTCCCCGCCGGCTCGCAGCGCCGCCGGCTCTCTTGAGAGGATAGGGAGCAGATTCTCCTTCATTGCCGTGGAAACAGTATACCACAGTTTTCATGCCGTTTACAAGGCTTATTTGCCTTTTTGCCTCTGCACGATTGAACATCTCTTCGTTTTTGCTTGCACATCACTGATTTTTATTCTATAATAAGCCGTCGTGCATACGCACAAAAGTTTTTCCCCAGTCCGCGCACACGCGCGGAGACATCGAAAGGAGCACTCAATGCCCAAATACTTTGGTACCGACGGTTTCCGCGGCGAGGCCAACAACGGTCTGACTGCCGAACACGCCTTCAAGATCGGCCGTTTCTTCGGCTGGTATTACGGTAAGGATCATAAAGCGAAGATCGTCATCGGCAAGGACACCCGGCTCAGCAGCTACATGTTCGAATACGCCCTGACCGCCGGCATCCTCTCATCCGGAGCGGACGCATATCTCATGCATGTGACCACGACTCCGAGCGTATCCTATATCACGAACAAAGGCGACTTCGACTGCGGCATCATGATCTCCGCCAGTCACAATGTCTTCTCCGACAACGGCATCAAAGTGCTGAACGGAAACGGAGAAAAAATGGACGACGGCCTGCTCGAAGAATGCGAAGCCTTTATCGACGGCCTGACCGAGATCCCTCTCGCTGAAAAAGACGCGATCGGAAAAGCCCATGATTATGCCGAAGGCCGCAAAGTCTATACGGATTACGTCGTATCATGTCTGGAAGCCGGCAGCGCGAAAGGCCTGAAGATCGCCGTCGACTGCGCCAACGGCGCCTCCTATCAGGAAGCTCACGCCATCTTTGGAAGCATCGGTGCAGAAGTCCTCTTCATCAACGATGCGCCGAACGGTACGAACATCAACACGAAATGCGGTTCCACTCATATCGAAGGTCTTCAGGCTTTCGTCAGGGAGAACGGATGCGATCTCGGATTCGCTTTCGACGGCGACGCCGATCGATGCCTCGCAGTGGACGAAGACGGCAAAGTCGTAGACGGCGACGCCATCATGTACATGTGCGGACTGCATCTCATGCAGCGCGGATGCCTATCTGCCAACACCGTCGTCACGACCGTCATGAGCAACTTCGGCCTTTACAAGTCCCTTGAAAAAGCCGGTATGGTCAGCGAAAAGACTGCCGTCGGCGACAAGTACGTCTATGAATGCATGCGCCGCGACGGCTACGACATCGGCGGCGAACAGTCCGGTCACATCATCTTCGGCCGTCTCGCCAATACCGGTGACGGCATGCTGACTGCGATCAAAGTCCTGGACGTCATCCTGGCTGCCCGCAAATCCCTCAAGGAACTCGCGGCTCCCGTGGAAGTCTATCCGCAGCTCCTCGTGAACATCCGCGTCAAGTCCAAGCCCGAAGCTCTGAACGACCCTGACGTACAGGCCGCCGTGAAAGCAGCCGGAGATGCTCTGGGCGATACCGGCCGTATCCTCGTGCGTCAGAGCGGCACCGAGCCCCTCATCCGCGTCATGGTCGAAGCCTCAGACGATGAGACCTGCGCAAAATACGTATACAGCGTCATCGACGTGATCAAGGCCAAAGGCCACGAAGCTTAAGGAGGATACCATGAAGATCTCCGAACTGTATGACCTCAGCCATACCCGTGCCGCCGAATACCTCTCCGGCTTCGAATACCCTTGGGATGCACTGGAAGGCATCAAGGATCTGATCCTTGCGATCGGTGCGACCCTGCCCGAGGACGAATTCGATCATCCCGAAGAAGGCGTGTGGATCGCCAAAGATGCCAAAGTCTTCCCCTCCGCCTATATCGGGGCCCCCTGCATCATCGATCACGGGACCGAAGTCCGTCACTGCGCCTTCATCCGCGGCAGTGCTCTCGTGGGCAAAGACTGTGTGATCGGGAATTCGACAGAACTCAAGAACGTCATCATCTTCGACCACACGCAGGTTCCCCATTACAACTACGTGGGCGATTCCATTCTGGGCTACCATTCCCATATGGGCGCCGGCTCCATCACTTCCAATGTGAAGAGCGACTCCCTGCCCGTCGTCATCAAGTATCCCGACGGAAAACAGATCGAGACGCACCGTAAAAAAGTCGGTGCCATGCTCGGAGACTTCGCGGATATCGGATGCAACTCCGTCCTCTGTCCCGGAAGCGTCATCGGACGCCGCAGCAGGGTCTATCCCCTCTCCCGCGTGCGCGGAGTCGTGCCTTCGGATCACATCTTCAAGGATCCGGACCACGTCGTCGTCAAGGAAGATCGCTGACCTCTCTGAATCCCGCCTTTTAGGCGGGATTTTCATATCTCTATTGACAAAAGCCCCATGCTCAATCTATGCTTTGATGGCAGAACCATCACAGAATCAGGAGGATGAAGCCATGATCCGGGTCGCCATCATCGGTACCGGCAACATTTCCCATGCCCATATCCGTGCCTATCTTCTTTTCCCGGAGCGCGTGCGTATCGCGGCTCTCGTCGATATCATCCCCGGCAAGGCCGACAAGGTCAGAGAACAATACGGACTTGACTGCGACACCTACCTGGATCACCATGAGATCCTCGGAAGGGACGACATCGATCTCGTGGACTGCTGCTGCCCGCCCTACGTGCACGCCGAGATCACGATCAACGCACTGAAGGCCGGAAAGAACGCTGTCGTGGAAAAGCCCATGGCCGCTTCTCTTGAAGAATGCGACGCCATGATCCGTGCCAGGGACGAGAGCGGAAAAATGCTCTCCGTCATTGCGCAGAACCGCTTCCGCAAACCTGTCCGCGATCTGAAGGCTCTTCTTGATTCGGGTATCGCCGGCCCTGTCCGTTCCGTCCAGGTCGATTCGTTCTGGTGGAGAGGGCATTGCTATTACGATCTGTGGTGGCGCGGAACCTGGGAAAAGGAAGGCGGCGGCTGTACTCTCAATCATGCAGTCCATCATATCGATATGCTGGGCTGGATGATGGGACTGCCCGAAAGGGTCACCTCCGTCCTGGCCAATACCGCTCATGACAATGCCGAAGTCGAAGATCTGTCCTGCACTATCCTGGAGTATCCCGGCGCTCTCGGGCTCCTGACCGCTTCCGTCGTGCATCACGGAGAAGAGCAGGCCGTTACGGTACAGTGTGAAAAAGCAAAGATCGCCGCACCGTTTTCCGTATACGCCTCTGTTTCCAAGGACAACGGATTCCCCGAACGCAACGAAAAGCTGGAAGAAGAGATCCGTGCTTTCACAGACGCGCTTCCTCCCGTCGTCTGGGAAGGACATGACGGACAGATCGAGGACATCCTCAGCGCACTGGAAACCGGAAGACAGCCTGCGATAGGCGGCGAGGACGGCCGCAGGACGCTGGAGCTGATCAGCGCCGTCTATCAGTCCGGCAGTCTCCGTCAGCCTGTATCTCTCCCCATGAAGCCCGACGATCCTTTCTATACTGTGGCAGGCATCCGGGCGCACGCACCTCATTTCTATGAGAAAAAAGCGTCGCTGACCGAGCTCGGCAGCGGCGACATCACTCTGGGCTCATTCGATACGAAAAAAGCCTGAGCCAACATGAACAAAGACAGGAGTCAGAAATGGAAATCGCAAGCGGCATGAATTACGCTCCCAAAGGCAAACCGAAGCCCGTCGTAAAACCGGGTGAATTCGTCTTCTCCGCGCTTCGTCTCGATCACGGACATATCAACGGCATGTGCAACGGCCTTATAGAAGCCGGAGCGACCCTGAAATACGTTTATGACAGAGATCCGGCGAAAGTCGCAGCCTTTCTCAAGGCGTTTCCCCAGGCCAGAGCCGCCGAAAGCGAGGAACAGGTCCTTGAGGACCCCGAGACCCATATGATCGCCGGCGCAGCCGTGACAAGCGAAAGATGTGCACTCGGACTCCGGGCGATCCGCGCAGGAAAGGATTATTTCACGGACAAAGCGCCTTTCACAACATTGGCTCAGCTCCAGAGCGCCAAAGAACTCGTGGAAGAGACCGGCAAAAAATACATGGTCTATTATTCCGAGCGTCTCCATGTCGAGGGAGCTGTCCTCGCCGGCTATCTGATCGACGAAGGTCTGATCGGCAAGGTCGTCCAGGTCATGGGCGTCGGCCCTCACCGGATCAGCCTTTCTTCCCGTCCCGACTGGTTCTTCCGAAAGGAACAGTACGGAGGCATTCTCTGCGACATCGGCAGCCACCAGATCGAACAGTATCTCTTTTATGCGGGCGAAGAGGACGGATGCGTCACGTCTTCCAGGATCGCGAACTACGGTAATCCGGATCATCCTGAACTGGACGACTTCGGCGACTGCATGATCACAGGAGCGAACGGCACGACGAACTATTTCCGGGTCGACTGGTTCACCCCGGACGGGCTCCGCAACTGGGGCGACGGCAGAACGATCATCCTCGGTACGAAAGGCTATATCGAAATCCGCAAGTATATCGACATCGGGAGAGAGAAAGCACTTTCAAACCAGGTCTATCTCGTGAACGGAGACGGCGAGAAGCGCATCGACGCTACAGGCGTCACGGGATACCCCTTCTTCGGTCAGCTGATCCTGGACAGCCTTGAACGCACGGAAAACGCAATGACCCAGGCCCACGCCTTCAAGGCCGCGGAGCTCTGCCTCATGGCGCAGGCACAGGCTGTCGATCTGACACCCGATCTGCAGGGCAGAAAGTAAGAGATCCCGACATGGACTTTTTCCGCCGTAAGATCCTTCCCCTGCTCCGCGGGCGCTATCTTCTCGTATCCGGAGGCCGTGACGCACTCTCCACGGATCTCATCTGGGTTTCCCTCATCCTCATCGTCCTGTCCTGGATCCTGACTTTCTGCCGCGCCTTCATCGCTTCCTACGTACTCTACGCCCTCTCCCTGGCGGCGATCTTCTTTTCCGCATTCCGCATGCTCTCCAGAAACATCGGAAAGCGCGAATCGGAAAACAGATGGTATCTATTTCATAAAAACCGTCTGATCCGCTTCTTCAGCGAAGCCCGTGAACGTTTCCGCAACCGGAAGGTCTACCGTTACGTCGCCTGCCCCCAGTGCAGGAAACGTCTCCGTCTTCCCAGAGGCAAAGGTGCCCTCACAGTGACCTGTCCCGAATGCGGAAAGAAGTTTGATGCGAAGACGTAAAAAAGATCCCGATAGTTCGGGATCCTCGAAGAATCTCCAGCTGTTCAGCTGGAGGTTCTTTTATCTGTCGATCGAGCAGTAATACAGTTTTCCGCTCTCGCTGTCATAGATCGCGAGAGTGAAACGATAGGAAGACGGACCCCAAAGTGTATTCTCGTCATAAGGATCCGCAACACCTTCCATGCGGTTTCTGAGATAGTATGACCCATGCATGACGTCCGGAACAAGAAGGGTACCGTCGGACGAACGGGTAAAAGTCGGCCAGTCGGAATACAGCGCCTCGCACATCATCTCGCTCATGGGGAGAGGACGCCATCCGCGAGCATTCAGGATCTTTTCTTCTGCGGCCGGACGTTTCTCTTCGGCGATCTGCAGCGTCAGGATCAGATCTCCGTCTCCGTGGATCCCCCTCCTCTCCTCGTTCTCCAGGATCTGCGCTTCCCGCAGATCGAGGCCGAGCTCACCGGAGACTTTCTCTCTGGGATCCGAGTTCAGAAAGCACCCTGAAAGAAAGAGAGATGCAAGAAGCAATACGGCCATAATAGTTCTTTTCACGGTCTTATTCCCCTTCCTCTCCGGTTTCCTCATCCGACACCTCTCTCCAGTAATCCTTCATATTCTCCTTGTACTGTGCGTATTCGTCCGCGTACTTCTCTCTGTATGCAGTGAGTACTGCTGCGGTACGGATCTTGGCAGGCGTCATCTGAAAGAGTCCCGGAGTCTCTTCTTCCTGCATCTCCGCTCTGTTGCACATGAAATCATGGATATCCGTTTCAAGAGAGACGTTCTTGGTAACGATCCCCCTCTCCAGGGCTTCATAGACCGGAGCGACGGCACTGTCGCCGAGTTCGTACATCGCGCTCATATCCAGTTTCATGAGCTGTCTTGTCTCATAGGCATGGATGTTGTATTCCGCGATCATCTGATGAGAATCGACGAAACAGAGCGTTCCGAAGAACAGGATGCCGAGAGCGAAGACCATAGGCACCAGTCTCAGTTTCTTCCAGAACAGCGATACGATCGTACCGACGAACGCGAGCACCATGGCGAACATGAGCCAGGTCGAGTAGACTCTCAGAGGAGTCAGTCCGTAGTAGCGGACGTACAGGAACATTTTGGCGAGAGCCGTAGCAAGAAGAGCGAGCGTGGACGCAGCATACAGTCCCTGGAGCCACCGGATGGGCCGGGCCGTCTCACCGTTTTCCGTTTTCTTCAGGAATCTCTGGGCGCCTATCATGAGGGCCGCATTGACGAAAGCCACGGCACACAGCTGGAAGAATCCGTCACGCGCGTATGCCGAGTAGCTGCTGAATGCCGAAGGAAGCTTGAAAATGAAAGCGTAAAGATACTGTTCCCACTGGGAAGCGAAAAAAACGCAGTATACGACCAGAACGGGGATCATGACCGCCATCCCGAACGCGACGGGCGCCGCGGCCATGGCTCTGTGTCTTGCCCGTACCGACTCGGCATCCCAGAGTCCCAGGTTCTCCCGGTCAAAGTTCGCGGTAGCGGAAGAGAAGAAATACATGGCGATCGGGACCGCCGCGACCACGTATGCGAACTCTTCTCCCAGCCGATCGGTCCATTCTCCGCTGAAGACCCGTTCGAGCATGGCCGAAAAGCCTTCGTCGAAAGAGAGCAGAGCGATAACGACAGCGCAGGGGATCACCGCCACGGCAAGTCCAAGGAAGACCCAGCCCAAGGTCTTTCTTCCCTGCCTTCTGTCGGAATCGGAATGGAACAGCGCCGGGAACAGAGCGATGAAACGGCAGAAAGGCTGCACGACGCCCACTTTGATGGAATCCGTAAGGATGCCCTCGTCAGGCAGAGAGGATACGGTCCCGCAGGCAGCGGCAAGGAACCACAGACAGGAAAACTTCGCCCACTGGAAAGCCAGCAGATGCACGGCGTAAAAGGACTGAAGCAGATAACCGAAGGAAAACAGCGCCGCGCTTACGGGAAGCCACCATGCGGCTTTGGGCACCGCGATCCTGCGCACACGGATATAGGCGAACGCGATCCCGTAGAAAAGAACAGTCAGGATCAGCGCCGCGATCGGAGACTCCGGCCTGAACATGATCCTCGCATAGAACCATGAAGCGGCAAGAGTCAGGATCGCAAAAACCCTGTCTTTTGCGTCAGGTAATCTTCTCTGCGGGACGGCCCGGGGAGCCACAGGGGCTGCTCCGTATCCTTGACCGTAGGGACTCTGTATCGGATTCGATCCGTATTCTTCCGGATTCATTTTGTTTCCTCCTCTTCATGTACGAGGATATCCTCCACTCTGCAGTTCAGGACGTCGCAGATCGCGTCCAGAGTGGAAAAGCGGATAGCCTTCGCACGGTTGTTTTTCAGTATCGAAAGGTTGGCGGGAGTGATCCCCACTTTCTGTGAAAGTTCGTTCAGGGATATCCTGCGCATCGCCATCATGACATCCAGATCAACCCGTATCATCCTTCGCCTCCTAAATCGTGAAGTCGTTCTCTTCCTTGATCCGGGTCGCTTCTTCAAGACAGTTCTTGACCACTCTGAGAATGAGCCCGAGGAAGAGAGCGGCCGCTCCGACCGCAAAGGAAAAATAGAAAGACATGAATCCCAGGCCGATGAACAGGATCCCGGCGCCTACACAGGACCAGGAAAGGACGCGCAGACATAGGATCGACAGATCCGAGAACACGGAACCTGCGCTCACCCTGGACAGCAGGATCCAGAGAAAAGCCACTGCCAGAGAGCCGAAAAGAAGGATACCGTACAGAAGCGTCAGGATCAGGGCGTATCCGCTTCCTTCCGGTCCGATATACAGCCGGACGATCCGCGGCATCAGTATCGCGAGCGCCACGACAAGGATACCGGCAAAAGCAGTCGCCAATCTGGAAAGAAAAGTGCTGAACGCACGGTCGATTTTCATGGAACAACCCTCCCATCGATCATCATGATACACATGAGCATACTGTTTGTCAATAGATTTATATCGTTTTTCGATATAATTTTTCTGTTATTCAAAAGGGTGGTTTTAGATACCCAAATGTGTTATCATTAAGAAAACAAATCATCCGAAACAAGGAGGCAAGCGATGAACAAGACAGCCGTAGTCAAAGGCACTGCAGACGGACGCAGCATCCTGGAATATACGCTGACGCGCGGTCCCGTGAAAGCGACGATCATCAACGTTGGCGCGTGCATCACGTCCCTCATCGTGCCCGACAGGAACGGGCATCCCGACGATGTCGTCCTGGGCTATGAAGACTATACCATGTATCTGACGAATCCGTGCTTCTTCGGTTGCGTCATCGGACGCGTCGCGAACCGGATCGGCGGCGGACGCTTCACGCTGAACGGGAAAGAATACACTTTCGAAAAGAACGAACGCGGTTGGAACATGCTCCACTGTGCAGATCACGGCTATCAGCGTCGTTTCTGGGACGTCGACGAGGAGAATTCCTCCGAGACCTGTCTCATCCTGACGCTGGACAGCCCCGACGGTGACGGAGGCTTCCCAGGCCATGTACAGGTCAAGACCGTCTACACGCTGACGGAGGATCAGGGCCTGTCCATCGAATACTTCGGCACGACGGACGCTGACACCTATATCAATCTGACGAACCACAGCTTCTTCAATCTGGACGGGCACGACAGCGGAGACATCCTGGATCACACGATGTGGATCAATGCGGAGACCTTCACTCCCTTCAGCCCCACGCTTGTTCCCACGGGCGAGCGTGTACCGGTGGAAGGTACCCCGATCGATTTTCGCAAGCCCCGCATCCTTCGTCCCAACGTCGATTCCGAGTGGGAGCAGATCCAGCTGGGCGGCGGCTACGACAACAACTTCATTCTTGAACATGAAGGTCTGGCAAAGGTCGCTGAGGTCGTCGGCCCCCGTACGGGACGCAGGATGGAAGTCCTGACCACCTGTCCTGCCATGCAGTTCTATTCGGGCAACGGTGTGCCGGACGGCCGAATCCGCGGCAAAGGCGGCGTCCTTTACGTACGCCGCGGCGGACTCTGTCTTGAACCGCACTACATCCCCAACACGCCCAATCTGGAAGGGGCGGAAAAGTTCGTTCTCCATCCCGGAGAGACCTATTATCAGAAGAGTGTTTATCGTTTCTCCTGATTGATTCTTCGAAGAAGACCCGGCCTGACGGCCGGGTTTACTTTTTTATAACGTTGTGGTATCTTAATTATCCGAAACGAAATGAAAGGTGGAACTCATGCGCAGATCCTCCGTCTTATTTCCGGTGCTGATCCTGATCGTTCTGATCATGGCATCCGGCTGCTCGGCCCATATCGTGGAAACGATCCCGACGGCAACGCCTGTACGGACAGCCGAACGGACCCCGGTCCCGACGCCCGTCCCCACACCCACGCCCGAGCCCACGCCGACGCCTCTGCCGATCGAACAGGGTCACTATCAGATCTATTACCGTTCGGACAGTGGACAGGATGTCATTCGTGCCCTTCCGCAGAAGCGCGAAGAGGCGCCGCTGCTCGTGCTTTCCGAAACGCCGGGGCACCTGGCGATCGAACAGGGCGGCATAAGGATCTGGTCTGAGATACTGGAGGACTTTGAAGGCTATGAGCATCCCTTCCCCTATCAGCGCTGGGGCGTTTCCAGCATGGAATCAGACAGACTGGCCCTGAATATCTCCTACAGCAACGAGATACTCCTGTTTTCGGATGATCTGAGCAGCTGCGAACGCATTCCCCTCGTCATCGGCGGCAGGTCCGTATACGACGTGCGTCTCAGCAGAGACGCATCGCAGCTGATCTATCCCAACGGCAGGACGGCCGTCATCTCCTCTCTCTCGGTCAGCAGCCGTGAAGAAGGCGTATTTTTCGATCCCGAGCTCTTCTATCAGGCCGACAGCGTTATGGGTTATATCCCCGGAGACGACCTCATCCTCTGTGACGCAAGGGAACAGGTCCACAACCGGTCAGGCTATCTTCTTGCAAAGATCTCTACAGGCGAGAAGCTCGGATTCCTTCCCGATCATGACGATGATACCGGGTTCGGGATGTCTCCCGATTCGGAACCCCTCATCCCGGTCGAATCCGACAGCGGCGTGTATTTCAGTCTGAAGCAGGACGGCGTCCTCTGTTTTTACGAATGGAGATGGCAGACAGGGCGTCTCGCTCCCCTGATCCGTTTCGATTATGATCAGGAAGATGATGCGGTGTTCCGCATATCGGGCGGTCTGCTGTACATGGTCACAGTCAGAGAACGCGAACTGCTGACGGAGGTCTACGATCTGAAGGAGAGGGTCTGCGTCCACAGTTCCGTGTTGGATCCCTCCCCCTACGCAGGCGAAGATTTCTGGGACGATTACGGGATCTCCCTTCCCGTCGGCTCTGACCCGGAAGATTTCTGGGTCTCTCTTTCCAACTCCGCAAGCGAGCTTGTTCTTGCCCGTACGGTATTGGAAAACGGACAAGTCCTGGGAGACTCTCTTCCCCAGCCCGAACCGGGCCCCGCCGTCCAGGAGATCATTCTGGAGAAGGATTACGGTGTGTACAGTGAAAGGGCAGCTGTTCTCAACGAGAAGTACGGTGTCCGTCTCCTCATCGGAGAGAACGCGCTCCTGTTCGACATGACCTATCACGCTGAACCTCTCGTGACAGACCAGGAATTCAGCAATGCCCTTGAACAGATGGAAAGCGTGCTGTCCACCTACCCGGAAGGTTTCTTCAGGGAATTCACAAAAGACGGGTACATGCGTTATTTCTACGTCTCGCTCACGGGAGCGATCAGCCGGAAATCGGAAGATCAGGGCATACCGGATGTCGTGGGCTATGCGAATGCCGAACCTGACCGGCAGATCATCTGCATGGACACGAAATACAACGTGATCGGGACCTTCTATCATGAAGTCAGTCACGCGATCGATTCACGCATTGCCCAGATGGAGAACGAGGAAGGCCTTTCCTGTCTCAGCGAGGAGGAATGGAATTCCATGAACCCGCCCGGATTCACGTATCACTACAGCTATCTGGACGATGACGGCAGCCCCACGGAGCTCACGGACAACGGACGATACACGTTCGACTACGAGAACCGTGATTCGGACTGCTATTTTGTCGACAGATACAGCAAGACTTTCCCCACGGAAGACCGTGCCCGCATCATCGAATATGCCTCCACCGGTTATGACTGGATGTTCGAGAACTCCGAGCATCTGGCAGCCAAGCTGAAATGGTACAGTGAACTGATACGCAGGTACTGGGACTGCTCCGGCTGGATGGAAAAGACGCCGTGGGAAAAAGCGATACCCGAGTAAGCACGGCAGACAAGGAGGATATATGTCCAAACACAGTGAATCTCCCGAAAGGCAGCGCACCTCAGGTACCCGGATCATGGTCTGGGTGCTCACGGTCGTGCTCGTCCTGTCCCTTGTAGGATTCGGAGGCCTTCTGTTCCTGAAATCCCGGCTGCAGGGAATGCAGTTCACGAATGAAGATCTGCTTCAGATCCTGGAAGATGCGAAGAATTCTCTGACCGGAGATTCTGACCAGCTTCTGGATCCCGATGATGAATCTGAAGGAAAAGACCTGAAGGAGATCCCTGACGATGAGCTGGAAGATCAGGACTTCCAGTCGGTCGAGAAGGCCAAACGAGTTTCTTCGATCAGAAACTACGTCCTGTTCGGTGTCGATTCCCGAAAGGAAAATCAGTTTTCAGGACTTTCCGATGTCATGATGATCGTCACCATCGATACAAAGCACAATTCGATCAAACTAACGAGCCTCATGAGGGACATTCTCGTACCTATCGACGGATACGGCAAAAACAAGCTGAACACGGTCTTCAGGTTCAAAGGTCCCGAAGAAGCTGTCAGCACGATCGAGAACATCACAGGTGTCCAGATCGACGGGTACGGAATCGTGAACTTCTACACGGTCGCCAAGATCATCGACATTCTTGGAGGCGTGGACGTAAAGGATCTTTCCTCTGCCGAAAAGGACGATCTGAACAAGTCGCTGCGTGAAATGAACAAGTACGTATCGAAAACGTCAGAAAGCGTTTCCGACACAGGATCCGTCCATCTGAACGGACTCCAGGCCGTCGCTTACATGCGCATCCGCCACGTAGGGCGGGGCGACTATCAGCGCACGGACCGCCAGCGTGCAGTCGTCTCGTCCCTGTTCAAAGGGCTCAGGGACATGAACCTCGCCACGATGCTCTCTCTCGTAAACGAGATCACTCCCCTCGTGAAAACGGATCTGAGTTCCATGCAGATCCTGTCTCTTGCCAAGGACGTCTATTCCCTCCGCAAGAGCGACGTAAAGCAGCTCCGCATCCCCTTGGACGACGCTCACTATCTCGGCAGCTACAACAAGATGAGCGTGATCAAAATGGACGTGGAAGCAAATGCGGAAGCAGTCAAACAGTTCATCTACGAAGACTGACAAGATCTGATCCCGTATCCGCTCTTCATCGACCGGCGCCTGTAATGCAGGCGCTTTTCTTTTTGCACGATCTGTGGTACATTGACCGTAACAGGGAAAGGGAACGGAACATGATTGATATCGAAGTACAGGATCTGAGCAAGGAGTTCATCAAAGGCAAAAAGATCCTCAACGGGCTCTCCTTCCGGGTCGACTCAGGCGAACGCGTAGGTCTTCTCGGTCAGAACGGTACGGGCAAGACGACCGTGCTGCGCATCCTTATGGGAGAAGTGCGTCCCGATTCCGGCACGGTTCGTCTGCCTCCGAACAAGAAGATCGGTCTGATTTCCCAGATCCCGCGTTTTCCTGCCGGTTTCACGGTAGAAGACGTCCTTCGCACGGCTTTTGAGCCGCTCAAGGCCATGGAACGGGAAATGGAAGAACTTTCTTCCCGTCTGGACGACGTGTCCGCGATGAGACGGTACGGAGAGCTGTCCCACCGTTTCGAAGCCATGGGCGGCTATGAGACGGACACGAAACTGAACCGCATCGCCCAGGGTCTTTCCCTGACTGCGGATTTTCTCCGTCAGCCCTATGACACACTGTCCGGCGGTGAACAGACACGTATCAACCTGGCACGTCTTCTTCTTGAAGATACGGACATCCTTCTTCTCGACGAACCGACGAACCATCTGGACATGCGGGCCGTACAATGGCTGGAAGACTATCTTGAGGGATACGCGGGCACAGTGCTTGCGGTCTCTCATGACCGTTATTTTCTGGACCGGGTCGTCAAGCGGATCATCGAGATCAGGGACGGTAAAGCCGTATTCTTCTCGGGCAATTACAGCTTTTACGCAGAGGAAAGACGCAGAAGGCTGGATGAACAGGCCCGTCAGTATGAGAAGGAACAGAAAAAAGTCGCCCAGCTCGAAGCTGCTGCCGACAGGATCCATCTCTGGGCCTTCCTCGGTGCCGATAAACTGCATCGCACCGCCTTCTCGATCGAAAAAAGGATCGAACGGATCCAGACCGTCGACAAGCCCAAAACCGAGCGTATGCTCCATCAGCATTTCGAGTCCCGGGATTTCCATGGGGATACCGTTCTTGCGGCCGAAAACCTTTCCAAAAGGTATGATACGAAAACTCTGTTCTCCGGTCTCGATCTGACGATCCGCGGCGGAGGGGAAAGGATCGCTCTGATCGGTGAGAACGGAACAGGGAAATCCACGCTTGTCCGTATCCTGTTGGGACTCGAGAAACCGGATACCGGCCGGGTGGTTCTGGGACCTTCCGTCAGGACAGGCTATCTGAAACAGGATGTTTCTTTTCCCGATCCGTGGAAAACTCTGACGGATACACTCGTATACAGCGAACAGGGATTCACTGTTTCCGAGGCAAGGAACCGTCTTGCAGCCTTCGGATTCCGCGGAGAAGACAGTCAGAAATACGTAGGAGAACTTTCCGGAGGAGAACTGCGCAGACTGGCGCTCTGTCTCGTGATGAAGGGTGAAACGAATTTCCTCATCCTGGACGAGCCCACGAACCATCTGGACATCGCTTCCTGCGAGTGGATCGAAGAAGCCGTCGAAGCCTATCCCTCCACCCTTCTTCTGGTCTCGCACGACAGATACTTCATCAGGAAATTCGCCGAACGGATCTGGGAACTCAGGAACGGCCGCATCATCGACTGGCCCTGCGGCTACGACGAGTATCTCCGTCTGTCTGAAGCCCAGCCCAGAACGGAGACCTCCAAAGCCCCGCCCAGGGATAAGAAACAGCGTCAGAAACGCGAAGACCCCCAGACCCTGCGCCGCAGACTGACGGTAGCGGAACAGGATCTTGCGCATACGGAAGCTGCCATGGATAAACTGAAAGCCGAGATGGAGAACTGCGGAAGCGATTATAATCTCTGGATCGAGAAAGACGGGCAGCTCAAAGAACTCCAAGCCGTTTGGGAACAGCAGTATTCACGATGGGAAGAGCTTTCCGAACAGCTTGAAAAAAAGGAGAACAGCTGACATCGGGCATTGTAATTCAGCGAAAAAGAATTATAATAAAATGGAACATCCTGAAAGAAAGAGGTAGAAAAATGCGTTACAAAAGATTCGGAAAAGCATTCGGTGCCGAGGTCTCAGCTCTGTCCGTCGGAACCTGGGCGATCGGCGGCGCCGGATACGGCGAAGTCAATGAAAAGGAATCCATCGAAGCGATCCACGCCATGGTGGCCGGAGGCGTCAATCTGATCGATACCGCTCCCGACTACGGAACCGGCAACTCCGAACTCGTCGTCGGTAAGGCTCTGAAAGGTCTCCAGCGCGACAAAGTCTTTGTTTCAACCAAAGTCTGCGCTTCCGGATGCACGCTGAAAGCGATCCGCACAGGCGCCAGATATGCGAGAGACGGCCGCTATGAAGACGTGCTCTATGAATGCGAGCAGTCCCTCCGCAGACTCGGGACCGACTACATCGACTTCTATTTTGTCCACTGGCCGGATCTCAATACGCCTTTCTCCGAGACGATGGATGCCATGAACACCCTGAAAAAGCAGGGCAAGATCCGTTTCGTCGGTCTGTCCAACTTCAACCGCAAGCAGATCCTCGAATGCGACAACGTATGCTCGATCGAAGCGATCCAGCCTCCCTACTCCATGGTCGTCCGCGGCGAAGAAGAACTGATGAAATGGGCAAAGCAGAACCGGATCGACACGCTGACCTACGGTTCATTGGGTGCCGGCATCCTGACCGGTGCTTTCCGTACGCCTCCCGAATTCGGTCCCAGGGATCCCAGGAACGGCTTCTATCCTTTCTTCAAAGAGCCCCGTTTCGGGAAAGTCATGAAGGTCCTAGAGGTCATGGACGCGATCTCCGAAGAGACCGGCAAGCCTCTGGCTCAGATTGCCATCAACTGGTCCACGCAGAAAGATTACGTATCGACCGCTCTCGTCGGCGTGCGCAACGTCAGGGAAGCTGAGGAGAACTGCGCCACCTTTGACTGGATGCTCACGGATGAACAGATCGCACGGATCGATGCAGCGATCGCCGAACATCTCGATTTTGACGGTGCTGACCGCAGACGCTGAGCGCGCATGGATAAACAATCCGTAGCCGAGTTTTTCGACCGGCTGGCTCCCGGCTGGGATGCGGGCATGGTCCGTTCGGAACCTGTCATCAACATGATACTGGACAATGCCGGCGTATCCGCCGGAAAGAACGTGCTGGACGTGGCATGCGGAACCGGCGTACTGATCCCCGACTATCTCTCAAGGAACGCAGTGTCCGTATGCGGTATCGATCTTTCTCCTGCCATGGCTGAGATCGCAAGATCCAAATTTCAGGACAAAAGGGTATGCATTCTTTGCGGAGATGCTGAAGAGACCGACTTCGGGCGAAGATTCGACTGCATCGTCATCTATAACGCTTTCCCGCATTTCCCGGATCCCGAGCACCTGATCGAACGTCTCGCGGGCTTTCTGGAACCCGGAGGCACGCTGACAGTCGCGCACGGCATGAGCCGCGAACGGCTCCTTGCACATCATTCGGGCAGCGCCGTGAATGTCTCCCGCGAACTGCTTCCTGCGGAAGAGCTTGCGGAGATCTTCAGCCGCTATCTGACGGTAACGCACGTCATCTCGGATGACAGCATGTATCAGGTCACCGGTTTTTCACCGTTCGCAAAGATTTAATCCACTTACAAAAAAGCCCCTTGCGGGGGCTTTTTCTCATCTGATCCGTTCTTCCTTTTTTCTGTTCTCCCTCCATCTGCCGATCGCAGGCCGATTGGGCGGGAATATGTCATCAGGAAGATCATCCGGCGCAAAAAACTCCAGTGCCTCGACTTCCCCATCCTGACACCGCAGCGTTCCGTGCCATTTCGTACACAGGAACACCGTGTCGATATTGTACACTTCATCACCGTTGGGATACACATTGTGCATCTCAGGGCCGGAGAACACCCCGAACAGGATCAGTTCATCAGCGGTGAGTCCTGTCTCCTCCTCCAGTTCCCTGGCTGCGGCTTCTTCCACGATCTCTCCAAGTTCAACAGATCCTCCGTGGTAGCCCCATTCATGCGTGTCGGCTCTTTTCTGCAGAAGGATCCTGCCGTCTTTATCTTCGAGGATCACGCTGGCCCCGCACTGCATAAGCGGACGGTGTCCTACGATCTTCCTCAAATCCATGATATACTGTGCCATGTCAGGCCTCCGGGTCGATCCATGCATGAGAGCGCAGATCGAACTGCAGTCCTTCAAATGCGCCGAGAAGGGCTGTGGATATCTTCAATTCCACTTTTTTCCCGGATCCGTATACCTGCCAGCGGTACGGATTCCATGCGCGGACGCCGCAGCTGCTTCCGTCGGCAAACAGTTCCGCACAGTCTTCAAAGGCCCAGTTGGTAATGCAGTATTCCGTATGCTCTTCAGGTGTCTCATCCACTTCATAAAGGATGTCTCCCGCGTAGAACGGCAGCCCGCATCCGATACGGTCCATTACGGCGCCTTTTTCAGCTGAAGGCATAAGCGTCCATATCCCGTCCCGTTTCCAGCAGCCGAACTCGCCTTTCAGGTAGATCGCGTTCACGAGTCCGTCCTGATCGCGCTCCACAAGCCCTGAAACGGTGATGATATTCATTCCGGGCTTCAGAATGTCTGTCAGATCAGTCTGAAGATCCGTTTGATTCCAGAAGGGTTTACAGGCCAATCCCGGGGTCACATCCACACCGTTCACGAAAACGGAAAGGCCGTCCGACAGTGCTCCCTTCTCGCAGAGCAGGTTCACCTCACCTGCATACTCCATCCTGAATTCCGTGGTCCACGTGTACACCGACGGGGAGAATCCGTATTCCTTTGCACAGCCGAATGCAGACGTGACCCGCGCAGGGACAGGCAGTCCCAGCTGTTCCAGCTGATTGACTATCGGAGCAGGCGTAACCGGACCCAGGTCCCGTCCGTCGGAATCCAGATCCCAATGCCCAAGTCTGAGCAGATTATCCCCCAGCGCATGCATGGGGAGCGGTTTATGGAGCGATACGGTCATGCCCAGTGAAGCTGGTTCGGAAGGTTTTCCCTGTTCCGTTGCAAGGACCTTTGTCTCGAAGGGTTCGAAAGATGCGAAGATCATCTGTCTCCCGTCCCTCTTCATGACGCGCGCCTGGACGGGTTTCCCTCCGTCCAGATCCTGCCACGAGAACGCAGCTGACTCGACGTTCCATTCGACAGCGGCTGTCACGGAGCGTCTTGCCGTATTGGTCATGACAAGACGCGACACACCGTCTTTTTCGAACAGGCCGCAGAGAACGAGCGTTTTTCCCTCACTGAGCACACGGAGCCGAAGAGGAGCAAAACGTTCCCTAAGGTCATCGGCCAGAACTTCCAGGCTCTCCTCGCAGTGCATGCCTTTGTCTTCGAGATGTCTGAGAACTGTTTCCGGCGATCCAAAGCCGATATCGTCCGACGCCGGCTCTCCCCACGTATATACCGACGCGCCGCCTTCTGTCAGTTTTGCAAGAAGAAGGAGCGCTTCGTTCTCCAGGGTTCTGGATTCAGGCAGTACGAGAGCTTCATATGTCTCGCCATGAAGACTGATCCTGCCGTCCGATACATGGATGTCCGGGAACACGTTCCTGTCAATGATATAGTAGTCAAGCTGTCTTTCTGCAAGAGCGCGCTGCAGATCCGTCAGCGATTCATAGCGTCTGTTCCTTTCCGCTGCGTTCATCCTTCCCTCGCCTGCCGTCCAGACGGAGGGAGCCGAATCCAGGATCAGAACGGGAACGACGCGCTTTCCTTCCTGGACCGCTGCCAGCCTCTCCAGATGACCGGCATACAGACCGTTATGCTTCCACCAGGGCATGCAGGCGAATTCAGAAGGAGGAGCGTCGTGTTTCCGAAGCGCAGACGTGGAATAATAAAATGCATGCGGCACGAAATCCGTGATCCCCTGCAGTCCGATCCAGTCTGCCATCCAACGCATGTCTCTGAGTGTCATGCCCCATCCTACGCTGTGATAGGCTTCGCACAGAGCGGTACCGTCCCGGAAGAAATGGGAAGCCGAAGCCACGGCTTTGGGGTTGCTCCTGTAGGAAGTCCCGAACAGATCCGGTTCGTCTCCCGCTTTCTGGTGCCCCGTATCGCAGCCGGGAATATGCATCATGGCGATCTGTTCGCCCCTTAGGTGCGGTTTCTCACCCGCATAAAGCAGATGATGGTTCGCGCACCAGCGTGACACCGGTTCATCGAAAGACCGGATGAAGGCACGTGTCACGATATCATGGAAGCGGTACCGCACAGCGGATGCTCCCGGTCCGTCCTCGAACAGGAGAGGAAGCCGTTCGATCAGATCGTCTCCCGTTTCGCTCCTGTACAGATCAGGCAGGAGCGGAGACCAGATGCAGTCTCCCCCGGCAAAAGGAGCGACTTCATCCGTAAAGATGCCGCGGACCGTTTTCCCGAATTCGCTTCCGACGGCACGCTCATAGCGTTCATGTACGGTATCCAGATAGACGCGCATGGCATCAGGATTCAGCGGATCGGCAAAACCTCCGAAATACTTGAAGCGGTCTGCTTCCCTTTCCAGGAACACACGGATCGCCCAGTCCCCTTCCGGCGCCGTCCAGATCAGCCTTTTGGCATGATCGCCCGTGAAGAAACGCTTCCTGTTGTATTCCGTGAGACCCGTCCCTTCCTGGAAGATCTCCGTTTCATAGATGATGCCGATCGAATCTCTCAGATCCAGTCCGCATTCCCATAGGATCCTGCCCTCTTCACGCGGATAGGCCTTCGCAAGAAGGATACGTCCCCATGGAAGATCCCATGAAACGCTTTCTCCCCCCTGAGCTTCCTTTTCGAAGCGAAAAAGGTTGCGCGCGCGGAAAGAAGGCTCCAGCAGCAGTTCACCTCCGGCCACCCCGCTGGGATAAGGATACTCGTCATAAAGAAAGACTTCCAGCCCTTCTTCCTTCGCAGCCAGTACCGCTGTTTTCACGTGTTCGAAAAAGGAATCCGACAGGTATGGCAGATCCATGCCCTGTCTGGGATGCAGGAAAAAGCCTCCTACACCGCCCAGAGCCATCTCATGGACCTGACGCCGTATCTCATCATGACTGATCTCACCGTTCCAGAACCAGAACGGTCTCTCTTTTTTCATACAATCCTCCGTCAGTTCAGTTCGTCGAGTGTCAGATGGAACGCGGGCTCGAACTTCTCCATGAAATAAGTCACTTCCGGAAGCGGAGAAGCTTCCAGCTCGCGCCGGATCGTGGCATAAGCTTTTTCGAATTCCTGGTTCCCGGCTTTGAGTTCCTCCACGCACTTGAGGTAAGCGGACAGTCTGTCGGCAGCTTTCACGAGAGGCCACATCGCTTCATCCTCCGGATGGAGCAGAGGAGCAAATTCGCTCTTCAGTTCTTCGGGAAGCATTCCCAGAAGCCGCTTTTCAGCGACCTCCTCGACAGAAGCGTAGGCTGTCCGGATCTCCGGACTGAAATACTTGATCGGCGTGGGAAGATCTCCTGTGATCGTCTCCCCCGACTCATGATATACGGCAAGGAGCGTCGCGCGTTCAGGATCGGAGGGTTCATGGAACACGTCCCTGCGAATAACAGCAAGGCCATGTGCAAGCATAGCGACCTGAAGGCTGTGCTGGGCGATGTCCTCGGGCATCGTATTGCGCATGAGGTTCCATCGGGTGATATAGCGCATACGGGAAAGATAAGCAAAAAACGAATACATACATGACTCCTTGACAAATGGTCTTAGTCTCATTATACTTGTTTTCGGCAATGAAAAAAAGTCTTGCCGACAAAATCATACCGCTGGGGGAGCCGTAAGGCTGAGAGGCAGTAGCCGACCCTTGGAACCTGTTGAGATCATCCTCGCGAAGGGAAGCGGACGGTGCAGTCAACCAGCCGTATTCCTTCCGGAATACGGTTTATTTTTTCATAAAGGAGAAACACAATGGCTGAATGGTTCTTTCAATTCCATAAGAAGCTGCTCGAGTTCACGCCCGCACTGTGGATCGCTCTTGCCGTGCTTCTGATCGGAGGCGTCGCCCTCGGTCTGATCCTGAAAAAAGGTGAGAAAAAGGTCAGCTTTGCCCTGACGCTGTGCATTTCCGCGCTCGTCCTCATCTCCCTCATCGTCGTCACTGCTTTCTTCATCCCGGAAATGGAGCTTGAAGAAGGCACGTCCATGTCCGTCCTGTATCAGACATGGTTCTGGGCTCTCGTCCTTATCATCCTCCTCGTCGTCTCGATGGCGCTCATGATCCGCCGTCAGGTCTGGACAGCGAGAATGCTCGCGACTGGCGCCGTCTGCATCGCGCTCTCCGTACTTCTGGCCGCAATCCGTCTTTACCGCCTTCCCAACGGCGGAAGCATCACCCCCGCTTCCATGCTGCCTCTCTTTGTTTTCGCCTGGATCTACGGCGTACCTGCCGGCATCTCTGCGGGTCTTGTCCACGGGATCCTCCAGCTGACGATGGGCGCTTACGTCCTGCATCCCATGCAGTTCATGCTGGATTACATCCTTCCCTTCTCCCTGCTTGGATTTGCGGGACTGTTTTCCCGCATGGACATCAAGGGCCTCTGGGCCGGCATCTGGGTCGGCGGTTTCCTCCGTTTCCTCATGCACGTGCTTTCCGGTGTACTTTTCTTCGCGAGCTATGCCCCTGAAGGTCAGACCCCGCTTGTCTATTCGATCCTGTATAATGGCTCATACATGCTGCCCGATCTCGTCATCTGCATGCTGATCGCCGTCATCCCCCCCATCTCCAGGATCCTCGTCCGACTCAAAAAGAGATCCCAGGCAGAAGCCTGACGCACTGATAAGAAGCAGCCCCGTCTTCAGCGGATATTGCCGCTGAAAACGGGGCTTTTCTGTATCGGTATATGCGTATCCCTCTTTATACGGCCTCGGTCTGTTCCGTTATCTCCGTATCCGGTTCCGTCCTTTCAGACGCACGGCTCACAAATACGAGATGATCGTCCTGCACGTCGCAGAGGACCGTATCCCCGATCCTGACCTTTCCGGAAAGGAGTTCTTCGGACAGGCCGTCCTCGACCATACGCTGGATCGCTCTGCGAAGCGGTCTGGCGCCGTAGTTCTCATCGAAACCGGCCTTGGCGAGGAAGGCTCCGGCTGCGTCGCTGATCTCAAGATCCACGCCCTGTTCCTTCATGCGCTTTGCAACGGTACGCAGCATGAGGTCAGCGATCCTGCGGGTATCTTTTTCGTCCAGGCGGTGGAACACGATGATCTCATCGATACGGTTCAGGAATTCCGGACGGAACGTGCTCTTCAGCGCTTCCAGGGCAGTCTCCTTCATCTGTTCGTATTCATGCACGTCCTGCTCTCCATGCGCTCCGAACCCCACATGCTTCTGCAGGCCAAACTGCATCGCACCGGCATTGGACGTCATGATGATGATCGTGTTCCTGAAATCGACCGTACGGCCTTTTCCGTCTGTCAGACGTCCGTCTTCCAGGATCTGGAGTAGTACGTTGAAGACGTCCGGGTGCGCTTTTTCGATCTCGTCCAGAAGGATCACGGAATAGGGATGCGAACGAACCTTGTCCGTCAGCTGGCCTCCCTCCTCGTAACCGACGTATCCGGGAGGAGCTCCGACCAGTCTGGAGACCGTATGCTTTTCCATGTATTCTGACATATCGATACGGATCATCGCGTCTTCCGTGGCGAACATAGCTTCGGCCAGCGCGCGGCTCAGTTCGGTCTTGCCGACGCCCGTGGGTCCCAGGAAAAGGAAGGAACCGATGGGCCGTTTGGGATCTTTCAGGCCGGCACGCGAACGGCGTATCGCGCGCGCGACAGCGCTCACGGCCTCATCCTGACCGATCACCCGCTGATGCAGGGTCTCTTCGAGTCTGAGCAGGCGGACGGATTCCTCTTCCGTCAGCTGGGCTACCGGTACGCCGACCCAGGAAGACACGATCTCAGCGATGGATTCGGCTGTCACGACCAGCTCCTTCTGATCCCTGTGGACTTCCCAGCTGCTCTTCTGCCTTTCGATCTCAGCCTGCACCGCCTTCTCCTGATCTCGGATCTGCGCGGCCTTCTCATAATTCTGATTGTTGACGGCTTCCTGCTTGTCCAGAGCCAGACTCTCGAGTTTCGCCTCGAGTTCCTTCATGTCCGGAGGTGCGATATAGTTCTGCAGACGCAGACGGGAGGCTGCCTCATCCATGAGATCGATCGCCTTATCGGGCAGGAAGCGGTCGGAGATATACCGGGCGGACAGCTCCACGGCGGCCGTCAGGGCCTCGTCGCTGATCTTGACCTTATGGTGCGCTTCATATTTATCACGCAGCCCGCGCAGGATCGCGACGGCGTCTTCCTGGGAAGGTTCGCCGACGGTCACGGGCTGGAAACGCCGTTCGAGCGCGGCGTCCTTTTCGATGTATTTCCTGTACTCGGAGATCGTGGTCGCACCTACAGCCTGGATCTTTCCGCGGGCAAGGGCCGGCTTCAGGATGTTGGCCGCGTCGATCGCACCTTCCGCCGCTCCTGCGCCTACCAGGGTATGGAGCTCGTCGATGAACAGGATGATGTTCCCCGCCTTCTCGATCTCTTCCATCGCGTCCTTGAGACGTTCCTCGAATTCACCGCGGAATTTGGCACCGGCAAGCATGCCAGAAAGATCGAGCGCCAGTACGCGCCTGTCTCTGAGCAGCTCGGGAATCGTGCCGTCCGCGATCCTCTGGGCAAGTCCTTCCACGACGGCTGTCTTTCCGACTCCGGGTTCTCCGATAAGCACGGGATTGTTCTTCGTCCTCCGGGACAGGATCTGAACAACACGCTCGATCTCCGCATTCCTTCCGATCACGGGATCGAGTTCCCCATCTTTGGCCGCTTTCGTCAGATCACGCGTGAACTGATCCAGTCTGGGCGTTTCGCCTCCCTCGGAAGCGGAACCTGCCGAAGCATCCTCCCCTCCCTGGGAATGAGACTGGAGGGAGGAAAGCAGTTCGTTCTGTAGCTTTTTCAGATCCACGCCAAGATCGGTAAGGATACGGACGGCTACGCTCGTCGTTTCCTGCATGAGGCTGAGCAGTAGATGCTCCGTTCCGATATAACTGTGACCGAGCTGGCGCATGATCCTTGCCGAGTTTTCTATGATGTTTTTCGTCCTCGGCGTGAAATCGCTGGGCACGTTGTTGCTCTGATCATCATTTCTTCCGACCAGAGCCGTGATCTCCTCGATCACATTCTCCTTCGTAACGCCGAAACGGCGGAGCGCGTCGCTCGCCGCGCAGTGGTTCGTCACGACGAGGCCAAGCAGGAGATGTTCAGTCCCTACGTAGTTGTGCCCGAGCATACGGGCCTCCTGCTGTGCGTTGCTGACGGCTTTCGCTGAATTTTCAGTGAATTTCGCGTGAAAAGCCATATTTAAACCTCCTTAGGCATGGTCTTTCAAAGTATCTCTCAGGTATTCTGCCCGGAAGACGTCTCTTTCCGCCTCGTTGGGCTGATTCTTTTTGAGACAGGACAGTGTCGCGGGCTGAACCGAGATGAGGAGTTCATAGAATTCACCGTCTTCCAGGCCGTTCCAGTATCCCATATCCGCTGCGAGCCAGGCGAGACTCAGAAGTGAAGTCGCTTCTTTGGAAGAGATCCTTCGCGCGTAGCGCAGCGTGCCTACAGCCCGCATGAGACGGTCCTGGAACGAATATCCCCCTTCCTGCTCCATCTTCTTTCTGGCGCTCTGTTCACGGTTCGCGATCTCCCGGATCACGGTCTCGACGATCTGGAGACACTCCTCTTCTGTCACGCCGAGAGTGACCTGGTTGCTGATCTGGTAGATATGTCCCTGGGCGCTGCTGCCTTCCCCGTAGATCCCGCGGATCGTCATGCCCTGAGGCCGGATATCGTCCAGCGTTTTCTGCAGATCACCTGTCAGTGCGAGTGCAGGCAGATGCACCATGAAGGACACACGCAGTCCCGTCCCGACGTTCGTAGGACAGCAGGTCAGATACCCGATGGGTTCCTGATAGGCAAACTGCATCTGGCCTTCCAGCACTTTCACGAGTTCCGTCGCTCTCTTCAGAGCCTCGGATCCCTGAAAACCCGGCAGGATGCACTGCACGCGCAGATGGTCCTCCTCATGCAGCATGACGGACGTAGTCTCGTCCGCACTGATGAGCAGTGCGCTTTTCTGAGGATTGTCCGCAAGTTCCGGACTGATCCAGTGCTTCTCGACCATGGACTGGCGTTCCAGAGGAGGCTCGCTCACCATGGGATGGAAGCTGAACGCCTGATCCTGCTGTTTGAGGGCGTTCAGGACATTATAGACGATCTCCTGTGCCTGAGCATCGTTCATCGCATGCGGAAAGGGAACATCAGGCAGGTTCCTCGCGATGCGGACCCTGGAAGAAAGGACCACATCCTGCATCAGATCATTGCTCATTCCCGTTCCCCTCCTTTGTCAGTGCCCGGATCTCATCTCTGAGCTGGGCCGCCAGTTCGTATTCCTCGCGCGCAACCGCTTCTTCCAGCTGTGCACGGAGCGCGGCGACGGGGTCTGGCGCTGTCTCCCCTTCCGAATGGACGTCCGCAGATACGGAAGGCCGCATGCCGCGATGGATCTCGTTCCCGTGCTGGATCCTGCGGATCGTAGGCTGCAGGAGATCTTTGAATTCCTCATAGCACTTCGGGCAGCCGAGAAAACCTGTCTTCAGGAAGTCGGCGTAGGTCGTGCCGCATGTCTGGCATTTGCGCGATCCCGGATTGGTGTTGTTGCGTCCGGTCGCATGAAGCACCCACGCAGGCGTCTGAAAGAGAGAGTTCTGGCCTCCCACGGAGAACAGATTCTCTTCCTGCGCGCACTTCGCGCACAGGATCCGCTGATATTTCTGTCCGTTCACGATCTGGATGATCTGAACGGTCGCCGGATTGGTTTTGCATTTTTCACAGAGTGCCATGATCGTTCTCCTTTTTCCTCTGGATTCGAAGAGCCGCAAGCATGCGGATGAACAGATCCGATCTGAGTGAATCCGCATCGCTGCTGATCCTCTTAAGATGACTGTCCGTCAGAACAGACGCCATGACGGAAGCTTCTCTTCCCGTGATGAAGCCGCAGCGCAGCAGGTTCTGCACCATGGCCCTCGCGTCAGCTTCCCCTATGGGTTCAAGACAGTGTTCCATTGCTTCGGAAAGCATGGCGTCGCCGTCGTCCTGCGGGATGCGGATGATTCTGATATAACCGCCGCCTCCCCTCTGGCTCTGGATAAGGTAACCGTGCGCCGGCGTGAAACGGGTTGAAAGCACGTAGTTGATCTGGGAAGGCGCACAGCCGAAACGCTGTGCCAGCTCCCCCCTCTTCACCTCGACTTCATGCCGGGGATTATCCATGAGCTGAAGCAGGAACGATTCGATCGCGTCACTGAGTACGGACATGTTCTCACCTCTCTGACATTTCCTGACCATATAATATCTCAATAGTCAGAGAATGTCAATACATTTTGGTCAGAAAATGTCAGAGATTTGCAAGGCAAAGAAAAAGCCCCTTCCTTTCCACGGAAGGAGCAGTTTTGAATTGCTTAGTATCACGAAAGCTTATAGGTCATAGTTACCGGCTGATCCCGAACCGTGAAGATGTAGATCATCCAGACTTCTCCGCTCTCAGCGCCTGTGTACAGGGCGCCTGTCCTTACTTTCATCCAGGAAGTCACGGAACCGTCCCTGGGATCGATCCTGAAGAGATTCAGCGGATACTCGTCATCCCAGCCGGCATCGTCTCCGAGCGCTGTTCCGTAAAGATACTCTCCGGAAGCGTCCCAGGCCATGTCGATCCATTCGATCCCTTCCGTCTGGGACTCGAACCTTCCCGTCGCCGCCGCCGAGAAAGTCAGGACCGTGTTCCCTTCTCCATCATTTCTCAGAGACGCACAGGTCTTCCCGTCCGGTGACATCGTCAGGGCATAGGCTTCTTCACGGTAGGTCCTGGTCCCTTTGCCGGGTTGGACGGCGCAGACGCGCTGCATGCCGGAATCGTCACGCTGGATCGTCCAGACCTGTCCGTCCACGAAATACAGCGGGCTTTCTTCCCAGAAGTCCGACGCGATCGTGCTGACGGCAGGATGCTCGGGTTCAGTAAGGTCATAGGCCATGAGGCTCAGGGTCTCTTCCGTCCGCAGGAACGCATACAGAACGGGTTTTCCGGCATCCCAGACGAAATAGGACACGGAACCTTCCATGCCGTCTTCCATGGGCGAATAGACCTCCCCGTTCCCCAGAGAGACGACGCTCAGTTCCTGACGGAACAACGTCTGTTCCGTCAGCGCCGCATAACGTCCGTCCGCACTGCACTGAGCCGAAGACACGGAGAGAAATTCGAACTGGTCGAGGACAGGTTCGTCTCTCTCCTCCGTATGGATGCGGAGTTCCTGATAGAGTTCTTCTTCCTCCGTCCTGCGTACCAGATCCTTCGTGTACAGATAACCGGATCCGTCTGGGAGATGGCACAGGAAACCTCCCCGCTCAATCATGATCTCGGAAGCGGGTTCTCCGGACTTCAGCGCCATGACGGTCTGCGCCAGGTGATCCAGTCCCGATTCCTTCGTATACTCGGGCAGCCGGTTGCTCGGGAATGTCTGGACGGAAGCCGTGAGCCCCGGGAGAAGAGAAGAAATCCTGGACTCGTTCCCCTGAAGATACAGTTCCGCCTGTTTCTCGTCGGCGAACGGAACGGAAAGAAGCACAGTGGAAGAACCGTCGGCACAGAGAGAAGGTGCAAAACCGAGCTCACCCAATTCAGCGGAGACTCTGGGATAATAATCCTCATAGCCGCCGATGTACAGAAAACTGTAGTTGTCCTGCTCCTCTTCCACGGGCCGGAAGCGGAGCATGAGACGGTTTTTCTCTGCTTTCAGCGAATAGTCCATCGTACGGGACAGATGGAGGATAAATAGAGATCCTTCCGCTTCATCGCTCCGTATGGAGAACATGCCCTGAAGATCCGTTCCCTGCGTATCCGGAAGATCCAGCAGATAGTCCCAGTACAGCACCCCGTTCAGCCGGAGGATGAAGCGGTCCGCTCCTTCGTACCAGTCCGTGCTGTATTCCGGGACGTCAGGCGTATCTGCCTCCGGGATGTCCATGAGGTCGCTCCCGTCAACGAACAGGATCTCGACGTCCGTTTCCCCTTCCGCAGTCCGGGAAACGTTCACCTTTCTCAGGTTCATGCCGGTCATAGGCGTACCGCCGGACAGTACGGTCTGCGCATCATAAAAGCCGTCCGAAGGCGTTGCCTGCGGATCGGGCTTGAGCACATCGGAAGCGGGATCTCTCCGCGTACAGGCGGACAGCAGGAAACAGATTCCCAGAAGAAGACAGATTATCCTTTTCATGACGGTCCTTTTTCAGTCAAAGTCATATCCGGAATGCCGGAAGAAAGGGGCCGGTGCGAGCCGGCCCTCCTGGTGTCACATTTTCACGAGTTCAGGTATCTCCGCGCCGTTCAGATCGACGCGCACCTTCTTCATGCGCTGATCTTCCAGCGGTCTGTCACGGAAGTCCACGCGCACGTCCCCGATAGCATCGCACACGGACTGGCTCTCAGCATCCATGAGCCTGCCGAATCCTGCATACTGACCGTCCAGGAACTTCGCATCCTCCAGGCAGATGAAGAACTGGGATCCGGCTGAATTCGGATTCTGGGCACGCGCCATGGAAAGGACGCCTTTCTCATGGGACAGCGTATTCGCAGCAAAGCCGTTCATCCGGAACTCACCCCGGATGGAATAACCGGGGCCGCCGGTGCCCGTTCCTTTCGGGTCGCCGCCCTGGATCACGAAACCGGATACGATGCGGTGAAAGATGAGGCCGTCAAAGAATCCGCTGTTGGCGAGCGAGATAAAATTGGCCACGGTGTTGGGCGCCATTTCAGGCAGAAGCTCCGCCTTCATGACAGCGCCGTTTTCCATTTCTATGGTTGCGATCGGGTTCATTTGTCATTCTCCTCCGTATGGTTCTTTGCATTTTCCTTCAGTTCATCTGCGAGATGCTTCATCCATGCCACCTTTTCCCTGTCCATGAATGAAAAATGGTCATCTCCATTCGCCATGCAGTCCCGGCATTCCCAGCCGCATTCCGGACATTTGCAGAGGGAATCCATCCCCCGTTGGATCTGGACCGTATAGGCACCGCAAAAAGGACATCCGCAGCGCATGGCTAATCCTCCTTCTTTTCCCTGATAGCGTTTCTGAGTTTCTCCATGATCTCAGGCGGAAGCACGTTTTCCAGCGTATGGGGCTTGACGGTCTCTTTTCTCGTCATATACTCCTGCTGACGCCGGACGGCTTCGCCGCAGCGCAGCCGCAGTTCTCTCGCAGACAGTCTGACCGCTCCGCTTCCCAGCACCATGGACTGCTCCGCAGCGTCGGATGTCGCGACCTGCACGGGATAGTTCCGGGTGTCCATGTTCTCCACGAGATGCTCGATATACGTGTCGGCTGTCATTCCTTTGGGCGTGAAGACCACGTCCACCCCTGATTCCTTTCGGACGGACGACGTCAGCCGCTCTGTCTGGTAGGCGTCGAAGACGACGATGATCTGAAGCCTGGACTCTCCGCTGTAATTCGCAAGAATATGCAGCAGCCGGTCTCTGGCGGCTTCCAGATCCAGTTCTTCCCCGAGCTTTCTCAGTTCGTCCCAGGCGTGGATGATATTATAGCCGTCGACGATCAGAAGGCCTTCAGACATTTTTGAAGCTGCGCTGGCGCAGCACTTCGTAGAGCAGAACACCGGCAGCCACGGAAGCGTTCAGTGAATCCAGATCCCCCACGAGCGGGATCGACACAGTGCCGTCGCAGGACTCTTTGACCAGTCTGCGCAAACCTTCTCCCTCGTTACCAATCACGAGCGCGACGGGAGAACCCGTGAAGTCCGTTTCATAGCAGTTGGGTCCTTCCATATCCGCTCCGAACACGCGGAAGCCTTTCTCCTGAAGCTGTCCGATCACGTGCGCGAGATTCGTCACGCGGCAGACGGGCAGGTGGTTGACGGCACCCGCGGAAGCCTTCGCCACGGTAGCCGTGAGCCCGCAGGAGCGGTGCTGGGGCACGATGACACAGGCTGCGCCGCTGCAGTAGGCTGAACGGATGATGGCACCGAGATTATGGGGATCCTGTATCTCATCCAGGATCATGACGACAGGAGCCGGATCCTCCAGAAGAGCCGCGTCGATCGTCTCTTCGAAAGGTGCATATTCCATGGCGGGCAGGAAAGCAATCAGTCCCTGATGCTTGCCGCGCAGAGAATACTTGTCAAGAACGGCTTTGGGCACTCGCTCGATCTTTGTCTGTCCTCTTCTGGCTACGGCCAGGATAGGTGCGATACCGCTTTCGTCCGTACCTTGGGCTACGAGGAGCCTGTCGAGTTTGCGGCCAGCTTTGAGCGCTTCCCAGACCGCGTTCTTGCCCTCCAGCGTATAGAGCCCTTCCTCCTGCCGCTGCTCGATCGCTGAGTTGTCCAGACGCATCGCAGCCGGCGTCTCTTCCGTCTCCTGAGCACGGTCCTGTCTGCGCACGGACTCTTCCTTACGGCGAGGCGGTCTGTCAGCGCGGTTGTCGAAACGGGGGCCTCTGCTCTGGAAAGGTTTCGGAGCTCCGTCTTTACCGTTCCTTGCGGCGCGGCGGGAAGCGCGGTTCCCGCTGTTCCCGTCCCTGTAGGGATCCCTGCGGCCTTCGGGTCCGGATCTCTGGCCGCCGCGTTCCTCGTAGGAAGAACGCTTCCTGTCACCGTTTCCGAAACCGTTTCTTGTAAAATCGCTTCTCTCATAGGAGGCCGAACGTCTGTCCTGACGATCCTGCCCCGATTTCTTGTAGTTATGATTGCTCTTCATGCTGCTCCTTCCGCCCGAGACCGGAATTTTCCGGCCTGTGCGCGGTCCTTTCTTTATTCGGCCGATTCATAGACCGACCTCATGATCTCCCAGGCTCTTTCGTGTCTTCCCGTCAGATACAGGACGCCCAGAAGGACTTCAAGTGCCGTAGCCATGTGGTATTCCGCAGGAGATGCGTTTTTGGGGTAAGCGTGCGGATGTGCGTTCCTGCCTTTTCTCACCCACTCTTTTTCATCTTCATGCAGGCTGTCCAGAACGGCTTCGAGGCCTCTGGCCTGGCCGGATGCCCGGACTTTGCCTACGGCTGCCTTCTGCAGTCTTCCGCTCGCCGCTTTGGATTCGCTCACGAGCCTGGTGCGTACATAGAGATCAAAATAAGTATCGCCCAGGTAGGCAAGGTTCAAAAGCGGGATCTGCTCGACCTCCCTGTCACTCAGGCAGGGATACGGAAACGCGTTCCTCATGTGTGATTCAGTCATTCAGTCCGCCTCCGTGACCCGGAGGTAGCGGTCATAGGCTTCGTCCCACGCTTCCGCGTCGCGGGGATCGTAAGTCTCCTGAGGGAAGCTCCCTGCGATCGCGGACCGGGCTTCCGTCAGATCCCCGAACTGTCCTACGGCGATCGCCTGGAGCACCGCATTCCCCAGAGCAGTCGCTTCGACGGGACCGGTCAGGACCGTCCTCCCGATCGCGTTGGCCGTGAACTGGTTCAGCAGTGAATCCTGGCTTCCCCCGCCTACGATGCGAAGGTGGCTGTGCCGGATCCCGCGGATGCGGTCCAGACGCTCGAGCGTCCAGCGGTAACGCATGGCCAGGCTCTCCTGGATGCACCGAGTGATCTGTCCGGGGGTCTCCGGTACTTTCTGGCCTGTCCTGGCGCAGTAGTCTCTGACCTTCTCAATCATCCTCCCCTTCAGCAGGAATTCGGGAGAATCGACCTGGATGAAGGACACGAGACCGTCTGCCTCAGCGGATTCTTTCGACAGATCGGCAAAGGAGAGATCCATTCCCTGGACATTCCACTGTTTTCTGCATTCCTGCAGGATCCAGAGTCCCATAATGTTCCTGAGGACCCTGTAACGGTATTCCACGCCGCCCTCGTTCGTGAAGTTTCCGGCAAGCATATCGGGTCCCGTATAGGGAACTTCGCTTTCAAATCCCATAAGCGACCATGTCCCGCTGGAAATATAGGCGTAATCGTGTCCCTTCTCGGGCATGGCGGCAACGGCACTCGCAGTATCGTGTCCCGCGATCATATACACGGGAATCGGCGGGACTTCCAGTTCGTCGCAGATATCGCGGCTCAGCTGTCCAAGATACTGAGGAGGCATCTCGGGCTTCTGGAACATCTTTCTCGGGAACCCGAAACGGCGGATGATCTCGTCGTCCCAGTCCCTCGTGCGTACGTCCATGAGCTGATAGGTGGAAGCGTTCGTATAATCCGTCTTTTTGACGCCCGTCAGCATATAGCCCAGGATATCCGGAAGCGTCAGGATACAGTCGGCGTTCTCAAGAATCCACGGACGGATCTTTCCCATGACATGAAGCTGGTTCAGCGTGTTGAAAGGCTGAAAGGCGATGCCGGTGTGCTCATAAATGGATTCCCTGTCCATGATGTCGAAGATTCCGTCCATGAGTTCCTGGTTTTTAGGATCTCTGCAGTTGTAGGGATTCCCGAGGAGCTCGCCCGCTTTGTCGAGAAGCCCGAAGTCGACGCCCCAGGTATCGATACCGATCCCGTCGGGGAGACATCCAGCATCCTTGGCTGCGAGCACGGCCTGTTTGACCTGTGAAAAGAGATAGAGGATATCCGTCTGGAGTCTTCCGTTCACGAGAGGGAGCTCATGCGTGAAACGGTAGACTTCCCTGAGTTCGATGGAATGACCTTCTATCTCCGCGATCATGCCGCGTCCGCTCGAGTTTCCGATATCGATTGCGAGATAACGCATGGTTCCTTCCTTTCTCACGAGGCGGATCTTCACTCAGACCCTGGGAAGCGGAAGATGGGGGCTGGCATTCGTGGACAGATTCCCTGTATGTCCTTCCATGAGTTCATAGAATCCGATCGATCCGATCATCGCTGCATTGTCCGTGCAGAGCGCGGGCGAAGGCACGGTGAAACGGACGGATCTTGCGGCAAACGCCTTGGCCAGTGTTTCTCTGAGAAGCGAATTGGCTGCGACGCCGCCTGCCAGGGCAAAGCGGGTATCCCCCGTTCTTTCCTGTGCCAGAAGCGACGCGTCCGTGAGCATAGACACGATCGTATACTGATAGGAAGCGGCAAGGTCGCAGCGGTTGTCAAGAAGCCACTGATCCCCGTATTTTCTTGCCTTCTGCATGAAATCCGTCTTGATTCCGGAAAAAGAGAAATCAAGAGGTGAATCCAATTTGGCTTTCGGAAAGGCAAAGGCTCCGGGATCGCCCTTTTTCGCAAGCGTATCCAGATGCTTTCCTCCCGGATACGGAAGTCCGAGTATCCTCGCTCCCTTGTCGAAAGCCTCCCCTGCCGCATCGTCCCGCGTCGAACCCAGTATCCTCACGCGTGTGTAGTCCTCGATCCGCGCAAGAAGGGTATGACCGCCCGAGACGACGAGACAGAGAAAAGGAGGTTCAAGGCCGGGGTCTTCGATATAGTTCGCGCTGATGTGTCCCATGATGTGATGCACGGGTACGAGAGGCAGTCCTCTCGCGAAGGCGAGTGCTTTGGCGAAGGACAGACCCGACAGAAGCGCGCCGACAAGGCCGGGGCCGTACGTCACAGCTATGGCATCCACGTCGTCCAGTTCCACCCCCGCTTCCCCGAGCACTTCGGCCGCCAGATGGGAAAGGGCTTCCACATGCTGACGGGAGGCGATCTCCGGGACCACACCGCCGAAACGGGCATGGACGAGCTGGCTCGACATGACGCAGGATACGACTTCCCGTCCGTTCCGGACGAGTGCCATAGACGTATCGTCACAGGATGACTCGACGGAAAGGATAAGGGCTTCCCCGCGTTCTCTCAGTCGCTCCGTGGCGGCGGCGGCAAGCGTTGCATAGCTCATGCCTTCTTTTTCCTGCTCCAGATGATCAGCGTGATGATGGCGATCACTGCGGGGATGAGAAGGATCATGCCGCCCCAGATGATGAGCGCCACGGCGATGCTGAAGAACGTGGCTTCCGGCAGCATCTGGATCAGGACTTCATAAGTCGGATCCAGCAGCCAGAGATCGTTGTGGAAGAGCACCTTGTGGAACATCGTCCAGAAGGAATTGAAATCCGTCACGACCATGACGCCGATCAGAGCCAGGAACACGGCAATGGCGATGAGTCCCGCCAGATAGCCCCAGCTGATGAAAGGCACGCTTTCTTTACGAAGGAGAAGGATCATGAGCACCATGGAAACGGCAGCCGCGATCACGCAGAAAGTCCTGAGCGTAAAGGACTTCATGAACAGATCCTTCACGTCCACCATGTGTTCGACTTCACGGTCATCGAATACGAGCCGGGTCTCGCCGTGGATGACGGCCGTAAGATTGAACTCCTCTTCCTTGTCGCAGAGATAGTCAAGCATGTGATCGGTGACCTTGCGGAGATTGTCGAAATCCATACCCGTCACTTCGTCGATCTTCTCTTTTTCGTAAGTCGCCATGAAGCGCTCCGTATCGAAGATCACGCCCTGAGCGGCGCAGAGAGTCAGAGCGATGACACAGGACAGTCCGAAGACCAGCGCCAGGATCGCACACAGAAACTTTTTCATTGCTTCTCTCCTTACTCTATTCTTTCGTGGGACTCTGGGATTTGACCAGGTATTCATGGATGAAGAGATCCAGGTCTCCATCCATCACCGCAGTGATGTTCCCCGTTTCGGCCCCGGTACGGTGGTCCTTGACCATCGTGTAAGGCTGGAACACATAGGAACGGATCTGGCTTCCCCATTCGATCTTTTTCAGTTCACCGTGGAGTTCGTTGAGTTTTTCCATCGTCTCGCGTTCCTTGAGTTCGGCGAGACGGGCCCTCAGCATCGACATGGCGACGGCGCGGTTCTGGATCTGGCTTCGTTCCGTCTGGCAGGACACGACGATGCCCGTGGGCAGATGCGTGATGCGGACGGCGGAGTCCGTCTTATTGATATGCTGGCCGCCGGCGCCCGTTGAGCGGTAGGTATCGACGCGCAGGTCGTCCGGATTGATCGTGATCTCGTTGTCCTCCTCGATCTCGGGCATGACTTCCAGAGAAGCGAATGAAGTGTGTCTGCGGGCGGAAGCGTCGAACGGCGAGATCCTGACGAGACGGTGCACGCCCTTCTCGCATTTCAGGAATCCGTAGGCGTTGGGACCGGACACCGAGAACGTCACGGATTTGATGCCCGCTTCATCCCCATCCAGGAAGTCCAGGAGCTTCACGTCGTAGCCTCTGCGTTCAGCCCAGCGTGTGTACATGCGGTACAGCATCTGGGTCCAGTCCTGCGCTTCGGTGCCGCCGGCACCGGCGTGGAGCGTCAGGATCGCATTGTTCCCGTCGTATTCGCCCCGGAGCAGCGTGGTCAGACGAAGCTCTTCGGCATCCTGTGCAAGTTTTTCCACGTCCTCCGTGATCTCCGCCGCCATCTCATCG
>JAEEJN010000055.1 GCA_016281935.1 Bacillota bacterium | reverse complement strand
GAAAGCTATATCCAAAACTGACTATGCGACAGATGGCTGATTTGGATATTCTAGTAAAACCATACAATTACAATGCTATTGTAGAGGTTATGGGAAAACTTGGATTTTCATACAACCCAGAAAGTAGTTGGAAACATGATAGCTTCAGAAAGAAAAGTGTCCATGTGGAGATGCATAAACGTCTCACAGATGATAGTGAATTGGTTCAGATATGGGAAAGGGAATTGTGGAAAAGAGCTGAATTAGTGTGTAGTCAAATCTATAAAATGAGTCATGAAGATTTCTATATTTTCCACTTTGTTCATCTTTATAAGGATTTTCTAAATGGGTCTCTAGGATTGCGGAGGATTGTGGATACTTGGCTATTGCAGAAACTGCCTATGAATACAAAAAAAATCAAGACCACATTACAATCATTTGGTATATGGAAATTTCATGAAAACATGGTGAAGCTGTGTCGTGTAACTATGGGTGATGGACCTATGGATGAAGACTCAGAAGTATTGTTGATTCATGCCTTTATGTATGGAATATACGGAACAAGAAAAAGTTATAAAACCGGACGAATAGTGACAATGGGCAGGAATTTGAGAATAGGAAAGATAAAGTCCGCACTCACTGCTGTGTTTCTTCCTTATAAGCGAATGAAAGCCCAGTTTCCAGTTCTAGTGAAATGGCCAATCCTATTACCGTATTGTTGGTTAAGAAGAATTATTAGATTCATGAAAGGCGATATGAAGAAAAACCGCAGAATGCTTGATTACAGTGAAATTAGCGAGCTGGATTACACAGAAATGAGGAGATTCTTTAAGGCTGGTGGTATTATATAGGTATTGTATCGTGAGTATTAATCATTATTCGTATTACGACGAAAAGAAGAATACCTGCAAAATCATCATATCATGGACATGAGGAGAAGTATGCACTGTGAGAGCCCTGGATTCGGATATGGACTACTTTATGAATCTTGTAGCAGCACATATTAGTGAAGCAGAACAGGATCGTTTATCAGAAGACATGTATGGAAACAGTTATGGACTGAAGACGATGGAAGTGGGTTTCTTGAGAATCGTTTAGGGCTATCGAAGAATAACAAGGCTAGAGGTAGAGTAGTTTCTGTCCACAACGAATCACTGTTCTATTGGAGATATCTCATGTAAAAAGGTGATTTATTAATACCTTTTGATGTTGTTCATGTAGATTCACATGCGGATCTTGGCCTTAGATCTAGTTAGTAGGTATTTTTGTTGTCCTGAAATGCTATAATGTAATTGTAGACTTATTGTATCTTTGTATCTTGTTCTGTAGATTTGTTATGAAGAAATGAGAGATGAGGTCACGGCATATGATGTCAGCATTCTAACGTATATGGAAAAATCATTATAATATGGAAAAGGAGATTACTATGGAAAAAATAGAACATCATGTGGTGCGTAATTATATGCGAGGTGGTTGGGATGTTAAGCGTAATGATGCTGAACAAGTATGTATTCATACGACGACAAAAGCTGAGGCTGTGAAAGTGGGTCGAATTATGAGCCAAAGAATAGGAAGCGAACTTGTGATTCATGGAACAAATGGTCAAAATCAGCAGAAGGATAATAGCACGGGTTTTTCTTGTGCTCTGCATGATAAGAATTGAGGAAGGACCTTATGAATACAAAAAAGAAACAAAGGCCTATTGTTGCCATAATGTATGACTTCGACAAAACACTCTGCACAAAAGATATGCAGGAGTATACTTTTATTCCCAATGTTGGCCTCACACCTAAAGAGTTTTGGACAGAATCTAATGCAATGGCCCAAAAAGAGAATATGGATGGAATTCTAGCCTATATGTATTTGATGATAGAGAAGGCACGTATGGCAAAAGTTAGCATTCATAGGGAAGACTTCGTCAAATTGGGAAAAGATTTACAGTTCTTTCCTGGAGTTGAAGGATGGTTTGAACGAATCAATAACATCGGTAAAGAGTTAGGCCTTGATATTGAGCACTATATTATCTCTTCAGGACTTCATGAGATTATCGAAGGATCTAGCATATTCAAAGCTTTTCGCGAAGTCTTTGCTTGTGAGTTTCTTTATAATGAGAACAATATTGTGTGTTGGCCTAAAAACGCAGTAAACTACACGACAAAAACACAGTTTCTTTTTCGAATCAATAAAGGTGTCCTAGATATTTCCAACGATGTTGATCTCAACAACTATACACCTGAAGATGATAGACGTGTTCCCTTTCGAAATATGATTTACATTGGTGATGGGTTGACCGATGTGCCTTGCATGAAGCTTGTCAAGATTAACGGAGGCTATTCTATTGCTGTCTACCAAAAAGGAAGGCGCAACAAGGTGAATGATCTTATTACATATAACCGCGTTAATTTTATCGAACCTGCCGATTATTCAGAAGGCAGTAGCTTGGATCAAGCTGTGAGGGATATTCTTTGCAAAATGTCTATGGTAGATTCTCTCATCAGGCGTACTAAGTCTCAGTTGAAACGTGCGAGAGATAGATAAACACTGTTATAGAACCTCAACAAGAGAATGCAAATCATTTATTTTGAGCTTTAATGCGCACTATAACTGCGCGTTAAAACCACTCTCTTGTTGCATGCATTCTATGACGTTGTGTGTTTTCTTTCATGTATTACTCTGTTCACTATACAAGATAGATTCTAGGTTCTGTCATATTTCTTTTTCACCATTTCAGCGTCTTTCGCTTACCTCTCTAGTTAGCGTATTCAATGATGCGCAAATCAAGCAAGAATGGTTTCGGATAACTGTGGGATGTGTAAATGGACTTCTTTCTGTGGATGTGATAAACTAATCAATACCTATGGGTAAAGGAGAAGTTGACATGTCTTCTGAACAGCAGGATAACAAGCCTGTAAAGAAGCTGCCCAAGTGGGCGAAGATTACGATCTGGGTCGCAGCCGGACTTCTGGTGCTGTCCGCGCTCGGTATCGGCGGACTGCAGTATGTACGGAACCGTCTGAATCAGATGCAGTTCACGGATAAAGATCTGGAAGACATCCTGAACGAGGAAGTAGATCTGACTGAAGACGAGGATGAGAAGGAAAACCTGCCTTCCGATACGGAAAAGGATCCTGCTGAGACTCCGGCACCTATCGATCTCGGGAACGATGAGGAGATCGAAGTAGCTGAGCGAGTGCCCGCCATCAAGAATTATCTGCTGCTTGGTGTGGACAGCCGCAAGGCAGAATCGTTTGCCGGGCTTTCGGACGTCATGATCCTCGTCACCATCGATACGCAGAACAAGGCGATCAAACTGACGAGTTATATGCGGGACATCCTGGTGCAGATCGAAGGTTGGGAAGACAACCGTTTGAACGTCGTCTGCAAGATCAAGGGGCCGGAAGAGACCGTTAAGACGATCGAGAACATGTCCGGCATCAAGATCGATGGATACGGGATCGTGAACTTCTATACGGTCGCAAAGATCGTGGACATTCTCGGAGGCGTGGACGTGGAGAACCTGTCCGCCGAAGAGATCAAGGACATGAACCATACGATCGACAACATGAACAAGTTCACGGAAGAGAAGGGCGAGCATGTCAAGGAGCCCGGAGCCGCGCACCTGACCGGCATGCAGGCCGTCGCCTATATGCGCGTGCGCCACGTGGGCCGGGGCGACTACGAGCGTACGGAACGCCAGCGCACCGTCATGTCCACCTTGTTCAGCGGTCTCAAGAAGATGAACTTCGTGACCATGATGAAAGTCGTGAACGACGTCACTCCACTCGTGAAGACGAACCTGAGCGCATCCCAGATCCTGGAACTGGCCGGAGACGTCTATTCCCTGAGACACTGCGACGTGCAGCAGATGCGCATCCCGATCGACGACGCGCACTACATGACGATGTACAACGACTTCAGCGTCATCATCATCGACAAGGAAGCCAATGCCAAGGCACTGCACGAATTCATCTATGGGACAAAGTGATTTTACATATCGTTGAACCGGAGCCGTCGGGAGACCGACGGCTCCTTTTCTGTCTTTTCTTCGGCATATATGATGCTCTCTGACATGTGGGCCGTTAACGCCCGCCCATTGTGCGGGGAAAGGAATTATACTATAATATCCATGATATTGACGTTTTTCGGGAGGCTCGTGCCTCATGACTGTCTTGCGCAGGATGCGCTGACAGTCCCAAGTATTCTTGACTCACGATTGTGGAGATGACCATGGCCAAGGGAGAGGGCAAACACCTTTACAGAAGGATCTGCGCGCTGATCTTCATCGCGGTCGCTACCGCTATGTTCATGTTCGTCTGGGTGCGATTTGCCAGGAGCCACAACAATACCGGCTACATGATGGGCAAAGGCAATCTGGGTATGGCCCTGATCCTCTATGTCGTCACGTTCGCTTTCACGGGACACGCCCTTCGCGCCTTCAGCGTCGGCGTCGAGAGGAAAGCCATGATCATGGCTTCCGTTGTCCTGACGGCATTCACGACTGATGCGGTCGAGATCCTCATCTCCATGGCGATCACCGGGCAGTTCCGTTATTTCGATGAACTGCTCTGGAGATATATCCTGCTGTTCCTGGTCCAGTCCGCCGTCCTGGGGCTCATCGCGATCCCCATGGTCGACCTGTACCGGAAGATCTTCCCGCCGCTCCAGATCCTGGAAGTCTACGGCGACGCCAAACACGGCCTGCACCGCAGGATCAACGGGATCAGGTACAAGTATCACATCGCGGAAATGGTGCACTACAGCATCTCCGAAGAAGACCTGAAGGACAGGATCGAAAAGTATGATGCTGTGGTGATCAGCGACGTGCCGCCGGAGTATAAGAACAAAGTGCTCGAGCTCTGTCTGGACCGTGACAAGAGAGTGTATCTCGCTCCCCAGATCTCGGACATCATCATCCGGTACTCGGAAGAACTGAACGTGATCGATACGCCCCTGTTCCTGTGCAGGAACACGGGGATGACGGTGACCGAGCGTATCGTCAAGCGGATCTTCGACATCGTTTTCAGTTTCATCGCCCTGATCGTCACGAGTCCGGTCTTCCTTATCACCGCGCTTGCCATCAAGGCGGAGGACAGAGGCCCCGTCTTCTTCAGGCAGGAGCGCTGCACCGTAGGCGGGCGGCGGTTCATGATCCTCAAGTTCCGTTCCATGATCGTGGACGCGGAAAAGGACGGGAGACCGCATCCGGTAGGGGAGAAGGACGACCGTATCACGAAAGTGGGAAAGGTCATCCGTGCGCTCCGGATCGACGAACTGCCGCAGCTGATCAACATCCTCGCCGGGTCGATGTCCCTGGTGGGACCGCGGCCCGAACGGGTCGAGCACGTGGAACTGTACACGGCGGAGATCCCGGAATTCGCATTCCGCTCGAAGGTCAAGGCCGGACTCACGGGATACGCGCAGGTCTATGGGAAGTACAACACCTCGGCTCTGGACAAACTGAAGCTCGACCTGATCTACATCATGAACTACAGCTTCCTGCTCGATCTGCAGATCCTGTTCGACACGGTGAAGATCCTGGTGCAGAAAGAGAGCACGGAAGGATTCACTGAGGAGAGGATCTCGGAGATCCATGACGGCAGGGAATGACGGACAGATCACTGTACTGTTTTGACAACCCGGTCCGGGAACGGACCGCAACGACAGAAGGATAAAGGGATGACGACGAACACATCGCTGTATGACAGGCCCATGGCCTGGCTCGGAGACCGCTGCAGGCAGCGGGTGTTTCCGTATGCCTCGGCTGCTCTTTCCCTGATCCTTCTCGCATACTATCTCTGCAGGAAGATGCTCCCCGCGGAGACGCAGGAGCTCGTTTCCGGATACGCCCTGTGGCCCGCGGCCCTCATGATCGTTCTGTCTCTCCGCCTCCTCCGGGAAGACAGGCCTCCGGAACTCCGGCTCCTCGTGCAGAACGCGGTCTGGGTCATCCTGAGCCGGGCCCTCTTGGGCGATTTCAAGTACGCCTTCGAAGGCGAGAGTTACTGGACCGTCCTGTTCATCTGCTTCTTCGGCGTGGGCGTCGTGCTCAAAAAGAGACAGAGAGACGTCTTCCTGGATATCGTGACCGTGGTCTGGTGCGGGATCCTCCTGACCTGGGGGATCGCGGCGGTCGCGGTCGTCCTGAGAGGCTCTCCCCTGTACGGAATCCCGCTCTTCGAGGAAGGGGTCGGCATCCGGACGGAGCAGACCCTGACGTTCGTCCGCCTGTTCAAGATCAACCGGAACACCTCGGCCGTCTTCTTCGTTCCCGCCCTCTGCCTCATGATCCGCCAGTGTGTCAAGCATAAACACTGGGGATGGTATATCGCGGCCGGGCTCACCGTCCCGGTCTTCTACGCCGCGATCGCCCTGCAGCACAGCCGGTCGGCCTATCTGGCTGCCGCGGCCGCTCTCGGCCTGATCCTCGGCCATCTCGCGCTGCGCCTCATCCAGAAGTGGAACCGTGTTGCCGCCGTCATTGCCGCCGTCGTCCTTTCGGCCGGCTTCACGGCCGCCCTGTTCGCGGGCTTCCCCCTGTGCAGCGATCTCATCGCCAAAGCGGCGCCGGCGCCGCAGAGCGAACTCGTCACGGGTGAAGTCGAGATGAACGCGGAAGACGTCGTGATCTACGATTCCCGCAGCACCTTCGCGGACGCTGTGACCCTGACCGCCCGCACCAACATCTGGAAAGCCATGGTGCATGAATTCAAACGGTCTCCCCAAAAACTGGTCCTGGGGTCGAAGCTCGCCGGCATGATGAAGCCTCTCTATGAATCCATCGGGTTCAAGGCCTCCCACATGCATAACATGCTGTTCCAGCAGGCCCTCATGGCCGGCCTGCCGGGCGCTCTCATCTATCTCCTGCTCCTCATCTCCCTTTCGGTCAGGATCGTCCGCTGCTATTTCAGGGGACGGACCGCCGACGCGGTCATCGGGATCACCCTGGCCGGCGCCATGCTCTACGGCGTGCTCGAGCCCCTCATGAGTTCGAACAAGCCTGTCCTGTCGCTCATCTTCTTCCTGCTCGGCGGGATCTTCGTGGCATCTGTATCGGAACCCGGCGCGGACGTGGAAGAGGAGCCTGCCGTGACCGGCGCCTTGAAGCACGAAGACAAAGGACGGACGAAGGATGTATAAGAGAAACGCGCAGGGCTGGTCCAAGCACATGGACTTCGTCATCATCGACATCCTCAGCCTGCAGATCGCCTTCATCCTGGCCGCGGCCCTGCGGCACCGCTGGTGGGCGTATGCCCATCCGCTGTACCGGACCATGGGCCTTCTCACCGTCTTCATCGACCTGACGGTCCTCATCGCCAACGACTCGCTGCGCAACGTGGTCAAGCGCGGTCCCTACGCGGAGCTTTTGGAGACCCTGAAGCACTGTTTCTTCTGCCTCGCGCTCATGACCGTCTTCATGTTCGCGACCCAGGCCGGTGATGACTATTCGCGTATCATCGTGTTCCTGACCGCCGTGTTCCACACCGCCATAGGGTACGGGATGCGGATCTTCTGGAAGCGCGTCCTGCGGGACCGCGGCCTCCGGGAAGAGAAGAAGAGCAGCCTGCTCGTGGTCACGTCCCCGGACGGGGCGGAAGAGATCCTGGACAGGCTCATCGGCGACTATCTGGCCGGTTACCGCGTCACGGGCGTCATCCTGACGGAAGACAGCGGTCTCCCGGAGATCCGGGGGATCCCGGTCGTGGCCGGGATCGGAGACGCGGCGGACTACATCATGCGGGAATGGGTCGACTCCGTCTATATCGACGCGCCCCTGACGGACGCGCGGGTCGCGGCCGTCATGGACGCCTGCGCCCAGATGGCCGTCCCGACGCACTACCGCGTGCCCGACCGCTACGGGGAGAAGCGCTTCTCCGAGAAGATGGGCGGGACGACGGTCCTGACGGCCTCCGTCAACTACGTGACGCCGCTGCAGGCCTGGATCAAGAGAGGCTTCGACATCCTGGCCGGCCTTCTGGGGAGCCTCGCGGCTCTTATCATCATGGCGGTGGTCGCGCCCATCATAAGGCGTCAGTCGCCCGGATGCGTCCTGTTCTCCCAGGAACGGGTGGGACTCAACGGCAAGCATTTCCGGATGTACAAGATCCGCTCCATGCATATGGACGCGGAAGAGCAGAAGAGTAGCCTCATGGATCAGAACCGGGTCGCGGACGGGCTCATGTTCAAGCTCGATTTCGATCCCCGGATCATCGGCAACGAGATCCTGCCCGACGGCACGAAGAAGACGGGCATCGGCGAATTCATCCGCAGGACGTCCCTGGACGAGTTCCCCCAGTTCTTCTGTGTGCTGAAAGGCGACATGTCGGTCGTGGGGACCCGTCCCCCGACGCCGGACGAGTACGCGCGCTACCAGCTCCGTCACCGGGCCCGCATGGCGATCCGCCCCGGGATCACGGGGATGTGGCAGGTCAATGGGCGCAGCCGGATCACGGATTTCGAAGAGGTCGTGCGCCTGGATACGGAATACATCTCCGACTGGAGTCTGACCCTGGATCTCAAGATCCTCCTGAAAACGGTCGCCGTATGGTTCTCCGGCAAAGGCGCCATGTAAACAGTCAATTTCGAGGAAATCAACGGATGAAGAAAGTCATGCTGGTCTTCGGGACGCGGCCGGAAGCGGTCAAGATGTGTCCCCTGGTCCTGGAACTGAAAAAGCGCGCGTCAATCGAGACGGTCGTGTGCGTCACCGCCCAGCACCGTGAGATGCTGGACGGGGTGCTCGCGGCCTTCGGCGTTGTCCCAGACTGGGATCTGGACATCATGAAGGACCGGCAGACCCTGTTCGACATCACGGTCAACATCCTGAACTCGATCCGGGAAGTCCTCGAAAAGGAAAGGCCCGACGTGGTCCTGGTCCAGGGGGACACCAGCACCGCCTTCGTGACGGCGCTCGCCTGCTTCTATCTTCAGATCCCCGTGGGACACGTCGAGGCGGGGCTCCGGACTTACGACATCTACAGCCCGTATCCGGAAGAGTTCAACCGCGAGGCGATCAGCCTCGTGGCCCGGTACAGCTTCGCGCCGACGGCGCTCGCCCGGGATCGGCTCCTTGCCGAAGGGCGGAAGCCCGAAACGGTCTATGTGACCGGCAACACGGTCATCGACGCCATGCGCAGGACCGTCCGGGAAGACTTCACTCATCCGGACCTGGAATGGGCGAAGCAAGGGAAGCTGATCTTCATCACGGCGCACCGCCGGGAGAACCTCGGTGAGCCCATGCGCCGCATGTTCCGGGCCATCCGGAAGGTATTGGAAGAGCATCCCGAATGCAGGGCCGTCTATCCGGTCCACATGAATCCCGAAGTGAGGAAAATTGCAGAGGAAGAATTCGGCGGATGCGCCAACATCCGGCTCATCGAGCCGCTCTCGGTCTTCGAGTGCCACAATTTCGAGGCGAGGAGCTTCCTCTGTTTGACCGATTCCGGCGGGCTCCAGGAAGAGTGCCCGGGCTGGGGTGTCCCGGTGCTCGTCATGCGGGACACGACGGAACGTCCCGAAGGGGTCGAAGCCGGCACGCTGCGCCTGGTCGGTACCGATGAGAAGACAATCTACCGGGCTTTCACGGAACTGCTGGAAGACGAAGAGGTGTACGCCGGGATGGCTCACGCCGTCAACCCCTATGGGGACGGGCACGCCTGCGAACGAATCGCGGACGTCCTGGAAGGCAAGCCGTTCGTACCCTGGGATCCGGACGAAAGGGGATAGCATGGCAGGAAACCGTTATCCTATCCTCAACACCTACGTGAACGCCCTGTCCATGGACGAGACGGTCGAAGAGGTCGAAAAGATCATACGGGCCGGGAAGCCCACG
>JAEEJN010000054.1 GCA_016281935.1 Bacillota bacterium | reverse complement strand
TGTTCAGCTTCAGGAACCACGGGGATTTCCATGAAGACTGCATGAACATCATCATGAAGGACCTGATCCGTCTCATGGACCCCAAATACATCGAAGTCTGGGGCAAGTTCACGCCCCGCGGCGGCATCTCGATCGATCCGTACTGCAATTACGGCAAACCCGGTACGCCCTGGGAACAGGTCGCGTGGGACCGGCTGGCCCATCACGATATGTATCCCGAGAAAGTGGACAACAGATAAGAGACGGAAAGCCAGATATACTTTCAAATCCTCCCTCCGTATGGTATAATGTCATGGACTGCAGACTGACGGAACGGGAGGATTTGCCGTGCATACGGAAAAGATAGAACTTGCCGGACAGCCGGCGTCCGTTTATCTGGAGGCCATCGCCGCGGAGCATTTCAGGGACGGTCCCCGTCCTGCGCTCCTCATCCTTCCGGGAGGCGCCTATGAGCACCTTTCCGACCGGGAAGGAGAGCCGATCGCTCTGGCGTTCCTGCCTTACGGGATCAACTGCTTTATCCTGCATTATTCGGTAGGAAAGGAAGCCCTCTTCCCCGCTCCGCTGATCCAGGCCAGCCTGGCCGTTGCGTATATCCGCGAACACGCGGAAGAATACGGTGTGGATCCTCACAGGGTCTTCGTGACCGGATTCTCCGCTGGCGGGCATCTCTGCGCGGCAATCGGTGCGCTGTGGCATCTTCCCGAACTGACGGCAGCCACGGGACTTCCCTTCGGAGCCAACCGGCCTGACGGTATCCTTCCCGTTTATCCCGTCATCTCGACGCGTCCGGATCTGTGTTCGGACACCCAGTGGAGATGCTTCGAGAACATCACGGGGATCCGGCATCCGGATCACAGCAGGAACAGCTGGTCTCTGGAACTCTGTGTGGACGACAGGACTCCGCCCGCGTTCCTCGTGCATACCGCCAACGATCAGGCGGTTTACGCGGGAAACAGCCTCGTGTTCGCCCAGGCGCTCGCTTCCCACGGGATCTCCTATGAACTCCATATCTACGCAGACGGGCCTCACGGTATGGCGCTTTCGAATGAAGTGACGTCCAATGGAGACCCGAAGATGCAGGATCCGCACAAAGCGACGTGGGTATCGCTAGCGGCCGAATGGATCCGCAGTACGTCAACAGCTCTCAATTCTTGAGATCCAATACATTCAGGAGGAAATTATGAGTCAGGAATGCAACAGCAACTGCGCGGAATGCGGCGTCGACTGCCCGAGCAGGACGGCACCCCAGAGCTTTCTGGAGAAGCCCAACGAGCTTTCTTCCGTCCGCAAGGTGATCGGCGTTGTGTCCGGCAAAGGCGGCGTGGGCAAATCCCTCGTCACTTCCCTTCTCGCCGTGACCCTGCAGCGCAGGGAGTTCAAAACGGCGATCCTGGACGCCGATATCACCGGCCCCTCGATCCCTCGTGCTTTCGGCCTTCATGAGAAAGCCGGCGCCATCGATCAGGGCATCCTTCCCGTACAGAGCAAACTCGGCACGCAGATCATGTCCATCAACCTGCTTCTGGAAAACGACACCGATCCTGTGGTCTGGAGAGGCCCCGTCATCGCCGGTGCCGTCAAACAGTTCTGGACCGACGTCATCTGGAAGGACGTCGACTTCATGTTCGTCGACATGCCTCCGGGCACGGGCGACGTACCGCTGACCGTCTTCCAGTCTCTGCCCGTGGACGGGATCATCGTGGTCGCGTCTCCCCAGGAACTTGTCTCCATGATCGTCAGCAAGGCCGTCAAGATGGCCGGCATGCTGAACATCCCCGTTCTGGGCATCGTGGAGAACATGTCCTACTATGAGTGCCCGAACTGCCACGAGAGGCACATGATCTTCGGAGACAGCCATATCGAGCAGCTGGCCGGTGAATTCGGCATCGAGACCGTATGCCGCATCCCCGTGCAGCCCGAACTGGCCGCGAACTGCGACAGCGGGACCATCGAACTCTTCGAAGGCGACTGGCTTGAACCCATCGCGGACGTCATCGAAAAACTGTAAAAGACTATTGGAAAGACCGGCTGAACTCAGCCGGTCTTTTTTTGCTCTTATGTCATGAGATCGCGTCGATCATTTCCATAAGATCCAGGTAGAACGCACGGACGTCCCTTCTTTTGAGCATCCCGCCCTGGAGGGACATGTGGTCTCCCCTGAACAAAGGCATCACCTGCCAGATCCCCGGCTCGATCCGGTCAGGATCGAACGTTTTGCGTGGCGCGCCGAAAGGCGCTTCGGCGGACACGGTGTTCACCAGCCCGTCGTTTTCCCTCCAGCTGTCATCGATGACGAATCCACCCGCTGTTTTTCCGCTGTAGCTGCCCATGAGTGCGGACGTCCTGCGGTACAGGGGTTCCATCATCCGGGCGACCGGCCGGTGTATGCCGCTGCCCGTGTCTCGGGTCGCGGCGCAGGGAACGGAGAAATAAAACGTTCCAGGAAGCGTCGATATCCGGCTGTTCAGTGCGAGCGCATTGTCGATATGCATATCGAAGTCTGCGTAGTCTTCCGCCGACCTTCCGTCACGTTCGGCCTGTTTCCTTCTGCTGAAAAGCCTGCCCCATAAGCGGTCCGTGAGAGGGATCCTGATGCGGGAGACGTCGAAACTCTTATCCGTGAACAGGTCATACGCAGTGGTCCCGTTGCTCGGCGTGGACAGCGTGACGAGAGCATGGATGCGGCCGCCCTGTCCGCCTCTGAACAGATCCGAGAGATCTTCGGGATCTGTACCGTTTCTTTCTTCCGGGCTGCCGTTGGCCATGAGTTCGGAAAACATGCGGATCGTGGCCCCGCCGAATGAGTGACCGAGAAGGACCAGAGGGGCTCCCCCGTTCCATCCGGGGATCAGGGGATCGGATGAAAAATCGCGGCCGTACCTCCCGTGTCCGTATTTTTCACTGTGTGCCCTGCCGTAATCGGTGCGGGTGCCCGCCAGCTGGGCGTACAGTTCGCAGGCCCGGTCCCAGGCACTGCCTTCGGGTGATACCGAAGCCGCGAAACATGCGTATCTGCGTCCCCTGAGGAAGGCGATCAGGTCGCCCCCGAACATGCCCCAGTAGGGCATCTTCCGGTATCTTTCGTCATAACTGCCCCAGCCCGAAAGGCCGTGAACGAATATATACTGCTTATCTTCCCTTTTCATCCATTTTCCCTGCGGTCATCCGAACGGCTTCGTTCAGCCTGTTTCTCGTTCTTTCGCAGAACGCCGCATCCCGTCCGTACTGCCTGAAAGTAAGAGTTCCTTCTGTTTCCAGGATCCGTATCACCGCTTCTTTCCCTATCCGTTCGCTCAGCCATTCCATGGCCCTCAGATCCTGCAGTCCCTGGGCGAAAGCCTTGAGGCGCATCGATGCGTAGGGCGTTCCGTCCGGTCCCGGATACACGGAGAAGGGATCTCCTGCGGGCACCTGCCCTTCCCCGTCCAGGACTTCGTAGGGATCGATCATGTGGGTGGATCCCATGCAGTACCAGAAATTGTAGCCCCACTGCAGGAATCCGGAGATACCGTATCTGAACAGCTGCATTCCGATGACGCGGGTACGGTTCATGGACATGGCGACGAAACGGTTGGAGACTTCCTCATGCTGGCCGCAGCACTGATAGGCCCAGAGCGGGGACACGCCTTTTTCTATGAAGGGCTCGATGCGGTTCAGAGCGACGATCGGCGTCTGGACGTATCCGTCCTCCCAGAAGGAGACGTGGGAAAGCGCCTCCCCGCAGTTCAGTCCCGCGAGACTGTCCGCCAGTTCCTCCCGAATCTTCCTGTAGCGTTCCAGATGGGCTTCCCCGGGCTCGTCGGACAGATGGAACATACACCTGTCCAGAAGCCCTTTGCCTTCCATATAGGCCCTGAAAGCCTTCAGAAAGGCCTTCAGGAAGCCGATATACTCCTCGGACAGGGAATCGGTCTCCCAGCCGAAGATCTGCTGCAGGCAGCCGTTTTCGCGCGCCATGATCTTCGGCGCGTGTTCGGCGCCCCACTGGGTGAACAGATGGGCGATCTCATGGAAACGGACACCGATCCTTCCGCACATGTCCAGCCAGCGGTCCACGAGGCGAAAATCGAAATCGTACCGGTCTCCTTCTTTCGTCACCCCGACCAGCTGAACGGTCGGACGCTGACCGCCGACGGCCGTGTCGAGCGCAGGCGTGAAGACGGGCATGTACAGCATGCTGACGCCGTGCCGGACAGCAAAGGCGGCGTAACGCTCGATGATCTCCCAGTGTTCTTCCGACAAAGGATCCACGCGGTACATGCTGGACAAGCAGTCGCAGTGGAACCACTGGGTATAGATCAGCTTCTGTTCCGGAAGGACCGCGGGAAGGATCTCCAGCCCGAAACTCTTTTCAGTCAGTACACTGCCGTCCTCGTCCAGGATGCGGACGGATACGGGATATTCCCCGGCTCCGGCGTCTTCCGGGACACAGACGTCGATCCAGAAAACGGAAGGGTGACCTTCAGGACACAGGACGTCTGAGGGATCGACAGGGATAAGAAGATCCGGATACATCCCGGGTTCGCGGCTCAGATAGTCGGGATCCTGCGTATGGGGATAGGCGGGCATTTCGACCGGGACGTCCCTGACGACGTTCGCGGAGGCGTTCAGACCTCCCTGAACGGACACCTCGATACGGAAAGGGCTGTCCGACTCCGCGACGGCTTGAAAAGAGAACGTTTCTCCTTTCATGGACGCTCTGCCGGGCTCAAGATCCGGAAAAGCATCCGGTGTATCTTTTCGGAACACCTTGTGACAGGATCCGATGAGTTTCAGTTTCGTCATTTCTTTCACCTTCAAGAAAAAGCACCTTGCGGTGCTTTATCGGATGTCTTTCTCGTTTTCCAGGTCCTGCTTCTCGTTCTTGATCTCCCAGTGGATGAGGAACGTGAGGACGCCGCGCAGAAGTATGATTGCGCCGAGGATCCCGAGCTCTCTCCATTCGCGCACGACGACGGTCCTGAGGACCTCTCCGCCCATCTTGAATTCCAGCGCCAGGGCGATGCCCTGGGCGAGACGCAGTCTCAGGCCGGGTTCCCTTTTGACCCAGCTGATGAAGGAACGCACGGCGGTGTAGACCAGTACGCCTACGCCGAACAGTTCCATGAGCATCGTGCAGATCTGTACGATATCGTACAGGACTTCTTCCGCTCCGGTTAAGAATCCAGCCATTCTCGATGCCGCCTTTCCGTGAATCTGCGACCATTATACCGTAATTGTCCGTATCTGTCATCCGGATCATGCCCTCTTTCCGGATCGGATACCCGGGTGCAGCCGGCAAACAGTCAGGAGATCACGCGGACTTCCGGATCCCATTCCCTGCTGAACCATTCCGCGCGGAGGTCGGGACGCTGGATGCGCAGCTTCCGTCCGGCATCGTCCCAGAGGATCTTCGTCACGGCATACTCTCCCCTTTCGTATCCGTATCCGTCGCCCGCGTCCTCGTACAGTTCGAACTCACAGTCCCGGCCGGGATACACGAGCAGTCCGATCTTTTCGGAAGGAAGATCCGCGGCGCTCTCCAGGCCTTCGCATACGGGAATGACGCTGCCGGTCCTGACGAACAGGGGGATCCGTCCGAGCGGTGCGTCCGCGGAGACGGTCTGCCCTCCTTCATATCTCTCTCCCGTGTACCAGTCGTACCAGTCGGTTCCCGATGGCAGATAGACATCCCGCTTCTCATCGGGATCCGGGATGAGGTTTCCTTCAACATCATAATACATGGGACTCGTGACGGGACAGACCATGAAAGCGGGCCCCAGCATGTACTGGTCATCGACGCCCAGAGCCTTTTCATCCTCCGGGAAATCGAATGCCAGCATGCGCATGATCGTGCCGTCCCTGAGCCAGGCGTTCCCGAACAGCGAATACAGATACGGGATCAGGCGGTACCGCAGACGGTTCGCTTCGACCGCAGCCTCGTAGAAGCGGTGATCCGGACCGTCGAGCATCCAGAGTTCCCTTCGGATGTCGGTGCCGTGTCCGCGGAACACGGGAAGGAACGCCCCGAACTGATGCCAGCGTACGAATAGCTCACGGTAGCGCGGATCTTCCATTCCGCGGTCGTACTGTCCCTGCCAGAACCACTGCCAGCCGTTTTTGACGAAGAACCCGCCGATGTCCATCGTCCAGTAGGGAAAGCCGGAAGCGCAGAAGTTCAGTCCGACGGCAACCTGGCGGCGAAGGCTTTCCCAGGAGGCCGCGGTGTCCCCCGACCAGAGTACGGCGCCGTAGCGCTGCTGTCCCGTATGCGCGCTGCGCATCAGGTTGAACACCCGCTTGCCGGATCCCGAAGAGCGCTGGCCTTCATAGATCCCCGCCGCGTGATGAAGAGAATAGGCGTTCGCGCGCCGGACCGGTACGTGCTGCGCGGCCGTCTGAAGATACTCCGAGTACATTTCTGCGGGGTCGGGCTCTTCCAGATGCGTCCATTCCGGCGTGAAGGGTTCGCAGGAATCGCACCACCACGCGTCGATGCCGTGCCGGAACAGGGATCTCTCCGCCTGTTCCCAGTACAGAGCGCGGGCTTCGGGATCGAAAGCGTCGTAGATGTCGCTCCCGGGCAGCAGAAGACCTTTTTCCCTGAACTCCCTGTAATCCGCGCAGTTTTCCGACATATTCGGCCAGATGGAAAGCATGAAGCGGACGTTGAGACCGTGCAGACGGCCGATCGTATCCGTCATGTTCCCGAAATGCTCGGGATCGAAGGCCTTCTGTCCCCACTCCCCTTCGCGCCAGGAATTCCAGTCCAGGACGATGCAGTCGAGGCCGATGTTTCTGTCCCGGTAACCCTGCGCGACGGACAGGAGTTCTTCCTGCGTCTCATATCGTTCCTGGGACTGGATGTATCCGGCAGCCCAGCGCGGCGGCATGGAGGCCTTTCCCGTAAGGAACCGGTAGCCGGAGACCACGCCGTCGAGGCTGCCACCGGCGATGAAATAGTAATCCATCTCCTGGTCCGCATGAGTATGGAAGTAGGACCCGTACTGCGTGTCCCGGAAGATCGCCGTGCCGTCCGTAGCCCACAGGATCCCCCATCCGCGGGATGAGAGCAGCATGGGAACAGCGATCTTGCGGTTGGCCTGGTGCAGATACTGCGCCGTACCCCGCAGGTTCAGCCTCCCCTCTTCCAACTGTCCCAGGCCGTACAGCCGCTCGTCCGGCCGGAAGCGCAGGCGCAGCCAGGTATGATACAGCTTTTCGGTTTCGGATGTTTTTTCCTTCCGGACGCGCTTGATGCCGTCGGGCGTCTGGACCGTCTCCCATACGGTCTCTTCCGTCCCATCCGAAGGAAGAGGCGCTTCGAAAGCCTCCAGCGCTCTCGAATCCTCCTCGAGCAGGAGCCC
>JAEEJN010000002.1 GCA_016281935.1 Bacillota bacterium | reverse complement strand
GATTTTCCGATGCCGGATTCTCCCATGATGAGGACTCCCAAACCTGAGATGTCGACCATGACCCCATGCAGGATAACCTTCGGTGCAAGCAGCATCTCGATGTAATCCGCCGCCCGCTGCATGAACAGCGTTGTCTGCCATGGTGTCCTAAATACAGGTCTGCCGTGGCTTTCGGCAGCTTCCAGAAGTTCCGGAGGCGGCTCCTGTCCTCTGGCAATCACAAGGCATGGGATACATCTGCTGAACAGTTCATCCAGTATCCTGGAGCGGCTCTGTGTATCGAACTTATCGAGAAGAAAGCTCATTTCGGCCCATCCGAGGACCTGCATCCGTTCTTCGCCGAAATAATCCTTATGTCCTGCAAGGAACAGACCCGGTCTGTGGATGTTGGACGTCGTGAAATCGATCTCCGTCTGCCCGGCAAGGGTCAGGACCTCGAGTTCCAGCGATTCGACCAGGTCCGATATGGCTGTTTTCATGCGTCGTCCTCCTTTTCATGCAGTGCGTCATAGACTCTCCTGGCCACATCCGCCGGGATCCCGGGAACGTCTGCAAGTTCTTCACAAGTCGCCTGTTTCATCTGTTCTCTCGACAGAAAGGCCTTCAGCAGTGCCTTGCGTCTGGCCGGTCCCACTCCGGGTATCTCATCCAGGAAAGAAGCGAGCATCCGATGTCCGCGCAGACTTCTGTGATAGGTGATGGCAAATCGGTGGGATTCGTCCCTGATCCGCTGCATCATCTGCAGTGCCGGTGTACTGTGCGGAAGAACCACGGGATCCTCCCGGTCGGGAAGATAGATCTCTTCTTCTCTCTTGGCCAGGCTTACCATGGGAAGATCCACTCCGGATTCCAGCATGGCCTTCCTTGCGAATTCGAGCTGTATGGGTCCCCCATCGATGACGATCAGGTCAGGCATCCAGGAGAATCTACCCTGTTCAAGCGGGAGCCCTTCCCTTTTCCGTTCCTCGATCTCCTCCAGGCCGTGACGGAACCGACGTCCGAGGACCTCATGCATGGCTTCGAAATCATTGGCCCCTTCAAAAGACTTGATTCGAAAACGCCTGTACTGATCGCGAGCCGCTTTCCCGTTGATCATGACGACCATGGAAGCCACGTTGTCGGTTCCCTGGATATTGGAAATATCATAGCATTCCATCCGTACGGGAGGCTTTTCCATTCCGATCGCTTCGGCAAGCTGTCTGCAGGCACCTCCCGTTCTGTCCCATTCTCTCTGCCTCAGCAGTTCTGCCTGACGGCTCGCCGCTTTCGCATTCTGGTTCGCCATTTCCACGAGACGGGCTTTCTCGCCTCTTTCCGGGCGGTAGAGATGCACTTTCGATCCTCTCATGGATTCCAGCCATTCCGTCAGTTCCCCTGCATCTTCCGGCATTTCTGGAACGAGCACCGTCGGAGGCACCATGGGATTCCGGCCGTAATGGAACTGTATGAAAGTACGCAGAAGAGCTTGCGGTGTTTCTTCTTCATGGAACTCAAGGGGATAAGTTTCAGCTCCAAGCAGCACGCCCCCGCGTATCACCATAAAGGCGATCCTTGCGGTACTTTCATCCAGTCCGATGACGTCCATATCCTCCCTTGAAGTGGATATGGCCTTCTGTCTCTCCCCGAGAGCGTCTTTCACACTGCGGATTCGGTCACGGTACAAAGCCGCCTTCTCGAACTGAAGAGCCGCCGAAGCTTCCTGCATCTGCTCCGTCAGATCTTTCACGGCTTCATCCGCCTGCCCATCGAGGAAGTGACAGACCTCGTTCACGATCCTCCCGTATTCCTCAGGAGTGACCTCTCCCGTGCAGGGCCCCAGGCATCTGCCGATATGATAATTCAGGCAGGGACGTTCCTTGCCGATATCCTCCGGCAGTTTCCTTCTGCAGTTTCGGATAGGAAAGATCTTGCCCACGGAGTCCAGCGCGGTCCGGACAGCGGTCTGACTGAAATAGGGTCCGAAATAACGTGCGTGATCTTTCTTCATGCGGCGAACCACTTCCGCATAGGGATAAGGCTGATCCCTGTCGATCCGGATATAAGGGTACTGTTTGTCGTCGCGAAGCAGGATGTTGTAATAGGGTTCGTACTTTTTAATGAGATTGCATTCCAGAACGAAAGCTTCCAGCTCGTTGTCCACAAGGATCGTCTCTATGTCTGCGATCCGTTCCACCATGGCCTCGACTTTGGGAGAGGTCTTTCTGCCGGCATGGAAATACTGCCGTACACGGTTTTTCAGCGATACGGCTTTCCCCACATAGATCACCTGCCCCGAAGCGTCCTTCATCAGGTACACTCCGGGGTGGTCGGGCATATAGGCAAGAAGGCCTTCGATGCGTTCGTTCACGGATCGTTTCTCCTTACTTCCTTCGATAGAGGTTCTCACCCTCCCGGACTTCTCCGGGATCAGGTTCATGGCCGCTGTAACGGGCCTTGTCGTAAGCGCGCGCAAAAGCCGCTCCCATGCCGTCCGCATACTGCCTGCTCAGGAATTCCTCCGAAGTCTGAGCAGCATTGTACTCGCCTTTCCTTGCAGATCTTTCGAGCATCCACCGGTAAAGGGTCCTGATCCTCGTCCTGTCATCCGGCAGTTCTTCCAGTCTGGGACGGCGCCGGAACCGCTGTCGGATCCTCTCGGCTCTTTCCGCCATTTCCTGACGGAAGATCGCCGCGTTCATGAGATCCTCCTGTTCATCCGTATAGGACTGGTTCGTAGCTTCCCAGGAATTGAGAAAGCCGTTCATCTTGCGGATCAGATGGCGGATGAATTTGATCAGCTGCCATGTCAGGAACACCGCCGCAATCACAAGGAGAATGATCACGACGACGAGCATGAAACGCATGAAGATGATGTCGAACAGGTTCTCCTTATGGGGATCCGCATCCAGAGCAGCCGCGATATCCATACCGCCTTCTCCGGTATTTTCACCTGTCGGTTCCTGAGATCCCAACAGCATGGCCATGAGTTCGGACAGCAGTCCGAACAGATAAAGGATCCCGACGAGAACAGTCGCGACAGCGTCGCGGACTGCATCGATATGATAAATGACCAAGACCGCCAGCGTAAAGACCGCTGCCGTCACGATGTTGAAGATCATGACGCGTCTGGGTGTTTTCCGTCCTCTCGATTCATTCAGAGAACGGGCATGGAAATACGCGGCGATCCAGATCACCGCCAGCATCCAGAAAACGCCCAGAGGCCGAATGGCGGCAGTTGCAGTCTGCGCATACAGTCTATGATAACCTTCTCCCAGAATCGCTCCGACAAAAGCTTCAACGCCGAAGAATACGAGACCGAAGAAAGCGGTATGAGAGATGGAAACATCAAACACACCTGTATAACTTCTGTAAGACGTCAGCACGGACGAAACGATCATGGCGTCCATCCACAGAAATGCACCGAACCAGAACATCTCCAGATGTTTCCATAGGAAAAGCCCTTCCGCAACAGAGATCAGAATCAGCGGGATCACATGGAAAACAGGCTTCATCTTCTGACCGATAAAAGCTCCGAGAAGCCAGGCGATCAGATTCGGAAGGAAGAGCACGCAGAGCGCCATCCATGTGTTCGCCCGCTCCAGATGACCATCCAAAGCCGCATAATAAACGAGCTGGAGCATCGGAAAGAAGGCAAATGTGATGCTGATCGGGATGAGGGCCAGTGCCAGTTTACGCCGCATGGCTGCCTCCTTCCCGGGTCATGGGCCACAAGGTGACAGAATTGCCCATCTGTTCCAGCGTGCGCATCCTTTCGCGCAGCCGGTCAGAATCGTAAGCGGAGAACAGGACGATGTCCATGCCTGTCGGTTGCTCATGGCTGATGATCCAGTCCATATAGGAATGGAAGGAAATGCGGCTGTGAGACAGATCCAAACGAGCGAGCCGCTCAAGAAGTCTGTCCAGCCCCATCTGTCCCGCTTCGGGAAGCATGACATACGCATCCTGGTCCTTCTCATCGTAGCCTGTCAGGTAGCCGTTCGTATACAAGCCGACCTCCAGCCCCATGGATACCGCCTCATGTGCGAGCGTGGAGAGCTGCCGAAGACCGTACTCCATCGGTTTTTGAGCTTCTTTCGTCTGAACGCCCCACTGGGTCTCGTCGCGCTGCACGTTGAACAGACAGAGAAGCTTGGGTGAGGCCGTATAATCATGCGTCTTGACCTGAAGTTCGCCTGTGCGGGCTGTAGCAGCCCAGTGTACGTCACGCGGAGAATCCCCGTAAGTGTATGCGCGGATCCCGTTCACAAGGTAGGGATCCGGCTGGATCCAGCGATGAAGGACGACGTCTCCCTGCCATTTCCTGGAAGGGATCTCCATCTCGGAAGGATCCAGAGGCGCAGGATAAACGATGAGCGAAGAATCCACCTGTTCGCTCTTGCTCACGGACCAGAGTCCGAACAGATCGCCTGTCGTGAGCGAAACGGAGGCAAGCGGATAATAGCCCCTCTCCAGACATTGTACGTAATGAGAGCGGCGTATCTGGGAATATCCTCCCAGTGAAAAAAGGCTTGCGTGATGCAGATCTCCCGTGACTTCCAGATTCTCCATGGATCCGAAGCGCAGATTGGAATCCATACGTGCTTCCACTCTCAGCCAGGGGACAGGCAGGATCTTGCGGTTGGAGATCACTTCGCGCATGACGACCGATTCGCCCTCATAGACGCACCGGCGGTCAAAAGCGCGGTGATACTTCACTCGCTTGAAGCCGAAGAAACAGAACAGGAACGTCTGCAGGACGGCCAGGAGCAGGATCGCTCCGATCAGCCAAAGGATGTTCATCCGACCTCCGGGCGCTCCGTAGGCACTTCCACATGGTTCAGGATCTGATCCATCACGGCTGCAGCAGGGTTCCTGTTCAGAACGGACTGGCTGCGGCAGATGATCCTGTGAGTCAGGACAGGTTTTGCAAGCGTCTTGACATCTTCGGGTATCACATAATCGCGGCCATGGATCATGGCGCGCGCCTGTGCGGCACGCATAAGCGCAAGGCTCCCGCGCGGGCTTACGCCAAGCACCACGCCTTCAGCTTTGCGGGTCGCCTCGACCAGCTGAACGATATAAGTGCGGATGGATTCGTCCATCTGGATTCCGGGCAGCGCATCCTGCGCCTCAATCACTTCCTCAGCGGTCATGACAGGTTCCAGATCGTTCAGGGGATTCTTGGCAATAAAGCGGTCCAGGATAAGGAGCGCTTCCTCAGTAGTAGGATATCCCATGGAAGTCTTAATGAGGAAACGGTCCAACTGGGCTTCCGGCAGAGGGAAGGTTCCCTGCGTCTCGATCGGGTTCTGGGTCGCAAGAACGAGGAACGGTCTTTTCAGCACGTAAGTCGTTCCATCCATCGTGATCTGGCGTTCTTCCATGCATTCCAGAAGAGCCGCCTGTGTGCGGGGAGTGGCGCGGTTGATTTCGTCTGCCAGCAGGATATTCGTAAAGGCGGGACCGGGCCGGAATTCGAACGTCATCTCCTTCTGATTATAGACGCTCATGCCGGTGATATCGGAAGGAAGGATGTCGGGTGTGAACTGTATACGGGAAAAATCACATTCCAGGGACCGAGCCATCGATTTCGCCATGACGGTCTTGCCTGTTCCGGGCACGTCCTCCAGAAGCACATGTCCCTGCGCCAGAAGACCGATCAGAAGGTATTCCATGACGTCTTCACGTCCCACGATGACGGATTGCAGATTCTGTTTGAGTCGTTCGATTTTCTTGAGTTCCATACGCTTTTTCCTTTCTGATGCTCGCAGATGATACTTTATTATAATGCAACAAAGGCCATGTATGCAATCTTTTTCATCTTATTCGGTGCCAAACAGCGCGCAAAAAGAAGGAAGCCATAAGGCTTCCCTTTCACAAAGCGAAGTATCTGATACACATACACCAGGCCATAACACGGACAGTCAGCCTGCGATTCTGTCACCAGAGATAGCCGAGCAAAGTGAACACGACATAGAAGAAAACCATGCAGCAGAGGATCACGACCTGTTTTCTGCGATGGTTCGTCAGAAGACCGATGAATTCGCGTACAGCTGCATTCGGCCAGAAATACCATTTTGTCCTGGCTCCCATACCGAATGCCCTCATTTTGACTCTTCTCGCGAAAAGGCCGCTACGGAAAACATGGTAGTTGGTCGTTGAAAACGCGATCCGGCCTTTCGGATTCTTTTCCATGATGATGTCTTTGGAATACAGCATGTTCTCATAAGTATCCGTCGAACGGTCTTCTTCCAAGATGCGTTCTTCAGGAATGCCCATCTCCAGAAGACAGTTTCTGATCGCACTGCTCTCGGAGACCTGTTCATCCGGCCCTTTCCCTCCGGATGCGATGAATACAAGGTCTTTCCCCGTTTCCTTCTTTTGAACGCAGGCAAAACTGACAGCTCTTTCGATCCTTCCGCGAAGCAGCGGAGTCGGTGAGCCGTCCGGCTTCAGCCCGCAGCCCAGTATGATAAGGAAATCCACGTCCTTTGCAGGCTCTGATCCTGCGGCGATAACGTCTGCCACGATGGTGCCGATCAGCATGCATTCGAAATACAGATAGACCGAAGAGAATACACTGACGACCAGCTCGTGCAGCAGGACCTGCATCATGCTTCCGCTCGCATAGAAATCATATGCGTACAGTCCTACCGCTCCGGCTGTGATCACCAGAGACAAAAGGATTCCCAGAACATTGGAAAAACTTTTTCTCTCCCTCAGCAGAAGCACAACATTTGAAATGACCATCCCCGCTGAAAAAGCAAAAAGAAAAGGCACCGTCAGGAACAGATAGTTTCTGGCCGTATACGACAGCTCCCGAAGAATCTGCAGCCCTCTGAAATCCTCAGGAACAGAAAGCAGCCTGAATCCGAGGAGCAGATGAGACAGAGCAAAGAAAAGTGCGAACAGGGCAAAGCCGAAATGATAGATCGTGTTATAGGAATACAGATTGTAGCGTATCTGTTCCCGGAAAGTACGCAACAGCAGGAAACATGCCAGAAAGCCATAACCCGCGATCACGAATGCAATCACGGGTGCCAGAAGCGGCGTTTCGAAGCAGAACAGCAAAGCGACCGCAAGAACGGTCACGGCGGTCAGGATCAGCAGTGAATACAGTTTCGGCTTCGTATCCCTCGTATCAAATCGCCAGTCCGGCATGAATCCTTACGTCCTCCAGAAAAGATGCAAGAGCGTCAGGATAAGGGCTGTTCTCTTCCATCCCCGTGTCTCCGAGCTCCACGATCTTGTTTTTCCCATGGTAATCCGATCCCGCAGTTACGTACAGGCCATAGTGTTCAGCCAGTTCCAGCGCCTGTCTGCGAAGTCTGTCCGTGAATCCGGAATAATAGCATTCCATTCCCTTCAAACCGAATCCGACCAGCCTGACGAGTCTGTTTTCCATCTCTTCTCCCAGGATCAGCTGATCTCCGCTGCCGTAGAAGGGATGTGCCAGCACAGGGATCCCTCCGCTCTCCAGAATACCCCGTATCGCATCTTCCGGCCTGACATACTCATCACGGAAATGCTTTCGGTCTATGAATTCCTCGAT
>JAEEJN010000053.1 GCA_016281935.1 Bacillota bacterium | reverse complement strand
TCAGGAGGTTTACGACTATGAGAACAGTTGGTACGACTGCAAGAGGCATCCGTCTTCCCATCATCCGTCAGGGAGACGACCTCGTTCAGATCACGGCGGACGCAGTGATCGCGGCATCCGAGAACGAAGGCTTCGCCTTCCATGACCGGGATGTCGTATCCATCACGGAAGCCGTGGTAGCCCGCGCTCAGGGCAACTACGCGACCCTGGACCAGATCGCCGCGGACGTGCGGGCGAAGTTCCCGTCCGGGACCGTGGGCGTGCTGTTCCCCATTCTGAGCCGTAACCGTTTCTCTCTTCTCATGAAGGGCATCGCCATGGGCGCCGACCGCGTCGTGATCCAGCTCTCCTATCCGGACGACGAAGTGGGCAACCCCCTCTTCTCCCTGGACATGCTGGACGAATCCGGCGTCGATCCCTATACGGACGTCCTGACTGAAGCCAAATACCGTGAGATCTTCGGCTACAACACGCTGCATCCCTTCACGGGCATGGACTATGTGGAGTTCTACAAGAACCTCAATCCCAACATCGAAGTGATCCTCGCCAACGATCCCAAAGCGATCCTGGCCTACACGAAGCAGGTCATCTGCGCGGACATCCATACCCGCCGCCGCACCGAGCGCAGGCTCAAGGCCGCGGGCGCGGAGAAAGTCCTGGCTCTGGACGGCCTTCTGACCGCTTCCGTCAACGGCTCCGGCTTCAATGAGAAGTACGGCCTGTACGGCTCCAACAAGGCGACCGAAGAATCCGTCAAGCTCTTCCCCCGTGAGTGCGATGCCTTCGTGAACGCGCTGGCCCGCATCCTGCGCGAGCGCACCGGCAAGAACATCGAGGTCATGGTGTATGGCGACGGCGCCTTCAAGGATCCTGTCGGCGGCATCTGGGAGCTGGCCGATCCGGTCGTGTCCCCCGCCTATACGAAAGGCCTGGAAGGAACGCCCAACGAGCTGAAGCTCAAGTACCTGGCGGACACCGATTTCCGTGAACTGACCGGAAGCGACGCCGAGGAAGCCATGCGCAAGCGCATCCGCTCCAAGGACGCCGATCTTGTCGGCCGCATGGAGTCCGAGGGCACGACGCCCCGCCGTCTGACCGATCTGCTCGGTTCTCTCTCCGATTTGACTTCCGGGTCCGGCGACAAGGGCACGCCCGTCGTCCTGATCCAGGGCTATTTCGACAACTACGCTTCCGAATAGGGTCCGGAAAACAAGAACGCCGGCACCGCGCATGCGGACCGGCGGTCTTTTTTCATGGGATCCGGGGAAAAACCTGCGGACCGTCCGAAGACCCCGGCGCCGACTTGAAACCCGAACCCCGATTCTCTATAATAACAGAAGATACGGAGAAGGGGTTTCGCCGGATGACGGGATCCCCGATCCTGAGAAAACTGGATGGAGAAAAGACCATGAAAAGACAGAGAACAGGTATGGCGGCCCTGGCGATCGTGCTGGCCCTTCTGCTCACCCTGAGCGCCTGCGCGTCCGGAAAACCGGCGCCTTCCGCGACGGATGCGGCAGCCCCTGCACAGACACAGAAAGGGGAGACGTCCGGCACCCAGGAACCTGCGGACGTGCAGATGCCGTCCGTGGACACTTTCGGGAACACGCTTCTGGGATCCCTCGTCATCTCGCCTGAGGACGAGCAGGAACAGCCCGGAGAAGACGATCCTGCTGAGGAGCTGGACCTGAGCGCCATGGAATCCTATATGGCCATGAGAGGCGGGATGAAATGGACGATCGAGGAGGTCGAGCCCGAGGAACTGGACGAAGAAGGAAGCGCAGCCATGGACCGCGCGATGAGGGCCTACGTGCCCACGACCGACGCGGTCATCATCAACGAGGCCAAGCACTTTTACGTATATGACAGACTTACGCCCGAGGAACAGGATTTTTACGATGCGATGTACCTCGTGGCCATCGACCCTACGACCAAGGACAATATCGTGAGCCTCCGCACTTCCAAGGATCCGAGAGGCAGAGAATTCGGTTGGACGTTCGCCTCGGCGCAGATGGCGCTGAGCTATGATCATCCGGAGCTCTGGTGGATCTCACCGTTCAACGGGCAGTATGATATCGACGCCTATTTCAGCAGGGAAGAGAACGGGGATTATGATATCCGTCTTCAGATGAACGATCCCTACGTCGGCTTCGAAAAAGACGTGGCGGCCTTCAATACGGCCGTCGGCGATGTCATCAGCGGGATCGACACGAGCCGGAGCGAGATGGAGATCGCCCAGGAGGTCCATGACCGGCTGATCGAGATGGCCGTCTACGACTACGACGTGATGAACAAGAATACGGACGACCTGGCACATACGGCATACGGCGTTTTCGTAAGCAACAGCGCCGGTACGCCGCATCACTGCGTATGCGACGGATACTCCCTTGCCTATACCTATATCCTGCAGCAGCTGGGCTTCGAAGCCACTCTTGTGACCGGAATGGCCGGCCAGTCCGGACAGCTCGGCGGACACGCCTGGAGCATCGTCAGGATCGAAGACCGCTGGTACGAGGTCGATTCCACATGGGACGACTATACCGAACTGGCGGATCAGGTCAGCGCGGAGTATGCGGCCGATTCTCTGGAGTACAGGATCTTCATGGAGATGATCGACGACGCGGATTACATGAACAAGCTCGAACATTATCTCTATGCGGTCGAAACGGCCCAGATCCAGAACTACAAGCCCGATTCGGAACTTGTTTATCACACGAAGGATGGCAAATACAAGATCACCATGGTCTCCGAGTCGGAAAGGCAGCGCTTCTGCGACTATCCCGAAACGAAGGATTCGTTCCAGGGCTACCTGACGACGCTTCTTCCCATCGCAGACGGTACGCTTCTGCCTCCTGACACGTCCGATACGCCTGACACACCCGATACGCCTGATAACGATCCCTCGAAGGAAGAGGTCCCGGATGAAGGCGACAATATCTGGGGAACCTATTACGTGACCGGTATCAACGGAAACCCCGAGAGCGTTCTGATCGAGGCATGGGGCGCGGATTACTACAAAGAGCTCGATATGTTCGAGCTCCGCAAGGACGGAACGGGCACGCTGTACGAGGAAGGCAGGGAGATGCCCTTCGTCTATACGCTGACCGACGGCAAGCTGACCATGACCTTCGAGGGCGGATATGTCACGATGGATCATGACGGAAAGTATATCACCTTCGTGGCCGGCACCGGAGATGTACTGACCTTCGATAAACTGAAATAAAGAAAGATCCCCGACCTGTTATGACAGGTGCGTGTACCCGCCGTTATATCGGAAAAAACACATATGCCCTATTGCCTAAGCAGTAATAACAAAACAAGCAGCGCCGTCCATCCGGACGGCGCTGCCCGTTTCAGGTCAAAGGATCTGCATATGATTCTGACGGATCAGCCGATCCTCTGCGGCACTATGGGATCTCGAATTCCATCGGTATGTACCGGATGTCGAATTTCTGCAGAAGCCGGTATGTTCCGGAAGGGAGAGGTTCCCAGCGCAAGACGGAGCGGCTCTCGTCCGTATAGACGGAACGGGTCAGAAGGATCCGCTGGCGCACGGGTTCGCTGGGCGGGCACAGCTCGGTCGAAGGGAGGAGCAGGGACATGCGGCCTTCGCTGATACAGGCATACCATGCGCCGTTGATCTTTCTTTCGATGCGGATGTTTTCCATAGTGAGTCGGATCGCATAGTCGTGGCCGTTGACCACGTCATATTCCAGATACAGAAGCGGTGCCCCTGCTTCGTCCGTTTCTTCTGACAGGCGGGCAAAGACGAGCCGGTAGGGCGATTCCGTGTCCAGTTCTTCCTCCGGTGTGCCGGCCAGGGGGATCAACCGCTCATAGGCCGTGCCGGGATCTTTCGCGTAGAACGATTCTCTGTCCCTGCAGACGTAGTGCTCTTTGTACATATCTTCTAGGATCCGCTGAGTGCTCCCTGAACAGGATGAAAAGAAGAAGCACAGGATACAGAGGAGAAAGGCCATAAGGTTTCCATGCGTTTTCTGCATGACTTGCTCTCCTTTCCGCAGCAAACGTGTCTGCCTGCATTTTCATGATACCAGAATCCGGGGATATGGACAACCGTACTCTCGGATGGTAAGATGAAGGAGGTCCGGCCATAAGAGAAACCGGTTTCTTTGCATGAAGGGGGAGAAGCATGAAAAGACTGTCGAGAGTCTTATCCATCATCCTGATCGGCGCGATGCTGCTGTCATCCTGCAGCCGTGTTCCGGAGGATCCGGGCATACTGCCTCTTCCGACCGTTCCCGCCGGACTTCAGACGGAAATCCCGGAAATCCCGTCTGAAAACGATGCAGACGGGAATGAGGTTTCCCCGGATGAAGGAGCGGAGACACAGACGGAGATTCCTGCGGAGGATATCTACAGGGAGATCTACCGGGACTATCTGGGACCGGATGCGGAGACTCTGCTGAATCCTGACGGAGAAGGGACGGCCAAAGAGGATACCTCCGATGAACCGGCCCGGGAGGAACAGCCTTCCGACGCGCAGAAACAGGATGAAGCCGGATCTCAGGACGGCGGAGAGTATTCCCGCGCACTTGCGAAGAAAAACCAGACCTACGACAGGAATGCATCCAGGATCGAAACCGATGCGCAGAATTTCCCCGCCCAGAAAGACTATACGCTCATGATCTATATGATCGGGTCGAATCTGGAGAGCGGGCAGGGAAGCGCGACCAGGGACATCCAGGAGATGCTTGAGGCTTCTCTTGACTTCTCGCGCATCAACCTGATCCTCTATACGGGCGGAGCCGCCCGCTGGAACACGGACATCCCCTGTGACCGGAACTGCGTCGTGGACCTGTCCCGGGATGAACAGGACTGGGTCGTTGCTTCCACGGAAAAGAACGCGGACATGGGCGCGCCGGACACGCTGTCTGCTTTCGTCAATTTCACGACCGAACATTATCCCGCGGACCGTTATGCCATGATCTTTTGGGATCACGGCGGCGGACCTCTTTTCGGTTACGGCTCGGATGAGCTCTTCGGAGGCGACGGGCTGCTTCTGACCGAACTGTACGAAGCCATGAAGGACACGGCGTTCGCCACTCAGGGAAAACTGGATTTCGTGGGCTTCGACGCCTGCCTCATGGGGTCTCTGGAAAGCATGTCCGTCTGGAGCGGGTTTGCCCGGTATTATGTCGGTTCGGAAGAACTGGAGCCCGGGGACGGATGGGATTACCGCTTTCTTTCGGCACTGAATGAGAGTTATGAGCCTGAGACAGTCACGCAGGCCATCGTGGACAGTTTCCGCGAGTACTATGAAGCCAAAAGGTCCGATTACTATGACCCGGATCTCACGCTGTCCGTAGCGGATCTCTCAAAACTGGCCGCCGTGCATACTGCGCTGTCGTCCGCAGCCCTTGAGATGACGGATGTACTGAGCCGTGACGGGTTGTACGTCATCACGCAGGACCGCCAGGATACGAAAAGCTATGGCGCGGTCGGTTCCTCGGAAGACGGCAGTCAGTATTCCTATGATCTTATGGATCTGAAACATTTCGCTTCCACTTCGTCCGCTCTTTCGGATTCCGTGCGCAAGAAGCTCACCGAGGCCGTCGACAGTCTGATCATCTTCCAGTACAGCAACGTGGAGCATGCCGGCGGCGTCACGGTCTATTATCCCTTCAGCAATCCCACACAGTTTTTCGAGATGCGCCTTGCCTATCAGGAGATGGGGGTGAACAGGGATTATTCGCAGTTCCTGTCCGAACTCAGCCGTGCGCAGAATCAGGAAAGAGAGACCGATTTTGTCCTGCCCGAGATCGTACGGGACGGAGCAGACCTGACCCTGTCGTTCTCGGAGGATCAGGTACAGGAGATCCGGTCTGTGACCTATTCCGTCATCACGCAGATGAGTGAAGGGACCTATTATCCGTATCTCAAACGCTGCACCGTACCGATCGGAGAGGACGGGACCGTCCGACTGAGCGAAGATCCCGAACTCATCGCCCTCACGACGGGAGGCAGATCCATCGCGTGGGAAGCCGTACAGGTGGACAGGACCGCTTCAAGAGCCGTCTATCAGACCATGGATACGCGCCTCTGCAGTACGGGTACGCCGACCTATTTCCGGATGAATCTGGAATTCACCGACATCACGGCAGTCCTGTCGCGCGACCTCGCGACCGGGGACATGTCGATCCGGACGATCAATACGCTGGCGGAAGAGGCGGCTTTCAGCGGGAAAGAGACCGTGGACGTCTCCCATTATGATTCCATCTATAACTACAGGCATGAACTGATTCCCGTATGGAACGATAAAAATGAGCTGCTGCCCATTGATGACTGGAAGGAAGGCCCGCTCAGCGGCAATACGTCCTGTGTCATCGATTCCTCGTTCGGCTTCGGTACGATCCGTGCGTCGGAACTGCAGAGTGACCTGTATTATCTTGTCACCGTGGAGGACATCTACGGGAAACAGTATACGGCCGGTCCCGTGAAGATCGAACCGGAACGCATCTTCCGGGAAAAGGAAGTCCGTACGGAAAACGGGATCCTGACCTACCTGATCTACGAAGACCATGCCGTCGTCAGCAGCTATGAAGGGCGGGACGCTTCCGTGACCGTCCCTTCGTCGGTGGATGGCGTGCCCGTGACGGAGATCGGCGCCAATGCCTTCGCCGTCAGGGTCCTGTTCCAGGAAGGCGGTTCGAATCCCACGGAGGCCGTCATACTGCCGGATACGATCGAGGTGATCGACAGTGCGGCGTTCATGTACTGCAGTCTTCTGAAAGAGATCAACATCCCGAAGAACGTGAAGACCATCGGCGCCAGGGCTTTCGAAGGCTGCGCGGTCCCCGAGATCACGGTGCCCGAAGGCGTCACGTCGATCGGACCGTACGCTTTCGCGGACAGCTCCGCTCTGACGGTGCTCCGTCTGCCTTCCACGCTGGAATCTCTCGGCAAAGGATTTGCCGGTCTCTGCAAAAACCTGGAGCGGATCGAGTTCTCCGGTAACTGCGCCGCCTACAAAGCCGTGGACGGAGCCGTGTACACCGCCGACGGGACATGCCTTCTGGCCTGTCCGGCTGCGAGAACGGGATCCTTTGCCGTGGCGGACGGGACAGAGACGATCGATTCGGACGCTTTCTCCTGCAGCGCTCTGACTTCGGTGACCCTGCCTGAAGGCCTCCGGTCGATCGGGAACTACGCATTCTACATGGCAAAGGACCTTGAGATGCCCGCATTGCCGGAAAGCCTGGAATCGGTGGGCAAGTACGCGTTCTGTGCAGGATGGTACAACCTCAGGATACCCGGCGACACCGCCGTACAGTCCGTAATCCGGCTGGGCTCCGGCGTGTCCTACATCGGCTGTGAAGCTTTTTCGGGATATGCCATGCGGACTTTCGAGGTCAGCCCGGACAATCCCAGGTTCAGCGCGAAGAAAGGGAACCTTATGAACAAAGCGGGGGATTCGCTCGTGGAGTTCGCGGCCAGCGGAGCCCTGCATTTCGTGATCCCCGAAGGCTGCGTCAATTTCGAGCTGGACATCATGCAGCAGATCAGCCAGTACGATTCGATCTACAGCAATTCCCGTTTCCATATCTATGTACCGTCCAGTGTGATCCGGATCCTGACTTCAGGCCGGTCTACTTTCTGGAAGGATATGGTCATCCACTGCGAAAAAGGTTCTTACGCGGAAGAGAGAGCCCGCCTTCTGGGACTGGAGATCTCTTACGAGTATGAGCCCGTCCTGTCCGTCGTGTCGGGAAAAGCCGAGGATGGCACTATGATCTACTGGCTGTACGAAGATCACGCCGCCTGGACGCATTATGAGGGGACGGCCGTATCCCTGCGGGTGCCTGACAGCGTGCAGGGACTTCCCGTTACAGCGCTGGGAGACGGTACTGTCTGTGTGGAAGGCGGCGACTGGAGCAAGGAAAAGACGCTGACGAAGATCGTCCTGCCGGATACGGTCGAGGTGATCCGGGATTTCGCATTCAACGGCATGAAGATCGAAAGTATGGGACTCCCCGTTTCCGTCCGTGTCATCGGCAGGGAGGCGCTCGACTGCGGATCTCTTGACGTCAAGAAGCTTCCGCCCAGGCTGGAAGCGCTCGGATACGGCGCGCTCGGATACGGGACCAGATTCACCGACGGCGTCGATCTTCCCGCCACGCTGCGTTCCATCGAACCCGGCGCGTTCCGCAACAACGCGGTATCGGAATTCCGGATGAAGGAGGGTACGGATTACTGCCGGATCATCGGCGGGATGCTGTACTCGGGCGACGGGACGATCCTCATGGCGGGCACGAAAGGCAGCCGGGACATGGACCTCACGATCCCGGACGGAGTGAAGGTGATCGGTGCCCATGCCTTCGAAGGCTGTGATTACAGGAGCCTCATCCTTCCGGATTCGATGATGCTGATCGGACAGAACGCCTTCACATCGAGTTATGGCCTGAAGGAAGTCCGTTGGAACGCGGGACTGACTGTCATCGGAGACGGGGCTTTCTGCTACTGCGGAGGCCTTACGGAAGCGGTTCTTCCTGAAAGCCTCGTGAAGATCGGGGAGAAGGCTTTCCACAGCTGCAGTAAAATGACGAGAGCCGAGGTCCATGCGCAGATCATCGGCAAGGACGCGTTCTCCTATTCCGAGGCCCTCAGCGACGTCACCCTGTGCGAGGGGATACTGGTGATCGGCGATACAGCATTCTTCCATACGCCTTTCAGCCATATCGTCCTGCCGGAGTCTCTGACGGCCGTCGGGGAGCGTGCATTCGGGTCCTATCCGAATCTGGTCCAGGAGAGACTGGGAGGAACGGAGGACGTTCGGGAATACGTCCTGAAGATCGGGAAGAACCTGAGGTCTATAGGACAGGGCGCTTTCGCGTCGCTCCCGGTCACGGCATTTGAAGTGGATCCGGAGAATCCCGCCTACAGGAGCGTGGAAGGGATGCTCACGGACCGTACGGGCAAGACGCTCCTCGCCTGTCCCAGCGGCAGAAAAGGAAAAGTCACGGTGCCGGACGGGGTCTATCAGCTCGCGAACTACAGTTTCAGCGGCTGTTCCCTCATCACCGACCTTTACGTGCCGGGAAGCGTGATGACGGTCGACTCGCTGGCCGTTGACACTTCCCTTGTGCGGAGCGGGGACATGGCCGCCTATACGATCCATGCTCCCGCGGACTCCGCTGCGGCGCAGCGGGCCAGGAATTGGCAGTTCCCTCTGTCGGAATGGCCGTGATGACGCGGACATGGAATGAATAAAAGCAAGCCCTGCGTGAGACGCAGGGCTTTTTCACAGGAGCGAATATGCGGCGAATGTCCGGGAGATCAGCGGGGGAAAGTGACGGTTACCGTGAAATCGGATCCGTCCGACGTGGAGGCGCGGATACGCGCGCCGTGGGCTTCGGCGATCGCGCGGGCGATGGACAACCCGATCCCGTTCCCTCCGGTCTGAGAGTTGCGGGAACTGTCCGTCCTGTAAAAACGGTCGAAGACACGGCTGAGATCGCCGGCGGATACCGCTGTCACGGAAGGATTGGAGACGGAGAGCAGGCAGTGCCCGCCGGTCCGTGTGAGTTTCAGAACGCTTTGAGAGGCTTCGGGAGAGTATTTGCGGGCGTTGTCCAGCAGGATGGAGGTCAGCTGGCGGACAGCGCTTTCACTGCCTTTTACGGAAAGGCCCGGCTGGATCTCCGTGCGGAGGGTTTTTCCTTCGGATTCGAACAGCGTGCGGAAAGGTTCCGCCGTATCCTTCAGGACGTCGGACAGGGGAAAGTCGATCATGGGCAGTGACTGACCTTCTTCTTCCATACGGGACAGACTGACCAGATCTTTGGTCAGTTGTGTGAGACGGTCCACCTCGTGACGGATGTCGTCCAGGCTCTCGCTCGTCCCATGTTCCATCTCCAGTACGTCCGTATTGACCCGGATGATGGAAAGGGGAGTGCGGATCTCATGCCCCGCGTCCGTGATGAACTGTTTCTGCTTCTCATAGGCTTCGGCGATCGGCCGGATGATGCGTCCGGAGATCAGGAAGAGCACGAGGAAAACGACGAGGAAGCCGGCAAGGGAAACGAGAGCCCCGTACAGGAAGAACCGTTTCGCCTGCGTCAGTTCCTGACTGCAGTCCAGGAAGACGACGCGGACGCATCCGTCTTCTCCGGCGGTCATGTACCGGAAATCACCGCGGAACCCTCTCGTCCTCCCGCTGTCGAAGACTTCACGGGCATAGGTCCCGGCTTCCGTTTCGGTGACGGACGCGATCCGGGAGATGTCTGTGCTCCGGACCGTTCCGTCCTCTTTCAGGAGAACGGAGAAGAAGCGGGACTGATAAGGCCTTTCCGCCGAACCTTCACGGTCGAAGATGCCGAAGAACGCCTTTCCTCCACGATGGGGAGCGGGGTCTGTTTCCCCCTCATCTTTTCTGCTGCCTTCCGGTTCTTCTCCGGGAGCTTCGGGTTTTTCCGGAGGTTCTTCCAGAAAGACGGGGAATGTGCCCCTGTTTCCGGCGAGGATCTCCAGTTCTCTGTCCGCGGATGCGGTCACGCTCCGGAAGTTCATGACGTTCATGGCCGCAAGGATGATGAGGAGCAGGGCAAACAAAGACAGGGAAGAGAGAAGGATGAAGCGGCGTCTGAGTTTCGCGATCATGGGTTCTCCTCCAGAGAATAGCCCGCTCCGCGCGTGGCCTTGATATAGCAGTCGGCCTTGAGGGCTGTGAGTTTCTTGCGCAGATAGGAGATATAGACCCAGACGATCGAGGAATCCACTTCGGTATCGAATCCCCAGATCTTTTCCATGAAGCGTTCCTGCGAAAGGATGCGCCGGGGATTGGACAGGAACATCTCCATCATCTGGTATTCTTTGCCGGCAAGTTTGTAGGAACCGGAGGGCGTCGCGAGTTCGAAGGTCGCCCGGTCGAGGGAAAGATTGCCGAAGACGATCCTGGTATCCGGCGCCGGTGCGGACGTACGGGTCATGGCACGGATGCGGGCCAGAAGTTCCCGGGAATCGAAAGGCTTCGTCAGATAGTCGTCCGCGCCGCTGTCCAGGCCGGCGACCTTATCGTCGATCTCGGATTTTGCGGTCAGAAGAAGGACAGGCATGGAAGACCCCTGTTCGCGCAGCCGGCGCAGGACCGTGAGCCCGTCCATTTTGGGCATCATGATATCCAGAACGGCTGCGTCATAGTTGCCGTCTTCCAGCCAGTCGAGAGCGTCCTCCCCGTCGAAGACCGTGTCGACGGAATAATGGTTCTTTTCGAGGATGAGCGCGACGGCTCTCGCAAGAGGCTTTTCGTCTTCCGCCAGAAGGATGCGCATGGCTGTCTCCTTTCCGTTCTTTTTTCAAGCATAGCATAACGGAAGAAAAAACGGCAATCTTTTTTTGTTTAAAGTTCGATTAAGGAGGACGCCGTATACTGCAGACATCGGCGGAACCGCCGAAATCTCTGAAAAGGAGAAATAGAACATGAAAAGAAAAGCAATGTGGATCCCTGCGCTGATCCTTGCCGCGGCGCTGCCGCTGGCCGGCTGCCTGAACGGCGCGCAGGAGGATACGGAATACAGTTTCCCGGATATGGCGTTTCCCGGTGCCGCTTCGGACACGGCTGAGGTGACGGCTGCCCCGACTGCGGACACTTCCGATATGGATTTCACCTTTGATAAGGATGAAGAGGAAGAACAGGAAGCGCTCGAACAGGCTGAGAACGTGGATCTGGGTTCCGACAGTATCCTGGAGATCACGAAGGGCGGAAGCTATACGCTCACGGGAGAGCAGAACGGCATGATCCTGGTCGATGCGGGAGAAGAGGACGTGACGATCGTTCTGAACGGAGCCGTGATCCGCAACGAATCGGGTCCCGCGGTCTATATCCGCTCCGCGGACGAAGTGACGATCCTCGCAGCGGAGGGTACGGAGAACGTCGTGTCCGACGGCGGTTCCTACAGCTACTCCGATGGGGACACGGACGTGGACGCCGCGATCTTCTCCAAGGCAGATCTGACGATCACGGGCATGGGCTCCCTGAAGGTCGTCGGGAATACCAAGCACGGGATCGTTTCCAAGGACGACCTCATCGTGACGGACCTCTCCCTGAGCGTGGAGGCCGTGAACGTCGCGCTGAACGGCAAGGACTGCGTGAAGGCACAGGATGCCGAGCTGCTGTTGACTGCGGGCAGCGACGGCATCCGGTCCGACAACGACGAAGACGCGGACCGGGGCTATATCTATCTTGAAAACAGTACGGTCACGGTGAAAGCCGGAAACGACGGCATCCAGGCTGAAACGGTGCTCAGAGTCTCCGGCTGTGTGCTGGACGTCACGGCGGGATCAGGATCTGCCAGAGGGCTGTCGTCCGATTCAGAATCCTATAAGGGGCTGAAAGCGGGATCGGACATCCAACTGGACGGTGCGACGGTCTGCAGCGTGGACTCCCAGGACGACGCGATCCATTCCAACGGCACGGTCACGGTCACCGACGGCAGCTTCACCCTGTCTTCCGGCGACGACGGGATCCACGCCGACTCCGGCGTCTCCATCTCCGGAGGCACGATCGACATCCTGAAGAGCTATGAAGGGATCGAAGGCCTGACGATATCGGTCTCAGGCGGAAAGATCACGGTGAACGCTTCAGACGACGGGCTGAATGCCGCTTCCGGCAACGACGGATCCGGTTTCGGCGGAAGGCCCGGCATGGGTTCCTTCTCCGGTTCCTCCGGTTCCATTACGATCTCCGGCGGGTACCTTCTCATCAACGCGCAGGGCGACGGAGTGGACTCCAACGGGTCCCTGACCGTGACCGGGGGCGTGACCCTCGTATCCGGACCGACCAACGGCGGAAACGGCGCACTGGATTATAACGGCACGGGTACCATCACCGGCGGCGTGTTCGTGGCCCTCGGGTCCCAGGGCATGGCCATGAACTTCTCCTCCGCGGAAAACCAGGGCTCGATCCTGGCCGGTTTCCAGACGCAGAGAGGCGGAACGTCCTTCTCCGTCCTGGACGGACAGGGGAACGTCATCGTATCCTTCACGCCGGAAAAGGACTACAGTTCCGCGACCGTATCGGCGCCCGGTCTGAAGCAGGGCGGGACCTATACACTCACGGCCGGAGCCTCCATGTCCGGGACGGATGAAAACGGATTCGCACAGGATACGAAAGCATCCGGCGGGACGGCTCTGACGACGGTAAAGCTGGACACCCTGATCTCCGGAGGCGGATCCGGTATGGGCGGTTTCGGAGGAGGCGGGATGCCCGGCGGCCAGAAGGGCCAGGGAGGACCCGGACAGGGAGGCTTCGGAGGCCACGGTAAGAAAGGCTGACGTGAGCCGGGGAGAAAAGCGCTGAAAAGCGCTTTTCTTGTATTCGCCGATAGAATGTGATAAAATCTAATTCGAAAACAAACAAGCACAAACGAAGGAGGTCATCATGGCAGACACGAAACGGGAAGAATTCATGGCGCGCATGGCTGAGGCCCGTAAGGAACTCAAAGCCGTTTACGGTGCGGCTGAGCATCTGGCGATTTCCCTGTACGAGGACGCGCCCTGCTATCCCAAGGAGGATCTGGTAGAACTGTTCTGGATCGGAAGGGAGATCGAGGCGGCGAAGACGAGGGAGGAACGTATCCCGCTCGTGGAGAAGTTCAGCGCCAAACGCGACAGCATCCGGAAGATCCCCAATGCTCCTGAGCGCATCTATCTCTGGCCTGAAGGAAAGATCCCTTGCCTTACGACCGATTACACGGACAATTCCGAATACCGCTACAACCATGATCCGGATTTCAGACCGTTCTTCTATGAGATGCTCGTGCCCGAAGACGTGACGCCCAAAGGTCTGATCGTTTTCTGCGCCGGCGGCGACCACGGAACGGCGCTTCTGCATGAAGCCTATCAGTCCTGCATGGACTTCGTGGCCCTGGGCTATCAGACGATCCTTCTGGCGAACCGTACGAACATGTGCCCCTGGAAGGGCGTGGACGCCGGAGCGGACGCTTCTCGCGCCATCCGCATGGCGAGAGCCAACGCGGAACGCTACCGCATCCGTCCCGATCAGATCGCGTTCGCGGGTTTCTCGAACGGCGGCCTGACGGGCGATATGGTCATCCAGTATTTCTCCGGCGACAAGAAGATGACGGATTACTATCCCGATTACGAGCCTGACGAGTATGACGGCTACTATGGAGCTCCGGACGCGTTCCTCTGCGTCTACGGTCCCCGTTGGGTCGGCGCTCCCTTCGATTGGGAAGGCGTCGTGTATCCGCCGACCTTCTTCGCGATCGGCCGCAAGGATTCAGCGATCGACAATTTCAACTACGTCTATCCCCAGCTGCTGGAACGCAAGATCCCCGTCGAGATCCACACGTTCGCGGGCGTTCCTCACGGACAGGCGGGCGTGGAACTGATCGACGGCTGCATCAAGTACCCGAACTTCCAGCTTTGGGTGCCCCTGGCCGACGCGTTCCTCATGGATCTTTTCGCTTGATCCTCTGAGATCAGGGATCTGAACGGATCACCGAGAGACGTGAATATACGGGAGTCAGTATGGCTCCCGTTTTTTTGCATCCAGCTGCAGCCGGAATAACTCCAAAACAGATGACGGGCCTTGACATCCTAACGTAAGTAAAGTATGATTTGTATAACAAATCATACCTATGGGAGGCGCGATATGAGCAGACCGGAAGGTAAGTACGCCTGGACGGTGACCGTGGGGACAAAAGGACAGATCGTGATCCCTGCGGAAGCCAGAGAACTGTTCGGGATCCGTCCCGGGGATTCGCTGCTGATGCTGGGAGATGAGAAGCAGGGCCTCGCGATCCCGAGGAAGAACCTGATCCTGTCCATGTTCAGCCACGTGTTCGGCAGCGGGGCAGCCGGAAAAGAAACGGAGGAGGAAGAAGAATGAAGATCCTGGAAGTCGACGGACTGACGAAACGTTATCCGTCTTTCCTGCTCGACCATGTGACTTTTTCTCTGGAACAGGGACGGATCATGGGCTTTATCGGACGGAACGGAGCGGGGAAGACCACTACGCTCAAATCGATCTTCAACCTTGTGCATCCGGATGCCGGCGCGATCCGCATGTTCGGCCTCGGCATGGAAACGGATGAAGCGGAGATCAAGAGACGCGTGGGATTCGCCGGCGGTGCCGTCGATTTTTACAAGAGGAAAAAGATAAGGGAGATCGTCAGTGTGACCCGGTCGTTTTATGAGAACTGGGACGACAGCGAATACCGGCGTTATATGGATCTGTTCTCGATCGACGAGAACAAGACTCCCTCGGAACTGTCGGAAGGAATGCGAGTGAAACTCAGTCTGACGCAGTCGCTGTCCCACCACGCGGAGCTGCTCATCCTGGATGAACCGACGAGCGGACTCGATCCTGTTTCCCGCGCCGAGATCACAGACGTGTTCCAGTATCTGAAACGTCAGGGCGTGAGCATCCTGTTTTCGACACACATCACGTCGGATCTGGAACGCTGTGCGGACGATATCACCTATATCGCCAAAGGCCGTCTGATCGCTTCGGAGGAGATGGAAGGTTTTCTGCGGAGAAGCGCCGCGGAAGGGCATGGAGAAACTCTTGAAGAGATCATGGTCTGGCATGAAAAGGAGCGCATCCTATGAAGAAACTGCTGATCAAGGAGATGAGGCTCACGGCCTCTCCGCTGTCTTATATATTCCTGGCGGCGGTTCTGTTCACACTTGTACCCGGATATCCTATCCTGATGGGTGCCTTCTTCATCTGCATGGGGATCTTTCAGTCCTTCCAGAACGGACGGGAGGCGAACGACATTCTCTACACCGCGCTTCTGCCTGTGAGAAAGAGTGACGTCGTCCGCGCCAAATATGCCTTCACCTGTATGATCCAGCTCATCGGCTTTGCGGCTACGGCGGGTCTGACTGTTCTGCGCATGACGGTCCTGTCCCGGGTCGACCCCTATGTGACGAACGCGCTCATGAATCCGTCGCCTGTCTTCCTTGCCTTCGAGCTCCTGATCTTTGCGGCGTTCAACCTGCTGTTTCTGGGGGGATACTTCCGCACAGCTTACGGGATCGGCATCCCGTTCCTTTCTTTCGGGATCGCGACGTTCGTGATCGTGGGGATCGCGGAAGCCCTGCATCATCTGCCTGGACTTTCGTTCCTGAATACGACGTCCGGTGAAAGACTCGGGCTGCAGCTGATCGTCCTCGCACTGGCTGCAGCTGTCTATGCGGCTGTGACGTTCCTTTCCTGCCGGACTTCGGTAGGCCGCTTTGAGAAGATCGATCTTTGACGATTACTGAGAAACAGAAAAAGAGCTGTCTGTGACAGCTCTTTTTCTGTTTCGGGATGGGACAGCAAAGGCATTGCGTCACCCGGTCTTTGCGCGATATGAGTCGGGCGATCATATGCACCGGATGCTTATCCCGCATCCATGGAACGGTAGGATTCGAGGACCTGCGCCGCGTCTTCCGTTTCCGACAGATGGCGCGTGAGCCAGTTTTTACGGAAGTAATAGACCGAATAGATGAGCGCCGTGACGGCCCAGCTGACGGGATAGGACCAGGAGAGGGCTTCATAGTTGGGGAAGCGGGGCATGACGACGAGCAGCCAGAGGATGCGGAAACCGCAGATGCCGCTGGCGGAACACAGCATGGGGAACAGCGATTCGCCGGTGCTGCGGCACGTGCCCGAAAAGATCTCGATGGGGTTGAACACGAAGTAGAACGGCGTCATGATCATGAGGATGCGCAGAGCGATCCTGAGCGTTTCCGCATCTGACAGGAAGAGCCGAAGGGCCCAGTCCTGCGTGAACTGATAAAACAGGCTGATGGCCACGGCGACGATCAGGCTCATCAGGAGACCGGCACGGACAGAGCGGTGCATCCGTCCGTATTTCTTTGCGCCGAAATTCTGCCCGCAGAAGGTGGCGGTCGTGACGCCGAACGCACCGAGCATCATCCAGTACAGGCCGTCCAGTTTCGTAAAGGCCGTCCATGCCGCCATGGTCCGGGTGCCGAACGAATTGACGGTGGCCTGGATCAGGGTATTGGAGATGGCGTACATGGATGAGGAAAAGCCGGCCGGGATGCCGATCCGGATGATGCGGGCCAGAGTGGGCCCGTGGAACCGGATCTGCCGGAGGTCGAGCCGGTAGCAGTCCAGAGAGCGCGTGAGGGTCAGGATGACCAGCACGGCGCTCACCGCCTGGGAAAGGATCGTAGCCAGCGCCACGCCGGAGACGCCCCAGCCGAAGACGCCGACGAACACAAGGTCCAGCGTGATGTTCGTGAAACAGGATACGATGAGGAAGTAGAGCGGCCGCCTGGAGTCGCCGACGGCACGGAGAAGTCCGCTGCCGATGTTGTAGATCAGATTGAAGACGGTCCCGGCAAAGAAGATCCGCATATAGCTGAGAGCCAGGGGAAGGACGGCTCCGGGCGTGCCCATCCACATCAGGGCCCTGCGGGAGAGAAGGATGCCCAGTACGGCCAGGACCAGCCCGCCCGTCAGGCCGAAAGCGATGGCGGTATGGACGGTCAGCGACACTTCCTTCCGGTTCCCGGCGCCGAAATGCTGTGCGATGATTACGGTCGCGCCGCCGGACACGCCGACGAAAAAGCCGATCAGAAGGTTGATGATTTGTCCGCTGGCGCCGCCGACCGCAGCGAGCGCTTCTTCGCCGATGAAATGCCCCACGATGATCGCGTCCACCGTGTTGTAGAGCTGTTGGAAGAAGGTGCCGAGCAGGATGGGGAAGAAAAAGAGGAGCATGTTCTTCCATATGACGCCTTCGGTGAGGCTCGGCGGGGGCATAAAACGGAAACGGTTCATGGAAATCTCTTTCTCAGTCCAGGGGAAGGGACCCGGGAGAAGAAAGACAGATCCGGAAATGGGATCTGTTTCTTCGGGGTGCGTATGCCGGAATCAGTCGGCGAAGGAGATGCCGATCGCCCTGGCGGCCTTGACGACGGCGTCGTCTTCAGGCACCAGCTTGCTCTTGCCTGCGATCTCGGACAGCGGATTGTGGGTGATCTCCGTTCCCTTGAGGGCGATGGAGTATCCGTAGTCGCCTTTGCGGATGAGTTCCGCTGCGTGGATGCCGAAACGGGTGGAGAGGATCCGGTCGTAGGCGGAGGGGGAACCGCCGCGGACGATGTGTCCGGGAACGACCGCACGGGATTCGAGGCCCGTCTCCTTCTGGATGAAGATCGCGAGTCTCTGGCCCACGGTCAGAGGATCCGCCGACATCTGGGCTTCGCGGTCTTTCTTCTTGAGTTTGGCCATCTCCTTCGTGTAGGCGCCTTCTGCCATGGAGATGATGGTGAAGCCCTTGCCGTTCTCCTCACGGCGTTTCACGGCCTTGAGGACCTTCTGCGGATCGTAGGGGATCTCGGGGATCAGGATGACGTCGGCGCCGCCGGCCATGCCCGCGTAAAGAGCCAGCCAGCCGGCCTTGTTGCCCATGATCTCCACGACCATGACGCGGCCGTGGGAGGCTGCGGTCGTGTGGATCCTGTCGATGACGTCCGTCGCGATGTTCAGGGCGCTGTGGAAACCGAAGGTCACGTCCGTTCCGTAGAGGTCGTTGTCGATCGTTTTCGGAAGGCCCAGGATGTTCAGGCCTTTTTCGGAGAGCAGGCCCGCGGTCTTGTGGGTTCCGTTGCCGCCCAGCATGACGAGACAGTCGAGACCCATCTCCTCATAATGCTCCATCATGAGCTTGACGCGGTCGATCTTATCTTCGCCGATGCGGCTGACCATCTTGAAGGACTGCCGGTTCACGCCCAGGATCGTGCCGCCCAGGGTGAGGATGCCGGAGAATTCTTCCGGTTTCATCTTGCGGTATTCGCCGTCGATCAGACCGCGGAGACCGTCCTTGATGCCGATGATCTCCACGTCCTCCATGGATTCGTAAGCCGCGCGGGCAACGCCGCGGATGGCCGCGTTGAGGCCGGGGCAGTCGCCGCCGCCGGTCAGGATACCGATTCTGCGCTTCATGGATGTTCCTCCTGACGTTTATTTTTTCTGATAGGGTTCCAGAGTGATCTTTCCGTCGTTCTCATCCAGCTCGGCGAGCATGCGGCCGCCGGCCAGATGAAGCTTTTCCATATAGTCTTTGGGGAGCTGCAGACGTCCGACGTTGTCCACGAGCACGAGTTCGTCGTGGCTCTCTTCGATCGGACGGGAGGCCAGGTTGGCTTCCGCCAGATCGTGGGCTTCCGCGAGTTCTTCCCTGTAGGAGCGCCTGCGCACGAATTCGGCTGAGGTCCTGCCGTCGCGGATGGCCACGACGCGGTCCACCTTGCGGCGGAGGTTCTCGTCATGCGTCACGATGACGATCGTCAGGCCGAGGTCCCGGTTCAGTTCGTTGAAGATATCCATGACCCTGTTCGCGGTCTGGGTATCGACGGCGCCCGTGGGCTCGTCCGCGAGGAGGAGCTTGGGCTCGTTGGCCAGGGCGATGGCAATGGCGATGCGCTGCTGTTCGCCGCCCGAAAGCTGGGCCAGTTTGTTGTTCGCGCGCTTGGAGAGGCCCATGCGGTCCAGAAGCTCTTTCGCCCTTTGGATGCGGTAGGCTTTGGGCTTGCGGGTCAGTACCATGGGGAGCTGGACGTTCTCGAGGGCCGTCATGTAGGGGATGAGGTTGCGGGCGTTGTTCTGCCACACGAACCCGACGGTCTCGCGCTTGTAGATGATGTAGTCCTGGGGCGTGAATTTCAGGAGGTCCTTGCCGTCCACGGTCAGGGATCCGGCGGAAGGACGGTCCAGACCGCCGATCATGTTGAGCAGGGTGGACTTACCGGAACCGGAGTTTCCGATGATCGCCATGAGTTCTCCGTCTTCCACGGTCAGGTCCAGGCCCTGCAGGGCGATGACTTCCGTTTCCTGGGTCTTGTAGATCTTGACCAGGTTGTCGCAGACGATCATTTGGCATTGCCTCCTTCTTCGAGGATGTCGATGTCGTTGTGGATCTCGGACTGGATCGCGCCGTCTTCCAGGCTGTATACGTGATGGCCCAGTTCCATCATGGAGGGGTCATGGGTCGTCATGAGCATCGCGATGTTTTCGTTGGCGACGAGCTGCAGGAAGAGCCGCATGAGCTGGAGCGCCATCGCGGAGTCGACTTCCGCGGTCGGTTCGTCCGCCAGGAGCAGACGGGGCTTGTGGGCGATCGCGCGGGCGATCGCGACGCGCTGCTGTTCACCGCCGGACATCTCGGAAGGACGGTGGTGCATGCGCTTCTCCAGACCGACCATCTGAAGGCATTCCCGCGCGCGCGCAGCACGCAGGGAAGCCGGATAGCCCGCGATGCGGAGACCGAATTCCACGTTCTCGTAGGCGGACATGTGGCCCATGAGGGCTACGGACTGGAACACGAAGCCGATGTTCTTTCTGCGCAGCATGTCGCGGCGCGCCTCGGACAGAGCGCTGATCTCCTGATCCATGAAGGTGACGCTGCCGGAAGTCGGAACGTCCAGACCGCCCAGGATGTTCAGAAGGGTGGTCTTGCCGGAACCGGAACGGCCGCGGAGGATCGTGAGCTCGCCCTGTGCGATCTCGACGCTCACATGGTTCAGAGCGTGCACGACGGTGTCGCCCACGGGGAATTCCCTGCAGACGTCGTTCGTATACAAGAGGACTTTCTTTTCTTCCATGGCTTAATCCTCCCCGAGTTTGATGGCCTGGGTGATCTTGATGCGGGAGATGAGTGCACCGAGCACGATGAAGCCCGCGCTGAGCATGAAGGCCACGAGGATGTAGATCCGCTGGTAATCCGTGCGGGAAGCGACGACGCGGAAGGGGGGAACCTGCTGAGCGGCGCTGTAGACCATTTCCAGCATGGGTACGTAGAGCTGGCTCGCGAGAGAGCCGATCATAATGCCCGCGAGGATCGCGGCGAGGGAGAGCAGGATCTGCTCCCAGATGAGCATGGCCCAGACGTTGCCCTTGGTCAGGCCGATGGCCCGGAGAATGCCGAACTGGAGCTCACGGCTCCGGATCGAGATGATCCAGTAGAGCAGGAAGCCGACCATCGCGATCATCATGGTCACGATAAAGCCCATGGTCAGCGAGCCGTTCGTGCCCTGGAGCAGGGCGTCGTTCTTCTGCTGGGTGATCTCCTGGCGCGCGGAGCGGATGGAGGTCACGGTAAAGGGCTTTTCCGTCAGGGATTCATAGACCTGGGCGACCGTCGCGTCCTCGTCCATCTTCAGCCAGTACTGATAGGGCTGGAGGGCGGTGGAGAGGCGAACGTGGTTGTAGTTTGCGATGACGAAGAACTCGTTGCCTTCCGTGTTCGGATTGATTCCCGGCCAGTAGTCCGTGAACGCCATGATCGTGCCGTAGACCGTGCCGACGGCTTTGCCGTCCGCATCCTTCCAGGAGAAGGACAGGATGTCGCCGGCCTTGAGTCCGTGCACCTTCTGATAGGAAGTGGAGCAGATGATGGCGGAGGAGGACTGGTTCATATAGGACAGATATTCGTTGATATGGTAGGGAAGCAGGTTCCCGTCATACCAGACGACTTTCGAGAATTCGGTGGGATCGAAGGCCATGAGGGCTGCGGGAATGTTCTTTCCCACGGTCGACTGGCTCGCGCTCTGGTGCCGCGTGTTCGCTTTGGCGCGGATGACCCTGGCCGCGTCGGTGATGCCGTCCAGAGAGACCGTATCCTGGAAGCTCGGTTCCACGTAGACCGTGAGGGACGCGCCGTCGGAGACCGTGGAGGTCGTGACCCAGGAACGGGTCATGACGATGTCCGCGCCGACGTCGTAGTTCATCCTGTCTTCCAGATTCTGGTTGATCGTCCTGGCGGCGTTGCCGAAATAGATGCCGATCGAGACCGTCAGGATCAGGAAGAGCATAAGGAAGGTCTCGCGCCCGGAGGAGCGGATGACCGTCAGGAAGGTCGAATACATGGAAGACGACCAGAAACGGCGGCCCAGGAAGAAGATCAGCCGCAGGACGTAGGGATAGATGCGCAGGAAAAGCAGGCCGGCGCCGATGAGGAAGAGCGTGGAGATCAGGAACAGATAGGGGTCGACAGGCACGCTCAGTCCTTCCGCGGCGGTGACCATGACGGTCTCCTGACGGAGATTGTAGGAATACAGACCGTACAGGGAAAGACCCAGGCAGATGACGTCCAGGAAGAGTTTCTGCCAGAGGGGAGCTTTCCAGCGCCGGTTGTTGGACTGTTTCTTTTCGACGATCGTGGTGCGGGACGCGGCCATGGCCGGGATCATCATGACGATCATGGAGAACGCGAAGGCCACGGCGTCGTATACGAAAGTCTGGGGACGCAGGACCACGGGAAGGGCCGTGCGGCCCACGAACTCGAGGAAGCCGTTGGCAGCGCCCAGGAGCTTGCAGAACAGGATGCCCAGGAAGGGACCGGCCGCAGCTGCCGTGCCGCAGAGGAGCAGGCTCTGGATGAGATAGGTCTCCAGGATCTGCATCGTGCCGCCGCCGCGGCTCTGCAGGATCGAGATCTCGTTCGCGTCGTTCTGCACGATCAGCTGGGCCACCATGTAGATGTAGAAGGCCAGCATCATGATGATCGGCATCTCGAGGACCCAAAGCGTGGTCTTGAGCTGCTTCTCACGGGCGGAATAGCCCTGCAGGACTTCGGTCGCGTTGAAGGAGACCTTGTCTCCGTAGGACTGCGTGAACCATTCCGTCTGCTCTTCGATCACGGCAAGGGTATCGTCGACCGAATCGATGGGCAGGGTATAGTAGTCCATGCAGAAGTTCCACTGCGACTGGGTCAGAACGCGGTTGGCGAGGACGATGTCGTTCTTCATCGTCTCGTAATCCATGAAGATGTTGCCCGTATAGGTGATATAGACGTTCGGCCACCAGCCGTCGGAGGGGAGCGCCTGTTCGTACAGGCCGACCACGCGGACCTTTATGCCCTTGGGGAAGGCTCCGTTGTAGTCCGAAAGCTCGTATTCGCCGCCGATCATCATGTTGAGGATCGTCTGCGCCTGGGGCTGGATCAGGACTTCATAGCAGCCGTCCACGAGCCCGGATCCGGGCCACTGGCCGGCGCTGAGCTTCAGATGCTCCTGATAGTCGGTCATGGACATGAGCTTCGTCGCGGTGTAGCGGGCGGTGTCCTCGCCGGCACGGCGGAAGCGGAGATTGTCGATGAGAAGGAGATTGGAAGACTCCGCCACGTCCATATGCAGGCGGCGGACCATGGATCCGTTGACCGTTTTGTCATGCTCCAGATAGTTGTCGAAACCGTTCTGGGTGTCATAGGTCAGATTGGATGTGAACAGATACTGCGCGGGATAGCTCAGGGTCTCTTCCTGGAAGACCTGCATGTCCTTGCGGAGCAGACGCTGCAGGATCCCGTCCGTGTACAGAGGGATCATGCAGATCATGGCGACAGCGAGGATGCTGCCGACAAGGAGGCAGGCGATCAGGCCTTTATGGCTGAGGATCTTGCGCCAGACGAGAAACAGCATGTACGGCCCTCCGCTACTTCAGGATGACGACTTCGCCTTCGTCCACGCCCGAGATGATCTCGATCATGCTGTTGATCGTGAGACCCGTCGTGACGCTCTTTTCGATGACGGAGTTGTCGGCATTGAGCACGCGCACATAGCGCTGCGTCCCGTTGATCTTGACGGCGTCGGAGGGCAGATAGAGCACATCCTCACGGGCTTCCATCTCGACCGTGATCATGGCGTCCTGACCGTACAGGGAAATGGTCTGGGACTCCGTGAGCGTAGGCACCTTGATGATGGCGGGCGCTTTGTCGATATCCGAAGAACCGGTGGGAGAGGAAGCCGGCGTCTGCACGACGATGCCTTCCACACCGTAGTTATTAGCACCGCCCATGCGATATCCGCGGCGGAAAACGACGTTTACCTTCATCCCCACGCTGAGCTGGTTCGCCGCATTGTCCGTGGAAACGATCTGGATCTCAGACGTATCGGCCACGACGAACAGCGTGTCATAGGCGGACACGGTGTCTCCCACGGCAAGATCCTTCTTGCGGTAAGTGACGTCGCCCGTGACAGGCGCGTACAGATAACGGTCGTTCGCCTGGGTTTCCAGACGGTCCACGCGCATCTGTGCGATCTGCAGATTGAGTTCGCCGGTCTTGTACGCGACGGAGTTCACGCCCTGATAACGCTTGGTCTGGTCGAGCTGAAGCTTCTGGATCTCCAACTGCAGCTTGGCCTGCTCCAGCTGGTAGACGGCTTCGTCGTTGTTCAGTTCCAGAAGGATGTCGCCCTTCTGCACGTTGGAGCCTACGTTCGCATAGATCTTTTCGATCCTGCCGCCGCCCGTCGTGAAATAGGCGTCGTAGCTTTCGGAGGCCGTAAAGCGTCCGGAAAGCGTCAGTGTGCGGATGAGGTCGCCTCTTTCCACGGTTACGGTCGTGTAGTTGACGCTGGAACCCAGGGAAAGAGGGACTTCCAACTGTGCCTGTTCTTCCGGATAGAAATAGGCGCAGCCGGCGGCCAGAAGGGCCGTGAGGACTGCCAGAAGGCAGGCTGCGGAACGACGGATGATCTTTTTCATGGAACCTCCGGGAATGCGGATACGACCCCGCATCATACCAATATATATAAGTAAATTATAGTAGTTTTTCTTATGGATTGTCAACGGATGAACGCCGCGCGGAGCGTCCTGTGTGTGAGATAAAATACTGTGCGAACCTTGCTGTTTGCCAAGTGATATGTTATAAACCTAAACTGAATAGAGGTACTGCATATATGAGAAGAATATGATAATAAGAAAAGATGTGGTTTTAGCATGACGGAATGGAGGATCCAATGAAAGGGAAGAAGATAGGCTGCCTTCTTTTTACGATATGTTGCTTGTTTTTGTTGTGCTCATGCAGCCCTAAGCGTGTACCGGAGAATGCAAGTACATATTGGAGTATGAAAGATGGAGAAGCGTTTGATATCGGTCATGCGAAATTCAAATCATTGGAAGAAGTGCAGCTGTGGTTATTATTTAATTCCGATAACTTCTCACACCGAGAGCATTTCATGGGTAAATAGTACAACACACAGACGGCAATGTACCGCTAATTGCGGATATGGATATAATCAAAGCCACACATATTCATATGACAATCTTGGATTATCAGGTCATAGAAAGTATTGTAGAGTCTGTGATGCATCAAAAAACCATGCAGTTACAGAGGCTCACGATATAATTTATTCTGGCGGAATATGGAGGTGTAGTCATTGTAGCTACATAGAGGATGCAATGAAGAAGACGCAAAAGAATACATCGGAACACCAGAATGGAAGCCAGGATTAAAAGAGGTATGAATCTTTTGTTCTGCTTCTGCTGACTTTTCGTAATGATCCCAAAAGGATAATTGAAAAGACCTGGGTATTGTTCCCAGGTTTTATCATGATTTGAGTCAGGCCTTAGCGCTTTCCCGGATGGCTTTGAGACGTTTCATGACGTCGGATCCGCCTCTGCCGAAATAGTCGTGCAGTGCTTTGTATTCCTGGTAAAGCGCTTCGTAAGCTTTTACGTTTTCGGGGATCGGACGGTAGACGGTGTCGAGGACACGGCCCATCTCGACCGCAGCTTCCGCGACCGTGTCATAGCCTCCGCGTTCACAGCCCGCGGCTACGGCTCCGTGGATCGCGGAGCCCAGAGCGGGCGTCTGGGTCGAGGCGCCGATCCGGATCTCTCTTCCCGTGACATCCGCGTAGATCTGCATCATCATGGGATCCTTGTGGGAGATGCCGCCGCAGGCGTAGAGCTCGTCCACAGGAACGCCGTGTTCCGTGAAATTGTCCACGATCATGCGTGTGCCGAACGCGGTGGCTTCGATCAGGGCGCGGTAGATCTCCTCAGGCCGGGTGGTGAGGCTCATGCCCAGGATCAGGCCGGACAGGTCGTAGTCCACCAGCATGGAGCGGTTGCCGTTCCACCAGTCCAGGGCGATGAGGCCGCTCTCGCCGATTTTCAGCTTCTCTGCCTTCTCGCGCAGCAGCTGATGGATCGAGAGCCCGCGGTTCCGGGCTTCGGCCGTATAGGCTTCGGGCACGCAGCGGGTGATGAACCACTCGAAATGGTCCCCGACGCAGCACTGTCCGGCTTCGTAGCCGAACTTGCCGGCCAGGACGCCGTCTTCCACGACGCCGCACATGCCGGGCACGATCTCTTCCGTGTCGCCGCAGAGGATGTGGCAGATGGAAGTGCCTACGATCATGAGGAGTTTGCCGGACTCGTGGATGCCGACGGCGGGGACCGCCACGTGGGCGTCCACGTTTCCGACCGCCACGGCCGTTCCGGGCGCGAGGCCCAGCCAGCGCGCGGCGCGCTCGCTCAGTTCGCCGGCCTTCTCACCCAGAGGGGAGACGCGGCCCGAATACATCTTCTCTTCGAAGAAATCCGCGAGACGGGGATGGAGCGCCGCGAAGAAATCCTTTTCGGGGAATCCTTCCTCTTTGTGCCAGAGCGCCTTGTATCCCGCACAGCAGGAATTGCGCGTCAGCTGTCCGGTCAGGATCCAGACGAGCCAGTCGACCGCTTCCACGAAGGTATCGGCCGCATCGTAGACTTCGGGTTTCTCCTCCAGAATCTGCAGGATCTTGGGGAAATACCACTCCGAAGAGATCTTTCCGCCGTAGCGCGCGAGGAATTTCTCTCCGCGTTCTTCGGCGAGGGCCGTGATCCGGTTGGCCTGGTCCTGCGCTGCGTGATGCTTCCAGAGCTTCATGTAGGCGTGGGGCTCGTCCTCGAATTCTCCCAGGAAGCACAGGGGAGTGCTGTCGGCCTTGACGGGAAGGAAGGTGGACGCCGTGACGTCCAGGCCGATGCCGATCGCGTCTCTGGGATCGACGCCGGAAGCCTTGAGGAGCGCGGGGATCGTGTGGGAGAGGACGTCGAGATAATCCTGGGGATGCTCGAGAGCCCAGTCGGGAGGAAGGGGACGGCCGTCGGGGAGGCGTTCGTCCATGACTCCGTGGGGATAGAAGAAGACTTCGGACGCGATCTCGCGGCCGGTGCCGATCTCTGCGAGCACGGCCCTTCCGGACTGCGTGCCGTAATCCACGCCGATTGCGTATTTGCTCATAGGATGCCTCTTTCTTGCGTCACATGATCAGTTTGTACACGCGCTGGATGGGATCGCCCATGACGAGCAGATCCGTGGGGCTGCCGCGGTTCTCGCTCCTCGCGTTGGCGAGGGTCGCCGTCTCGAGGCGTACGGAAGCGCCGCTGGCCTGGGTCAGGCTCCAGATATCTCCGTTCGCGGCAGGCCTGCCGTACACGAGGCAGGTGCCGTTGGCACCGTTCTTGTAGAAGAGGATGGCGCGGCTGCCCTTGCCGCCCCGGTTCTGGGAGGGCAGATCCATGACTGCGACCCGGCGGACGTAGGCCGTGTCGGTCATGAGCAGGAGCTCTTCTCCCGCTCCGCACTGTCCGGCCCAGATCACTTCATCGTCCGGTTCCAGGTCGATCGACTTGACGCCGCGGGTTGCGCGTCCCTGCACG
>JAEEJN010000052.1 GCA_016281935.1 Bacillota bacterium | reverse complement strand
CCTGTACCGCCGCAGATAAGCACTTGTGCACGAATCATGTGTTATACCTCCCGTTTATGCTTGGACGGCGCCGATCGTGTATTCGCTCACGACCTTGCCGCCTTTGAGATGCTCATCAATCACCTTCTGCGCCTTTTCGGCGTTCATCTTGACGTAGGTGACCTTGTCTTTGCCGGCTTCAAAGATCTCCACCACGGGCTCGTACTGGCAGATGCCGATGCAGCCCGTCTGCGTCACGGTGACCTTGCCGCCGAGATCCGCAGCGTTGACGCCTTCTACGAAGGCATTGAGAACGGGACGGGCGCCGGCAGCGATACCGCAGGTAGCCATACCTACGACCACGCGGATCCCTTCCATGCCCTCACGCAGAATGACTCTGTCCTTCATTCTGTCTTTGATTGCTTGAAGTTCAGCCAATGTTTTCATGAATACGTTCCTTTCTTCGGATTGGAGTGTTTCTATTTAGAAATCGCCGTACTGCTCGCGCAGATACGATTCAATCCACTTGATCACGTCGTAGCTGTTCAGCGGGACGTCTTCCAGGACCTGACGGAGTTCCCGGGTATCCATCTCCACTACGCTCTCCCCTTTCGTATGCCTGAAGAGAAAATCCGTATCGGGATGGCCCTGGATCAGCGTTACGATGGAGGACACCACGTCGCCCAGCGGCGTAAAATCGATATGATCCGTATGGAAGACCGCGGTGACAGACGTTCCGTGATGGACGGGGTCTACCGTGTCGCTGACGGAAGTGACCGTCATCTCCCCTCCCGTCTGCTCGCATGCGAGTTTCAGGAGAGGCAGACCCATGCCGACCTTGCGGGTCGTCCGCGTCGTGTAGAAGGGATCGACGACGCCCCGAAGGATTTCGGGCGTCATGCCGCATCCGTCGTCTACGATGGAGAGCGTCAGGATCGAGTCCTTCTCTTCCAGGAGGATCTGAGTCAGGGTCGCTCCGGCTTTTACGGAATTTTCCGCGATATCCAGGATGTTCAGGGATATTTCCTTCATAGCGACCTCAGATACTCGAACAGATTGTGGCGGACCAGAGCGCTGCTGTAGGGTTCGTCATCCACTTCGATCGTGTCGTTGTCTTCCCTCAGGGAGGTCAGATAATGGGCGTCGGAGCTGATGAGGATCTTCAGATTCTCCAGGCCGTACTTTTTGATGTATTCTTCCTTATTGCTGCGGTCCTGTATCTCGGCGATCCGGAAACCCGCGTAATGCGGGAAATCGCCGAGAATCTCGATGGCACCGTTCGCCGGTCTGTCGATGTGGGCCGGATAGCAGATGCCGTTGTATTTCGCGACGATCCCGGGAGCCTCATCCAGAGAAACGGTTGTGGCGTTGATGAGAAGGTCTTCTTCCCTTCCGACGACGTTGTCCTCGCCGTCCAGGATCAGCTGTTCGCCGAAGATCTCTTCCCTGTTCTTCACACGTATACGCCGGGTGTCGATCTCGTCGTTGAAGGCGAGCGCCTCTTCCAGTGTCTCGAACAGACACACGACGTGGATGTCTTCGGATGTCGTCAGTTCCATGCCGGCTATGGGTATGAGCCCGTAGCGTTTCGCGGCTTCGAAGAAGGCCGGGCAGTTCCTGCTGCTGTTGTGGTCCGTAAGCGCCATGATCTGCACGCCGTTCAGAACCGCCATTCCGGCGATGTTGTTTGGCGTGTTGTCCCTGTCTCCGCAGGGCGAAAGACAGGAATGAACATGGAAATCATACGTATACAGGCTCATTTCAGCAGGCCGGACAGGACCATGGCCGCTTCGTAGGCGGGCAGCTGTGTAGTGAGCACGTTGACGCCCTTGGCTTCAGCCGTCTCACGGATGTCGTCCGGGAGCGTCACGCCCTCGGCCAGGATGACGCAGGAGGTGTCGGCCAGAGTCGCGACCGCGATGACGTTCATGTTGGACATGATCGTGATCCAGGCGTTGTCCGACCGGGCCCTTCCCATGACCCAGCTGAGAAGATCTCCGATATAGACGCCGTCGATCTCTCTTTCAGGATCCGGGAGCGTCACGGCTTCGAATCCGTGCTCAAGCAGTTTTTCAACCGTCACGTCCGGCTTCCTCCTTCAGCTTCTGATACAGGATGCAGTCTTCGATGCAGGCCTTCCCCTTCACGATGTCCTCCGCGAGGGAACGGCAGGTCGGCGCGCCGCAGGCTCCGCAGTCGATGCCCGGAAGCATGTCTCGCAGCTTCTGGATATCGGCCATCATGCGCATGGACTGGGCCATACTGTCACTCAGGCGGGAGATCGGCTTGTAGACCGGCAGCTCGTTGAAGAAATAGCTTTCGGGAATGTAATGCTCTTCTTCGGGCGAGAGGAAGTTCTGGGATACGGGCAGGTATTTGCGGAGCGACTGGAGCCTCGTCTTGGCGATGAAGGGGTTCTGCATCGTCAGGACGCCTCCGACGCATCCGCTTGGGCACGCGTTCAGTTCGATGAACTTGACGGGAGGTATGTTGCCCGTTTCGATCTGGTCCAGGACGTTGATGACGTTCTCGATGCCGTCGGCTGCCAGGTAATCCTCGTTGAAGATCGCCGTGGCTTCCCCGCCCGAGGATGCCCATCCGATTCCGATCATGCCGGATTCGGTCGTGGCTTTCACGTCGCTCGTATGCGTCATCTCGCTGATGAGCAGGAAATAGATGTCGCTGATCGAGACGACTTCGTCCACCTGGCTCTTGTAATTGGCGAATCCGTTCTTGACGTAGCTCGCCTTGGCGGGACAGGGAGAAATGAAGCAGACTCCGATGTCTTCGTCCTTCAGCTCAGGATGCTGTTTCTTCGCGCGTTCTCTCGCAAGACCCGCGGCGACTTCCATGGGAGGAAGCATCCGCATGATGTTGTCGTTCAGCGAGGGGAAACGCAGCGCGATCAGACGCACGATGACGGGACAGGCTGAACTGATGACAGGCGTCTTGATGCCTTCGGTCTTCAGATAAAGGCGCGTATAGGCGGACACGAGTTCCGCGGCCTTGGAGACTTCGAAGACGTCATCGAACCCGATCTTCAGGAGACCGTCCAGCACGATGTCCACATCGTCCAGATTGTCGAACTGTCCGTACAGCGTGGGAGCCGGCAGAGCGATCTTCCAGCGGAAGCGCTCCATCGATTCGAGCTTGCTGCAGACGGCACGCTTGGCCTTGTTGCTGCAGATACGGATGCATTCGCCGCAGTCGATACAGCGCGTCTCATCGATATGCGCTTTGTGATCTTTGATGCGGATCGCTTCCGTGGGACAGCGTCTCAGGCAGTTCGTACAGCCCGTGCACTTGCTCGGATCCAACTGAACGGAATGTTCGTAGCTCGTAATGTTAGCCATTTCTACTCCGAAAAGAAATCTTTCAGTTTTCAGACCAGATTCACTCTCATGGTGATGGTGGTGCCTTCACCGACCACGGTATCGATCTTCATGGAGTCCGTATAGCGCTTCATGTTGGGAAGTCCCATGCCTGCGCCGAAGCCGAGCGAACGCACGTCGTCAGGCGCGGTGGAGTATCCCTCCTGCATCGCCATCTCCACGTTTTTGATGCCGGGGCCGTGATCTTCCAGCACGATCTCGATATAGTTCTCGTTCACGCGCACGTCGGCGACGCCGCCGCCCGCATGGATCACCATATTGATCTCTCCTTCGTACATGGCGATGGAGACGCGCCGGATGATCTCGGGGGAAAGGCCGAGCTGCCTCAGGTTCTTTTTGACCTGTACGGAAGCCTGGCCGGCCGAAGTGAAGTTCTCTCCATCCACATCAAAGTGGAAAACCAGATCCTCAGACATGAACGACCTTCTTTCCGATCAGACCGTTGGTATACAGGATACCGCAGGCGTCATACATACGCCTTTCGGTCGTCATCATCACGATGCCGTTTTCACGGGCCAGTTCGATCATTTGAGGGCTGGGCATTTTGGAACGGACGAATACGATGCAGATCATATCCATCATCTCTGCCGTCCGGACGACCTGGGGATTGACGAGGCCCGTGAGAAGGACCGCCTGGTCTTTGACATAGGCGAGCACGTCGCTCATCATGTCGCTTCCGCATGCGGAATAGACATGTTTGCCCAGAGACTCTTCACAGCAGAGCACTTTCGCGTCCAGTAATTCTTGAATCGTTGTGATTTTCATTCCATTCCCTTTTCAGGCGCATACCCCGCCTTGGATGTAGGATCAGTCGGCGTACTTGGCCAGGATGCCGTCCAGCATGTCCACGGTCAGACGTCCGTAGACTTCGTCATTGATCATCATGACGGGAGCCAGACCGCAGGCACCGACGCAGCGGCAGGCTTCCAGGGAGAACTTGCCGTCATCGGAGCACTCGCCCACTTCGATGCCGAGCTTTTCCTGCAGAGCTTCCAGGATCTTGCCGGAGCCCTTGACGTAGCAGGCGGTACCGAGGCAGACAGAGATGTTGTACTTGCCTTTGGGAGAGAGGGCGAACTGCGCGTAGAAGGTGGCGACGCCGTAGATCTTCTCCAGCGGCACGTCCATGCCGTCTGCGATCATCTGCTGCACTTCGATCGGCAGATAACCGTAGATGTCCTGCGCCTTCTGCATGACGCCCATCAGGTTGCTCTTGTCACTGCAGTTTTCTGCGATGACTTCGCGGAGCTGCGCTTCCTGCTCGGGAGTCCCTTTGAAAGGCAGCTTGCTGATTTTCTTTCGCATGAGATACTTTCCTCCTCATTTGGTTATGCGAATGGTCAATGGCAATTCGGAATACCGCAAAGAAGCGGGCCATATATTCCACGCAGGCGCACTGCACCTGCCATTGCACAAAAGTCCTGTGTAATTATATCATCCCTTCGCTTCAATTGCTATAGCAAAATCATGAAAACCATAGAAATATAAGCCGTATTCTCCCCCGTTTTCAGCTTGTTCTGCCATGCTGCCATCCTTCGTTCCCGGCCTGATTATAAGGTGTACGCCGTTCTCCTGCTGAAATAGCCGTAAAAACGAAAAAAGAACTTTCTTTCTGGCACACGGGACGACGTGCGCATTCGTGGCTGCTCTAATGCGTGTAAAGCAGACGCGTACGAAGTCAGTGACGGCATACGCTACATATTGTTGACAGAAAACCCGTCCAGGGACAATATATACTATAAAGAAGCGATTCGTTGTTTGCAGATATATCCTGGATTTCAAGCAAAAAAGGTTGAATATCGAAGCATATTGCTGTATACTCTATTTTGGTTGAAAATGGCACTTCGGTGTCCTTTGTGAATGCGGAGGAGGCTCTTTTGAAAAGCGTTTTCAAAGCACTTGAAGACCTTACCTGGTTTCTTCAGCTGGGCATCTCTCTTCTCATGCCTCTTCTGCTCATGATGGCCCTGTGCTGGTGGCTCACGCAGCGCTTTTCCGTAGGTTCATGGGTGTTCATCCCCGGGCTGATCCTGGGGCTGGGTGCGAGCGCGGTGTCGTTCCGCAGTTTCTCCCGGATCATCATGAACAGGCCGGAGAACAAAGTGGAAAAAGAAAAGCCCGTCCGTTTCAACCGTCACAGTTAACACTTTACCGGAGGTCACACATGCTCCAGGAAGCATCCCGCAGGGAATTCAGACGTATCCTAATCGGTACGCTCATTCTGACGGCGCTTATGCTCGGCGTGTTCTTCATCCTCCATCTGTGCAACGTTATATCCTTCCGTGTATCGATTGCGGTCAGCGCGCTCCTCGGAGCTGCCGTCGCCGTCCTGAACTTCTACGGGCTGTGCCTCGGCGTTCAGAAATCGACCTCCACGGACGACCCCAAACGTTCCAAATCCTATCTGCAGGCCAGTTATCAGTACCGCCTGCTGTTCCAGGCAGCCTGGTGCATCGTCGCGATCATCGTTTCCTATTTCAATCCCTTTGCCGCGATCATCCCGCTGCTCTTTCCCCGTATCGTCATCCTGGCCGCGCAGCTGAAAAACCTCAGGGCAGCCGCGCAGTCTTATCCGGATACAGAAGAATCCACCGAAGAATCCGTAAACGAAAAAGAGGATCAGTCGCATGAATCTTGAGATCAACGGTGCAAAGATACTCTATACGATCCATACCGCGTTCGGTGACATCAACATCACCCAGACGCTGGTCATGAGCTGGATCGTCATGGCGATCATCACCGGGCTGTGCATCTGGCTCGGCCATGACCTGAAAGTCAAGAACATCTCCAGAAGGCAGGCGGTCGCGGAACTGCTTGTGACGAAGCTTATAGACTTCGTACATGGCAACATGGGCCCTCAGTACGACGCCTATATCCCCCTCCTCGGCGCTCTGTTCGCGACTTCGGTCTGCAGCAACCTCATCAGCCTCCTGGGCGTCTGGAGCCCCACGGCGGATCTGACGACGGAAGCAGCGTGGGCCACGATCGTCTTCATCCTCATCACACGGAAGAAGATCCAAACGAACGGTCTGGGCGGATACGCCAAAGGGTTCCTCGAGCCCATCTTCATCATGGCGCCCATGAACCTCGTTTCCGAAGTCGCGACGCCCGTTTCCATGGCGTTCCGTCATTTCGGCAACATCCTTTCTGGCACCGTCATCAGCGCACTCATCTACGCCGCGCTGTCCGCCGCGAGCCACGCTCTGTTCGGGCTGATCCCGGGCACCGTCGGACAGGTCCTCGGAAAGATCCCCTTCTTCTCGGTCGGTGTGCCTGCTGTGTTGAGCCTCTATTTCGACTGGTTCGCAGGTATCATTCAGGCCTATATCTTCTGCATGCTCACATGCATCTTCATCAAACAGGCCGCAGGCGGAGACTGATCCCCCGGCTTTGTATAAAATCATCAATCATTGATCCATTTAAAGGAGGAGAACAAAATGGATAACACCGTATTGGCGAAGGGTATCGCTCTGGCTGGCTGCGCTATCGGCGCAGGTCTCGCTCTGATCGCGGGCGTCGGCCCCGGTATCGGCGAAGGCAGCGCGGCTGCAGCGGCCTGCGAGGCCGTAGGCCGTCAGCCCGAATCCCGCGGCGAAGTCACTTCCACCCTGATCCTGGGCTGCGCTCTGGCGGAGACCACCGGTATCTACGGCCTGGTCGTCGGACTTCTTCTGATCCTGGTCGCCCCCCGTATGTTCATGAATTTCCTGGGATAAGACCTTCCCACTGAAGGAGCAACTACATGTTTCAGTCCTTAGTCACCGTGGATATCTGGACCTGGGTCGCCATGATCTGCAATCTGCTCCTGCAGATGTATCTGATCAAGCGCTTCCTTCTGGATAAGGTCGTGGATATCCTCGAAAAGAGAAAAGCCGAAGCGAACGCGCAGATTGAGGACGCGGAAAAGGCCAATGCCGAAGCTCAGGAAATGAAAGCCGATTATGAGCGGAACCTTCAGAATGCGAAGAACGAAGCCGCTCAGATCCTCACGACCGCTCAGCAGAGCGCCAACGCGAGATCGGAAGAGATCCTGAACGAAGCCAGGAACCAGGCGGAACAGATCCGTCAGCGCGCCGAGAACGAGATCGCTCTGGAACGCTCCAAGGCGGTAAGCGAGCTGAAAGGCGAGATCGGCGACATGGCGATCACGATCGCGAGCAAAGTGGTCGAAAGGGAGATCAATCCTGCGGATCACGAAGCCCTGATCGAAGATTTCATCCGCAACGTAGGCGGTGATGCCCAGTGACAGACACCGCTAAGCGTTACGGCGAAAGTTTCTACGGCCTTGCTCTCGAGGAGAATGTGGATGAACAGATCCTCAAAGAGCTGCAGACGATCCAGTCGATCTTCAGCGGCGAAAAGGATTATCTGCGTCTTCTCTCCTCCCCCAAGATCGGCAAGAAGGAGAAGAACCGGCTTCTGACGGAAGCTTTTGAAGGCCGGGTCCATCTGTATACGCTCAATTTCCTGAGGATCCTGAGCGATGAGGGCCGGCTTTCCGAATTCAGCGGATGCGTCGAAGCTTTCCGGGCAGCCTATAACCGCGAGCACGGAATTCTCGAAGTCAAAGTCATCAGCGCCGTCGCGCTGGACGATGAAAAGAGGAACCGTCTTCTCGAGCGGCTACGCGAGATGACCGGCAAGACCATAGACCTGAAAGAGCGTGTCAATCCCGCGATCATCGGAGGCATCCGTCTTGAAATGGACGGAAAGCGCTACGACGGATCCGTCCAGCGCCGTCTGGAGAACCTGCGCGAGGACATACTCGCCGCGCGGGAATGATCCCCTATCGAATTGAAAGAGTGAGAAAAAACAATGGAATTAAGACCTGAGGATATTTCCAAGATCATCCGCTCCCAGATCAAGAATTACGAAAACCTGATCGAGGAAAGCGAGACGGGTACCGTGATCCTCGTAGGCGACGGCATCGCCAGGGCCAGCGGATTGACCCAGTGCATGTCCGGCGAGCTTCTCGAATTCGAGAATGGCGCATTCGGCATCGCCCAGAACCTGGAAGAAAACACGGTCGCCATCGCCCTCCTGGGCAGCGATGAAGGACTCCGCGAAGGTTGCTGGGTCAAACGTACGGGACGCGTCGTATCCGTTCCCGTAGGCGAAGCCATGATCGGACGTGTCGTGAATGCGCTCGGTCAGCCCATCGACGGCAAAGGTCCCGTGGAGACGAACGAATACCGCCCCATCGAGAGCAGAGCCCCCGGCATCATCCAGCGTCAGCCGGTCAAACAGCCGCTCCAAACGGGCATCAAGGCCATCGACTCCATGATCCCGATCGGACGCGGACAGCGCGAGCTGATCATCGGTGACCGTCAGACCGGAAAGACCGTGATCGCTACTGACACCATCATCAATCAGAAAGGCCAGGATGTCATCTGCATCTACGTCGCGATTGGACAGAAGCGTTCGACCGTGGCCAACCTGGTTCAGAACCTGCAGGACAACGGCGCCATGGATTACACCATCGTCGTGTCCGCCACAGCTTCCGAACTGGCTCCTCTGCAGTACATCGCGCCTTACACGGGCTGCGCCATGGGTGAATACTTCATGGCTCAGGGTAAGCACGTGCTCATCATCTACGATGATCTGTCCAAGCACGCCGTCGCGTACCGTGCCCTTTCTCTGCTGATTCGCAGACCTCCGGGCCGTGAAGCTTATCCCGGCGACGTCTTCTACCTGCACTCCAGACTGCTGGAGCGCGCAGCCAAGCTCAGCGACGAATTGGGCGGAGGTTCTCTGACCGCTCTTCCGATCATTGAGACCCAGGCCGGCGACGTGTCAGCCTACATCCCGACGAACGTCATTTCCATCACGGACGGCCAGATCTTCCTGGAATCCGAGATGTTCCACAGCGGCATCATGCCCGCGGTCAACCCCGGCATCTCCGTTTCCCGAGTCGGCGGCAACGCCCAGATCCGGGCCATGAAGAAGGTCGCAGGTACACTGAAACTGATCTATTCACAGTACCGTGAGCTGCAGGGCTTTGCCCAGTTCGGGTCCGATCTGGACGCCGATACGAAGGCTCACCTCGATCAAGGCGCGCGCATCGTGGAAGTCCTCAAGCAGGATCGCAATTCCCCCGTTCCGGTGGAAAAGCAGGTCGCTATCCTGTATGCGACCGTCCACAACATGCTCGAATCCATCGATGTGGAAGACATCAAGGATTACGAGAATCAGCTGTATGATTTCCTTGATTCCGACATTGAAGGTCTTGCGGCCATGCAGGCGATCCGTGATACCGGCGATCTGAGCGCCGAAACGGAAGAGAAGCTGAAGAACGCTCTGACGGAATTCACGAAGAAATTCCAGGCGCAGCAGGCCTAAGGAGGCACCATGGCTGGTTCTATGAAGGCTCTGAAGAGCCGGATGAAGAGCATAGAGAGCACGCGGCAGATCACCCGCGCCATGGAGCTCGTAGCTTCTTCCCGCCTTCGCCGCGCACGTGAACGCCGCGACAACGCCCGGCCTCATTTCGAAGTCCTTTACGACACGCTTCAGGACATCGCGGCCGTGAACACGGAGTTCCGCAGCCGTTATCTGGCGAGACGGGAGATCAAAAAGACGTGTTACGTCGTGATCGTGGGCGACAGAGGCCTTGCGGGCGGATACAACCACAACGTCTTCAAACTCATGGAAGAAGACGCACAGGGCAAAGAGTACTGCGTACTTCCCGTCGGCAGGAAGTCGATCGAGCATTACGGACATGGGAAAGCAGAGATTTTCAGTGATGCCTTCCCTACTGTTGCCGATCTTTCCGTCAGCGACTGCTTCGAGATGGCGCGTCTTATCTGCGACGCCTATCTGGAAGGCCGTTTCGATGAGATCAAGATGGTCTATACGGAATTCAAGTCCATCCTGACACAGGAAGCGACTTTGATGGAAGTCCTTCCCTTTCACAGGGAAAAGACGGAAGAACGCAGACAGTCCGCAAGAAAACACATCATCCTGTATGAACCTTCCAGCGAAGAAGTCTTCGACGCGATCATTCCCGAGTATATCGCGGGGATCCTGTACGGCGGCATCTGTGAGAGCGTAGCCAGCGAACTGGCCGCACGCCGCACCGCCATGAACGCTGCGACGAAGAACGCGGGCGAGATGCTGGACAAGCTGAACCTCAGCTACAACCAGCTGCGCCAGGCTGCGATCACGCAGGAGATCACAGAAATCATAGCCGGTTCGGAAGCCTGATTTCCGCCGGATGAATGAAACAAGGGAGAATAAGCCATGTCGGAAAAGAACATCGGCAAGGTGATCCAGATCACCGGACCCGTCCTGGATATCCAGTTCCAGGAAGACGCGCTTCCCGAGCTGCTGAACGCCATTGAGATCGACAACAACGGCACGAAGCTGACCGTGGAGGTGGCACAGCACATCGGAGATTCCGTCGTACGGTGCATCGCCATGAGCAGCACGGACGGACTCGTACGCGGCATGGATGCCGTGGATACCGGAAGCCCCATCACCGTGCCTGTCGGCGAAGAATGCCTGGGCCGCGTGTTCAATCTTCTGGGCGAGCCCATCGACGAGAAGCCCGCTCCCGAAGGAGTGGAACGCTGGTCCATCCACCGTCCCGCCCCCAGCTATGACGAGCAGGAGTCTTCCGCCGAGTTCCTGGAGACCGGCATCAAGGTCGTCGACCTCATCTGCCCCTACGCCAAAGGCGGTAAGATCGGTCTGTTCGGAGGTGCCGGCGTAGGCAAGACCGTTCTGATCCAGGAATTCATCTATAACATCGCCACTGAGCATAACGGCTATTCCGTGTTCACTGGCGTCGGAGAGCGCACCCGTGAAGGCAACGACCTCTACGGTGAAATGACGGAAAGCGGAGTCATCGAGAAGACCGCTCTCGTATTCGGTCAGATGAACGAACCTCCGGGCGCACGTATGCGCGTTGGCCTTTCCGGTCTGACGATGGCGGAGTACTTCCGTGACGTGAAGCATCAGGACGTGCTGCTCTTCATCGACAACATCTTCCGTTTCACCCAGGCCGGTTCCGAAGTGTCCGCCCTTCTGGGCCGCATGCCTTCCGCCGTAGGTTATCAGCCCACTCTGGCCACGGAAATGGGCGCTCTGCAGGAACGCATCACTTCGACCAAGAACGGATCCATCACGTCCGTCCAGGCCGTTTACGTGCCTGCTGACGACCTTACAGACCCCGCTCCTGCCACGACGTTCTCCCATCTGGACGCGACGACTGTCCTGAGCCGCGACATCGCTTCCATGGGCATCTACCCCGCCGTGGATCCCCTCGACTCCACGAGCCGCATCCTGACTCCCGAGATCGTGGGCAAAGAGCATTACGAGATCGCGAAGGAAGTCCAGAGAGTGCTGCAGCGCTATAAGGAACTGCAGGACATTATCGCCATCATGGGTATGGACGAATTGAGCGAAGAGGACAAGCTGACCGTGGCCCGCGCCCGTAAGATCCAGCGTTTCCTGTCCCAGAGCTTCCACGTGGCCGAACAGTTCACCGGTATTCCCGGACAGTACGTGCCTCTGAAAGAGACGCTGCGCGGATTCCGCATGATCCTGGACGGCGAGTGCGACGCTCTGCCTGAAAGCGCCTTCCTTATGGCCGGTACGATCGACGACGTATTCAAGAAAGCCGGAGTTGCCCAATGAGCACTTTTCATCTGACGGTCGTGACCCTGGACGGATGCGTCTTCGACGGAGAGGCTGAACGCCTGATCTGCAGGACGATCGACGGAGATGTCGCTATCCTTCCCAGGCACATCGATTACTGCACGGCCCTCGGCATGGGTGAAGCCCATATCGAGGTCAACGGTGAATTCCGTTACGCCGCATGTATGGGCGGTCTTCTCTCTGTACTGAACGGAGAGGTCCGTCTCGTCGCGACGACATGGGAGTGGGCTGACGACATCGACAAAGCCCGAGCGGAAGCTTCCAGAAGAAGAGCCGAAAGGATCCTGGCTCAGGAAGACATCAGCGAAAGAGAACGCGAACTGGCCATGGCCCGTCTGAAGAGGGCTCTGGTCCGCAGCTCGATCGCCAAATAAGCAGGAACAGATAAAAGACACGATCCGTTCACTTCGGATCGTGTCTTTCTGTATGTTTTTGCGTCAGAGACCCATGATCTCCAGATCCCCCTCGGCGCGCAGGACGAGCGAACGGATCTGCGGAGAGCGGCTCAGATGCTTCAGATCGTACGCGAGAGCGTACAGAGCCGTGCGGATCCTGTTCTGCGGATGGGAAAAACAGACAGGCAGCTGTTCTTCCATGATCTCCGTTAGGCCTATGTAATCTTCTTTCCTCTGTCTTGGATCGTCGTACTCGTTGGCGTACAGATGCGGATATCGGATCATCCTAAGTGGCGTGTCGAGGAAATAGTCCGCGGGGGCGTAGCAGAGATCCTCGAAATCGAGAAGAAAGAGCCTTCCCGTGTCCCGGTTCCAGATGAGATTGTCGAAATGAAAATCCGGATGCATCCAGCACCAGCGGTTCCCCCATCCCAGACTGTCCCGATGAAGACTGACCGCTTTTCTGCATCTTTCGATCAGGACGGAATCCGGGAAGTCATTGTTGAGAAGACCACATGCGTTCAGGATCCTCCCGGAGATCTCTTTGCTCCAGTCGTCCACGGGATCGTGCGGAAGGATCGATTCAGGAAGTTCCGTGATTCCCCGCGCCAGTCCGCAGGCTTCGGAAAACAGTCTTTTTCTTGTCTGATCGTCCAGGTCCGGCCAGACGCTGAAGAGAGATACGCCGCCGGTATTCTCCATGAGAAGGAAATCCTCTCCCGTCTCCAGCGCTTTCGGCATTCCGGATACGGGAGCAAGGCGATAGAAAGCCTTTTCCGTTTCACGCTGACGGGAAACGCCGAGATAGACCTTCAGCACGAATCCGGAAGAGATCCAGACTTCATTCGTGAAACCCGAGGGCGAACGCTCCCATCCGTCCGATGAAAGACCGAGACTTTTCACGATCTCACGCGCGCGGGGCGTGAGTGTACTGCCTTCCATAACTTTGATTTCCTTTCCCGCAGGAAAAGAGCCCATCCGTGAAGATGGGCTCTTGATTGCGTCGGAGAATTATTCCTCTTCCGTGATGATGTCGGCGGTCTCGTACAGGTCGTCGTTCTCGCCGTCAACGATCTCTTCGTCGGTGATCTCGGCGGAGTAGTCGTTCTCGGTCACGGGGATATTGGCGTCACGGATGGACAGGGAGATGCGATGCTCCTGGGTGTTGACGTCCAGGACCTTCACGTTCACGATCTGTCCGACTTCCAGTACGCTTTCCACCTTGTCGATGCGGGTGTCGGCGATCTGGGAAATGTGCACCAGGCCGTCCAGTCCGGGCTCGAGCTCAACGAAAGCACCGAAGGTCACGATGCGGACGACTTTGCCGGTCACGATGGAGCCGGGGATGTATTTCTCATCCGCGACGTCCCAGGGCTTGGGCAGAAGCTGCTTGATGCCGAGAGACACGCGCTGATTCTCGCGGTCCACCTTGAGGATCAGGCAATTGACTTCCTGGCCGATGGAGACGACGTCTTTGGGATGCTTGACGTTGCCCCAGGCAAGGTTGGTCACATGGACCAGACCGTCGATGCCGCCGATGTCGACGAAAGCGCCGAAATCGGTCAGACGGCGGACGATGCCCTTCACGGTCTCGCCTTCATTCAGGAGATCCCACTTGGCCTTCTTGGCCGCGGCGGCTTCTTCCTGCACGGCCACCTTGCGGCTGGCCACGATGCGGCGGCGGTTGGTGTCCACTTCTAGGATCTTCACGGGGAAGGTCTGGCCGACATACTTCTCGATCTTGTCAACGTAGCGGGTATCGAGCTGGGAAGCGGGAATGAAAGCGCGGATTCCCTTCACCGTTGCGATCAGACCGCCCTTGACGACCTGCTTGCCGGTCGCTTCAAAGCGGGCGTTCTCTTCCTGCGCCTTGACCAGTTCGTCCCAGTTGCGGCGCACTTCGATGTTCTTCTTGCTCAGAAGAACGTTGCCTTCGCCGTCATTGACCTTGACGACTTCAACTTCAATCTCATCACCCTCATGCAAGACATCAGCGGCAGACTGGCCTTCCGCGAGCTCAAATTCGCTCAGATGGATGAAGCCATCGGATTTGTATCCGATATTCACGCACACTTCCGAATCATTGAAGGAAACGATTTTGCCCTTGATGACCTGACCAGGGCGGATCTGCACCATGGTCTTCTCAAAAGCGGTGGCAAAATCAGCTTCGCGCTCCTCTTCAGCTTCAGCAGGTGCTACGGTCGTGGATTCCTCAACCTCAGGGTTCAGAATCTCAGGGTTCTGGATGTCAGACATTCGTGTGTAAACCTCCTTAATAATCCAATCCGGAGTAGAAGTTCCGGACGTGATACCTATTCTCTGCTTCGAGCGCAGCTCATCGAGCGGCAGCTCGTCGGCATCCTGGATGAAATATGTCTGCGGACAGATCTGTCTGCAGGCATCCGCGAGTTTCGCGGAATTGGAACTGTTCCGTCCGCCGATCACGATCATAGCGTCACATTCGGCAGCCAGTTCTCTCCCCTCTTTCTGACGGACATCTGTCGCGTTGCAGATCGAAGGGAAGACTTCGGCGTTCGGAGCCTTTTCAAGGATCAGGGGCAGCGCTGCATCGAACTCTTTCTGAGGAGTCGTCGTCTGTGCAAGCACACATGCGTTATCCAGCGCCGGCAGATCCCGGATCGATTCCGCGCTCCTGACCACGTAGGCCGTTCCGTCATACCATCCCAGGATACCCAGGACTTCGGGATGATCCGACTGACCGTACAGGATCAGGGGCCTGCCGTCCCGGCTCAGTTCCTCTGCTTTTTTCTGCAGCCTTCTGACTTTCGGACATGTCGCGTCCAGCACGGTATGTCCTGCAGAGACAAGATCTTCAAATATCTGTCTGCCGGCCCCGTGTGAGCGTACGAGTACGACGCCTGGCTGCAGTTCATCGGGATGATCCACTGCTTCGATCCCCTGTTCGGCCAGACGGCTGATCACCAGAGGATTGTGGATGATCTCACCCAAAGTATAGATTTTCAGACCCGGATATTGTGTTGCCGCTTTTTCCGCCATGTCCAGCGCTCGCTGTACACCGTAGCAGAACCCGATGTTAGATGCAAGACAGACTTTCAAAACTACTCCTGTGATCAGAAATCTAAACCCAGTAATACCGAAAATTATAAACTAATCTTTTGAATTGCGCAAGTCATTCAACGCAGAAACCATCAAATTTGTTATATTTTCCAAGTCTTCGCGCCGAATTTTACGTCCCTGATAGGCTGAAAGGTCGATCGGATCGCCGATTTTGACCTTGATCCGCTTCCCGATACGGTACCGGTTGCCATGATCGAAATATACGGGGATCACGGGAACGCCGCTCCTGTGCGCGATCATCGCCACGCCCTGCTGGAATTCTCCGAGCGAGAGATCGGGGTTGCGAACCCTGGTTCCTTCCGGATAGATGGATACCGCCTGACCTTTGTTCAGCAGGTCGAGCACCGCCTTCATGGCACCCAGATCACTGTTGCCTCTGTCTACAGAGATCGCACCCAGCGCATGGATCAGATACTGGAGAGCACGGTTTTTGAACAGTTCCGTTTTGGCCAGGATGAAGACCCTTCTGGGCATGACGAGGAAATGGGTCAGGAACGGATCCAAAAGAGAAATATGGTTGCTGTAGTAAAGGCAGGGCCCCTTCTTCAGCTGTTCCCTATTTCCGATGACCCTGGTAGGCATGAAAATATGGAATACGACGAATACGAAGGCATAAGCCAGCGCATAGATGACTTTCTGAGGAAAAGTCCAGATTATTTCGCCATTCTTTCCCTGACGATATTCAGCATCCATTGACAGGTCTCCTCTTCATTCATGTCGGAATTGTCTACGAGAACCGCGTCCGGCACGCGGATGAGCGGAGAAACCGCTCTGCTGCTGTCCTGTTCATCACGGGCGATGATCTCACGCAGGATCTTTTCCTCGTCCGCCTCTTCGCCGCGTGCCTGCAGTTCGAGCGTCCTGCGGTGTGCCCTGACCTCAGGGGATGCAGTCAGGAAGAATTTCACCTGGGCATCCGGGAGAACGACGGATCCGATGTCTCTGCCGTCCATGATGACGTCGGAAGTCGCGCAGATGCTGCGCTGCGCTTCCACGAGCATCGTCCTGACGGCCGCCCATTTGCTGACGGCCGAAGCGGCTGCGGACACTTCCTGCGTGCGGATGAAGGGATTGACGTTCTCTCCGTCCAGAAGCACCTGCTGTTCTCCGGCTTCCAGTGCGAGATCCACGGAAGTCGTTCCGATCATGGCGCTGACTGCTTCTTCGTCCATGGGGTCGATCCCCAGACGAAGAGCCTTGAGCCCAACGGCCCGATACATCGCACCGGTATCCATATAGGTGAATCCCAGTTCTTTCGCCAGCTTTTTGGCCGTAGAGCTTTTGCCGGCTCCGGACGGTCCGTCGATCGCGATATGGAATACGCTCATTCCTTATTCTCCTTCCAGGGCTGCCGCAGTACCCGCGGCACGTCCCGTACAGAAGGCGATGTGCAGATTGTATCCGCCCGTAAAGGCATCCACATCCATCACTTCGCCCGCAAAATACAGTCCTTTGATCTTCCGGGATTCCATGGTCCCGGGCGTGATGTCCCGAACGTCCACGCCTCCGCGCGTGATGACGGCTTCATCATAGGACATCTGTCCTTCATAATGCATGGTCAGGTCCTTCATGACGGATACGATGCGTCCCCTCTCCTCCCTTGTCAGCTGATGGGAAGGCTTTGAACCGTCCGTCTTGGCCAGCTGTAGGACCACGGGAGCCAGCCGTCCGGGCATCCGTTTGCTCAGCATGTTCTTGACCGAACGCTCAGGTTCGGCGGAGCATTCGCGGATCAGCTTCTCCTGGAGTTCCTGATCGGTCATGCCGGGCTTCAGATCGAGATGCAGGAGCAGAGTGCCCTCATCCTCTTTCTCCGTAAGGCTGGAAAGCGTGAGGACCAGGGGACCTGTGATCCCGCAGTGCGTGAACATCATTTCGCCCAGTTCATGGAAGAAATCCTTCTTCCCTCTCCTGGCACGGAGCGAAACGTTCTTGAGTGAAAGTCCCTGCAGAGTCGGTACCCAGAGATCGGACAGGGCGACCGGCACGAGGCCGGCCCTCGTATCTATGAACCTGTGGCCCGTCGCAGAGGCCCAGCGGTACCCGTCCCCGGTAGATCCCGTCACGGGATAGGACAGTCCGCCGGTAGCGACGACTGCGGCGTCACAGGGCTGGAACGTCCCGTCTGAAAGCTCCAGGCCGATCAGGCGGCCGTCTGTGACACGCGGCGAGGTGACTTCGGTGTGCAGCCGGATCTCTATGCCCAGATCCCTGCATTCCCTCTCCAGACAGCGGATGATGTCGCTGCTCTTCTGGGATTGAGGGAAGACGCGGCGTCCTCTTTCCACGACGAGTGGCACTCCCCTCTCTTCGAACCATCCCATGAGATCCTGGGGCGTCCAGGAGGAAAAGCTGGAAAACAGGAAACGTCCGTTGCTGTTGACGTTTTCCATGAATTCGTCCCGGGTACAGGCGTTGGTCACGTTGCAGCGCCCTTTTCCCGTGATATAGAGCTTTTTTCCCAGTTTTTCGTTTTTTTCGAGCAGGATGACTCTCGATCCCTTTTCCCTGGCGGAGATCGCGGCCATCATACCGGCGGGACCTCCGCCGATCACTGCGACCGTTCTCATTCCTTTCCGTCCCTTTCCGTATAGACGCGGTAGCGCGACCAGATGTCTTCCAGCCTTCTGAAGGATTCGGAAGTCTCCTGATGCCTTTTCATGCCGACGGAAGCCACGAGAGCGTTCAGGAGGGACATGGGAGCAACCAGGGAATCCGCGAAGGAAGCGAGCCCGCTCTTCGCGTACAGACAGTGCGCTGCCTCGGATACGAGCGGAGACGCCGGCGTATCCGTGATCGCGATGCAGGCGGCTTTTCTCTCGGATGCGTAACGCATGCCTTCGACGATCCTTCGGGAATAGCGCGGGAAGGAGATCGCCATGAGCACGTCTCCCTCACCGATATGGAAGATCTGTTCCAGGACGTCGTTGAAGCCTGAGGTGACGATCCTGACGTCGGGGTGGAGAAAGCTCAGGTAGTATCCGGCGAACTGCGCGAGAGGCGCGGAGCTTCGGATGCCGAGGATATAGATCCTTCTGGCGGAATACAGGGCGTCGGATATCGCTTCGAACTCCTGCATATCCAGATTTTCGAGCGTGTTCCTCAGATTCTGGATATCGGATTTGACCACGGACCGGACGATCGAGCCGGTATCTTTCGCGTTCTCCGACAGCTCCATGCGCTGTACGGGCGTCATTTTCCTGCGCACGATCTCCTGAAGGGTCTCCTGGAACTGCGGATATCCTTCAAAGCCCAGCCTGGCCGCAAAGCGGACGACGGTGGATTCGCTGACACGGGCTTTTTCACCCAGCTTCTGGGCGGTCATGAAAGCCGCACGGTCCAGATCCGCGCGCAGATAAGCTGCGATCGCTTTCTGTCCCTTGCTCATTCTCCCGTGATCCCGGGAAAGCAGTTCTTCCAGTTCCTGTACTTCGTACATTCCGATTCTTCTCCGTATAAAGTGAAAAAGCGAAGAGGCACAGTGCCTCTTCGCTGTTTGTGCTTGATCAGTCGGCGCGCTCGATACGATAGCGCAGATAGCGGCGGGAGGCCAGATAAGTCTCGGCGACCTGGGGGAACAGGGCGTAGCTCAGAGCGTCCTCTTCCTTCTCGTACAGGTTCATGGACTTGACCTTCTCGCGGTACATCTCCAGTTCGGGCTCGATCTTGTCCGCAGGACGGCAGGTGATCAGCTCGGCACCGTCGGTCAGAGCCAGCTTCTGCACGTCGGGATTGACTTCGCCGGGCAGGCGGCCGTATTCACCGCGGAGCAGGCCCTTGGACTCGTTGGGCAGCATCTTGTAGCGCTCGCCGGTCAGGACGTTCAGGACGGCCTGGGTGCCGACGATCTGGGAGGTCGGAGTGACCAGCGGCGGATAACCGAAGTCTTCGCGCACGCGCGGTACTTCTTCCAGAACTTCCTGCAGACGGTCGGAGGCATTGGCCTTCTTGAGCTGGGAGATCAGGTTGGACAGCATGCCGCCGGGGACCTGATACATGAGAGCGTTGACGTCAACGGCGAGGACCTTGGGATCCAGGAAGCCGTCAGCCTTCAGACGGTCAGCTACCTTGCGGAAATGCTGGGCGATCTCATTGAGCTTGGCGAGGTCCAGACCGGTATCGTAGGGTGTGCCTTCCAGGGTCTTGACCAGGGGTTCGGTCGCAGGCTGAGACGTTCCGGAACCGAGAGGAGACAGAGCGGTGTCCACGATGTCCACGCCGGCCTCGATGCCTTTGAGGAGAGTCAGATCGCCGACGCCGGCGGTGTTGTGCGTATGAAGCTCGATCGGCACGTTGATGACGGCCTTCATCTCCTTGATGAGCTCATAGGCTTCATAAGGAAGGAGCAGACCGGACATGTCCTTGATGCAGATGGAATCGGCGCCCATGGACTCCAGTTCCTTTGCAAGGTTCACGAAGTATTCACGGGTATGGACAGGGCTTGTCGTATAGCTGAACGCTGCCTGCAGATGGCCGCCGTACTTCTTGGTGGACTCCATCGCCTGCTTGAGGTTGCGGGGATCGTTCAGCGCGTCGAAAACACGGATGATGTTGATGCCATTCTCGATGCTCTTCTTCACGAACTCATCGACTACGTCGTCCGCGTAGTGTTTGTAGCCCAGAAGGTTCTGTCCGCGCAGAAGCATCTGCAGACGCGCGTCGGGCATGGCTTCGCGGAGCTTGCGCAGACGGATCCAAGGATCCTCGTCCAGATAGCGCATGCAGGAATCGAAGGTCGCGCCGCCCCAGCATTCGAGGGCCCAGAACCCGGCGTCGTTCAGCTGCTTGGAAACAGGCAGCATCTCGTCCAGACGCATGCGGGTCGCAGCCTGAGACTGGTGCGCATCGCGAAGAATGGTTTCGGTAATCCGTACTTTACTCATTGTCTCCTCCTCTGATTGTGGAAAACACCGGCTTCCCGATGGACAGCCGGGAATCGAAATTGACGTTGGGAGCGGAGCCCAGACCCCACATTCCCCTTATTGTAAATTATACCAAACAAGTCCTGTGCGTACAATGGTTTTTTGCGCGAACAGGCTCCAATTATTTGCTGCTTTTTCCAGTGGTTTTGAGCATATCGATCTCATTCTGCGTCAGATCCCGATACTGTCCCGGATGCAGGCCTTCCAGCGAGAGACCGGAATAGCCGATCCTGCACAGATAGATCACTTCCCTGCCCACGGCTTCGAGCATCCTGCGGATCTGCCGGTTGCGCCCTTCGTGGATCGTCAGACAGACGGTCTGGATGCCGTTTACGACGGGGCCTGTTTCCACGCCTGCGGGAGACGTCGGCCCGTCGGACAGAAGGACGCCGTTCCGAAGGGTTTCGATCTCGTTCTCCGTCAGCTGCCCGCGGATATCGGCGCGGTAGGTCTTGTCGCATTCGCTGCTCGGATGCATGAGAAAACGTGCGAGATCCCCGTCATTCGTCAGAAGAAGCAGCCCCTCCGTCATGTAGTCGAGCCTTCCTACGGGATAGACCCTTTCAGGCACGTCCTTCAGGTAATCCATGACAGTCTGCCTGCCTTCGGGATCCGAGACAGTACAGACACAGCAGGCCGGCTTGTAAAACAGGATGGTCCGTCTTTCTTCCGGGAGCGACAGGATTCTTCCGCTGTATTCCACGACGTCGTTCCGTTCGTCCACCTGTGTTCCCAGGACGGTGACGGGTTTTCCGTTTACGGACACGAGACCCGCCTGGATCAGTTCTTCGCATTTTCTGCGGGAAGCTACGCCGCAGAGCGCCATGAATTTCTGTAAACGCATGAAATCCTCCTGTATCCATTGTAACAGATTCAGGAGGATTTCGCCATATTCTGTGCCTGTGCCGGCAGGTCAGGCCGTTGTTTCTTCGGCTGTCTCTTCTTTCGGAGTTTCAGCCGGTTCTTCGGAGGAAGGTACGGGGACTTCGGCAATCAGGGCCTGCATGGCGTCCCAGTCGGGAAGCTGTTCCAGGTTCGTGAGGCCGAAGACTTTGAGAAACTCTTCCGTCGTAGCGTACAGCGCAGGATGTCCGAGACTGTCCTTCCGGCCCGCTTCGGCGACGACACCGCGGCTCCGCAGGACCTCGAGGGCGTAGTCACAGCGCACGCCGCGGATCGCTTCGATCTCCGCCTTCGTGACGGGCTGTTTGTATGCGATGATGGAAAGCGTCTCCAGAGCGGACTGGGAAAGAGGCTTCCTTTTCACGGGAGAGAGCACGGCGCGGATCATGTCCGCATATTCCGGCCGCGTGATCAGCTGGAGCTTGTCGCCGATACGCCGGAGCTGAAGACCCTGGTTCTCACCGGACAGACGGGTCTCCAGAGCCTGGAGCGCTTCGGAAAAGTCGTTTTCGCTCCATTCGAGCGCCATGCATATATCTTCGGGCGCCAGAGGGTCCCCGGCTGTAAACAGTATGGCTTCCAGAGCTGCCGCGCGCTGTAATTCGTCCACTTATGCCTCCTCGTCGTCCGACGGGCTTTCCGTCTCTTCATCTTTCCGCTCCAAAACGATCTCCGCGAGCGGAGCATCCTGACGCGCCGTCATTTCGTTCGAATGGATCAGTTCCAGTATGGCGAGGAACACCGTGATGGCTTCTCTCGCCGGCAGACCTTCCAGAAGCTCCGAGAAAAGGAGCCTGCGTTCGGCCCTTATTCTTCTGCGGAGCCAGATGATCCGGCTCTGCAGCGATACGGTTTCACGCTCGATCACGCCGGCTTCCTCAGGCTCGGCCTCGGCCTTCATCCGGTCCTGGACGCGGAGAAAAGCGTCGATCAGCGCTTGGATCGTCATGTCGCTCGTCAGGAGCGTCGTCTCCCCTACCCATTCCTCCGGAAGACGTCCGAACAGATCCGCAGCGGCGGCTTCCCTTTCCTTCAGGGATTCCACGCGCTCCTGATACTGTCTGTACTGCTCCAGCTGTTCGTAGAGTCTCTGTTCGTCCTCATCCGGCTCATCTCCGCGCTCGGGATCGATGAACAGCTGTCTGGACTTGATCTCCAGGAGCCGGGAGGCCATGACGAGAAATTCGCTCGTTTCTTCGGACGAAAGGGATTCATCTGCATGTGCGACCGTTTCCAGATACTGGTCCACGATATTGGAGACGAAGATCTCACGTATATCGACCCTCGCCGCACTGATGAGGCGCAGGAGCAGATCCAGAGGCCCTTCGAACTGGGCCAGGGAAACGTGATAAGACATGCGAAGACTCCTTTGGGACATGGCGGAAGACCGCTCTGTTCAGTATATCTGATTCACCTCTGAATTGCAAGACAAGCCCGGGAATACGGGAGATTGCCCACACGGCCGTATACTTTTCTACGATCTTGTGGTATAAATAGAAGGAACTTCTCAACGGAGGTAAGCCAATATGCCCTGTTCCGATACGAGATCCGAATGGGTCGCCGACATGCTGAAGATCTGTTCTCCCGTGCTCCGCGCCCTGAGCCGTGACCGACTGAGGCTTGAAATGCCAGTGGAATCGTCTTCCCCAAGGGAAGACCGTGAACAGTATACCTATCTGGAAGCTTTCGGAAGGACCGTCATGGGGATGGCTCCCTGGATCGCCTGCGGGGATCTTGAGGGCGAAGAGGAATCGCTCAGGAAGGAATACGCGGAAATGACGCGCGTCTGCATTTCGAATGCTGTGGATCCTGCCAGGAACGACCGCATGAACTTCTCCGAAGGTTATCAGCCGATCGTGGACGCGGCCTTCCTTGCCCAGGGAATCCTCCGCGCCCCGAAGGAACTGTGGGATCCTCTGGATCCTGAAGTGAAAGCCCGCCTGTTGGACGCGATGCGTGCTACCCGCACGAGAAAGCCCTACCAGAGCAACTGGCTCCTGTTCTCCGCCATGATCGAATGCCTGATCCATCATGCGGGATCCCCGGACTGGGATCCCATGCGGATCGACCTTGCACTTCTGAAGATCGAGGAATGGTACAAGGGCGACGGCTGGTATGGAGACGGAAGAGATTTCCACTGGGATTACTACAACAGTTTCGTTATCCAGCCCATGCTGATCGACGTGTTGGACGAGATCGGAGACGAGGATCCCCGCTGGGCTGCCATGAAAGAGCCTGCGCGTGTCCGTGCATCTCATTATGCAGCGCACTTGGAGCACCTGATCTCCCCCGAAGGAAGCTATCCGCTCATCGGACGGTCCCTCGCTTACCGCTTCGGTGCTTTCCAGGCGCTGTCCCAGGCTGCTCTGATGCACAATCTGGAAGAAGGGATCTGTCCCGCCCAGGTCCGCTGCGCCCTGACCGCCGTGATCCGCCGCATCCTGTCGTTCTCTTCCATGTTCGATGAAGACGGATGGCTTACAATCGGGATCTGCGGACATCAGCCGGATATGGGCGAGCCTTACATCTCCACAGGCAGCCTTTATCTGTGCAGCGCCGTGTTCCTTGCTCTCGGTCTGCCTGCTTGTGATCCCTTCTGGTCCGATCCCGACGCAGACTGGACCATGAAATCCCTCTGGAACGGAGAGAACCGTTCCTGTGAACATGCCCTCGCATAAAGAAAGGAATCCCATGAGAACACCCACGATCACCCGGGACGAAGCGCTCGAGCTCCTGACCCGCTACAACAAGGAACCCTTCCATATCCGTCACGCCTATACAGTGGAAGCCGTGATGCGCTATTTCGCCGAGACCCGAGGTTACGCGGACGAAGCCGACTACTGGGCCATGGTCGGACTCCTGCACGACATCGACTTCGAGCTCTATCCCGAGCAGCACTGTCAGAAAGCCCCCGATCTGCTCAGGGAGGGCGGCGTCGGAGAAGACATGATCTATTCCGTCTGCTCCCACGGCTACGGGATCTGCTCCGATCAGGAGCCCGTGCACGAGATGGAAAAGATCCTCTTTGCGAGCGATGAACTGACCGGCCTCATCTGGGCGGCAGCGAAGATGCGTCCCTCCAAAAGCACTTGCGATATGGAACTGCCAAGCCTCAAGAAGAAATACAAGGACAAGAAATTTGCCGCCGGCTGTTCCCGTGACGTCATTGCCTCCGGAGCCGAACGGCTCGGATGGACCCTGGACGAACTTCTTGACAGGACTCTGGAAGCGATGCGCGAGACCGAAGCCGCCGTCAACGAACGCTGCGGAGACTGATTCCTGTCCCAAAGAAAAGAAAGCAGCCGGACTCTGACAGTCATCTGTCGAAGTCCGGCTGCATTATACTTTCTGTCAGGAAGGGATGCCTTTCTTGTAGTCTCTGCACCAGGAGAGCATGTCTCTCGCGTGATCCAGACTGAGGGCCGACATGGATTCGCCGCCCAGGAGCCTGCTGATCTCCTCCAGGGATTCTTCCTCGCTCAGTGCGTCCACGATCGTATAGGTGTGTTCTCCCCTCTCCTCCTTGCGGATCCGGTAATGGTTGTCCGCCATGGCGGCGATCTGCGCGGTGTGTGTGATGCAGATCACCTGACGCTTCCGTGAGATCTCGGCGAGTTTCCTCGCGACCATGAGAGAGACCGATCCGCTGATGCCGGCGTCGATCTCGTCGAAGATCATGCAGTCGATCCCGTCCAGATCCGACGTGATGACCTTCAGGGCCAGCATGATACGGCTCATTTCACCGCCTGACGCGACTTTCTCCAGGGAGCGGAGCTCTTCACCCCTGTTCGCCGAGAGCAGGAACACGGGGCGTTCCATGCCGTTTGCCGACACGCGGCTGCCGGACAGGTCTACGGGATCGAGCTGCACGTGGAAGCGGGCGGAACTCATCCCTAGATCCGCAAGTTCCTTTTCGATGGCCTTGGACAGACGGACTGCATCGGCTTTTCGGACCGCGCTCAGCTTTTCCGCAGCTTTTTCCCATGCATGATACTGCTTTTCCATCTGCTCTTCGAGTTTCCGGATCTGTTCCTGGGACGTGGAGAGCAGGTGTTCCTTTTCACAGATCTCATCGTAATAACGGCGGATCTCTTCGTAGGACTGACCGTATTTCCGTTTCAGTGCATAGATCTCCGTCAGGCGGTTCTCGATCTCTTCCTGTTCCTCTTCGCTGTAGTCGAAGGAAGAAAGGAGATCCGGGAACACGTGCTGCAGTTCTTCCAGCTCCAGACTGACGCTCTCGAGCTCTGTGTAGAAGCTTTCCAGATCCTTCGACAGATCCGAGATGCGGGACAGTTCCGAAGCGCTGACCTGGAGTCTTTCCAAAGCGGGCGCTCCGTCCTCACCGTCAAACAGCGCGGACCCGATCCCGTACAGGATGCGTTTGCCCTTTTCCGATTCGGCCAGGAGCTTCTGACGTGCACGGAGTTCCTCTTCCTCTCCAGGGCGCAGAGCGGCCTGTTCGATCTCCTGGATCTGGTAACGGAGAAGATCCAGCGTTCTTTCACGGTCCTGTTCGTCCGTACCGAACAGGGTATCCATCTTCGTGCGGCTCTCTTGATAGGCGGCCGCGGTATCACGTACGGCCGCAAGAGCGGCTGCGTTGGCGTCGCCTCCGAAAGCGTCCAGGATCTTTCCGTGCATGGAGGGCGACAGAAGCGAGAGCTGGTCGTGCTGCCCGTAGATGTCCATGAGGGATTCCGTGATGTACCTCAGCTGGCTGAGCGTGACGATATGACCGTTCACGCGGCAGGTGCTGCGGGACGAGGACGTGATCTCGCGGCTCACGAGGAGCGTATCGTCTTCTTCATCCAGTCCCTGTTCGCGCAGCATCTCCTGCGCGGCGGAGGGGATCATACGGAAAAGGGCCTCCACCTGAGCGGAGGCGCATCCAGAGCGTATGAGTCCGTAATCCGCCCTCGCGCCTAAGGCGAGGAGGACGGCGTCGATCAGGATGGATTTGCCGGCTCCGGTCTCGCCGGTCAGTATGTTCAGTCCGTCCTCGAGCGACAGTTCCGCCCTTTCGATGACGGCGATATTGCGAATGTTGACCTGTGAAAGCACGGCTTACACCTCTGATTTTTCTATCGTTCCAGGATCTCTTCGAAGCGTTCCACGAGCGCTCTCGCCGCGGCTTCGCTCTCGGCTGCGAGGAAGAGCGTGTTGTCGCCGGCGATGGTGCCGATGATCTCGGGCCAGTTCAGCGAATCGATCGTCTCGCATGCCGCGTTCGCGGAACCGGGCATCGTCTTGATGACGACGAGGTTGCCCGCGACCTGCACGGATAGCACGGCCTCGACGAAGATGCGGATATGGCGGTCCGTCACGTTCTGGTTCGAGGGCGTGTTCAGAGCATAGCAGCTGATCCCGTCTATATTCGTGGTCTTGATGAGACGGAGTTTCTTGATATCTCTGGACACGGTCGCCTGCGTGACCTGGAAGCCGCGCGCGATCAGCTCCTTCGCCAGTTCCTCCTGGGTCTGGACGGGCTTTTCCTGTATGATCTCGATCATGGCCATCTGGCGGCGGTTTTTCATGGAAGATCTCCTTTATTTCAGTTTGGCGTAGAGGACTTTATAGAACTGTTCTGGATCCGTACGGATCATGAGCGCGTCGTAGGGCGAGCGCTCGACTCTGACCGTCGCTCCCGAGTCGATATGGGTGAGTACGCGTCCGTCGGCAATGAGGAGGCCGGTCCCCTCTTCTTCATATTTCAGGAAGAGCTCCTCATCGGAGGACAGGACCAGGGGAACGGAACGCATGGAATGAGCGTGCAGGGGCGTGAGGATGAGCGCGGAGACGCCCGGGCCGATGACGGGCCCGCCTGCGGACAGATTGTACGCCGTGGATCCCGTGGGTGTGGATACGAGCAGACCGTCCGAATCGAAGTCCCCGATCTCCTGGTCCCCCGAACGGGCGCTCGTACGGATCATGGACATGGGTTTCGAATCGCAGATGAGGACGTCGTTGAGCGCGTAGACAGGTGAGCCTTCAAACCCTATCACGGTGGCCTGGAGCATCATGCGGGGCTCGATCGTGAAACGGTTCTCTTTCAGGTTCGCGAGCATGCCCGCGAGTCCTTCAGGTTCGGTCCCCGAGAGGAAACCCTTATGGCCCAGATTGACTCCGAATACGGGGACGCCATGGAACGAGCATGCCCTCGAGGCTCCGAGGACGGTTCCGTCTCCCCCAAGTGCGGCCACGGCACTCACTTTTCTGAAGAACGTATCCGCTTCGAGTACGGTGATATCCGGTAGAAGTCCGGACATTTCCGGAAGCGTATACAGGTTCATCCCGGCTTCGCGGAAAGTATTCAGTACTATTTCGATCTGGACCGGATCCGCAGCGCGGCCGGAATAGACCCACAAACCGATGTCCTGCATGGATCGTCCTCCTTACAAATGCATATTATAAATGAATATGTGCATAAAAGCAAGAGTCTATTCGAAAAATATCGAATAGACTGAATGTTTAATCATTATGCAGTTCTTCATGGGCTTTCCGGACGAGCTCTTCCGCGCCGTCCGCCCATCCGCTGTTGTCACATACTCCTTCGCCGAGCCTGCCCAGAAGCAGGAATTCGATGTTCCCTTCCGGTCCGCGGATCGGAGAGAAATCCATACCTTCGACCCGTAGCCCTGACGATCCGAAATACTCGAGGGCGTGTATCAGGACTTCTCTGTGGACGGAAGGATCCCGGACGACCCCGTGGTTCCCGACGGCTTCCCTCCCCGCCTCGAACTGCGGCTTGACGAGTGACATGTAATAGCTTCCGGGTTCAAGACAGGAGGTGACGGCAGGAAGGACTTTCCCGATGGAGATGAAGGACACGTCCATGACCGCTCCCTGATGGAGGCCTCCGACGTCCTCCGGCTTCAGGTACCTGGCGTTCATTCTTTCGAGAACCGTGACCCTGGGATCGTTCCTGAGCCTGTAGTCCAGCTGTCCGTATCCCACGTCCACGGCCGTCACATGCTCGGCGCCGTTCTGGAGCAGACAGTCCGTGAAGCCTCCCGTGGAAGCGCCTACGTCGAGATAGCGCAGTCCTTTCACGGGAAAACGGAAGACGGCGATTGCCTTTTCGAGTTTCAGCCCACCCCTGGACACGTACGGCAGGACCTGGCCTCTGATCGTGAGTGCCGTGCCTTCCGCTACGGTCTGGGACGCTTTGTCGATCCTCAGCGTTCCCGCGTAGACCTGCCCTGCCATGATGAGGCGCTTGGCCTTCTCACGGCTTTCGCAGAGTCCCAGTTCCACGAGCCTCTGATCTGCCCGCTGTTTCATTCCCTGTCAACCTCTTTTGCGATCGATGTGCTGTCCAGGCCGGACAGTTCGAGCTGTCTGCGGTAGTCCGCCTGCCGGATCACCTTTTCTTTATGTCCGATGCAGACGACTCTGCCTTCGTAGCCTCTGCGATCCAGTTCGGCGCGAAGCTTCACGCCGAAGCCGCTGTCTCTCTCATTGTCTTCTGCGACGATGATCTTTCCATATCCCATGATCTTGCCGAGCCCTTCTTCCGGGAGAGGAGAAAGCTGATCCGCGGCGATCACGGACGCCGATCTTTCCGACTTCTGTGCGGCATCAAGACAGATCGCCGCCATACGTCCTACGCTGATGAGGACCGTGCCGCTGCTGCCGGCTGACAGGAGCACCGGCCAGACGGATCTGTCTGACGCTTCATATGCCTCGTCGCAGGGTACCATCTCTTTGGGATAACAGAGGGCCGCCGGTCCGTCCCAATCCAGTGCTTTCCGCACAAGGACCGGCATCTGCGCCGGCGTGCAGGGAGCGAATACCGCGAGATTCGGCATGGGCAGGAGCATGGACAGAGCGTAGATGCCCTGATGGGTCTCACCGTCCTCCCCGACGCAGCCGCAGTGGGAAACAAACAGCCTCACTGGAAGATCCTGCAGACACACGTCATGGAGCAGCGAATCATAAGCCCGCTGAAGAAAAGTCGCATAGATGCACATCACGGGCCGGACTCCGGCGGTCGACATGCCTGCACACATGGTGACGGCATGCTGCTCCGTGATTCCGGTATCGAAGAAGCGGCCGGGATACTTTTCCGCGAAGCTTTTCAGACCCACTCCGTCCGTCATGGCTGCGGTCACGGCACAGATGCCGGGGTCTGTTTCCGCTGCTTCGGTCAGAAGATTCCCGGCAATCTTCGCCATGGATACGCCTCTCTTCCCTTCGTCAGGGCTTGCGACGTACCAGGGATTGACGGCATGATATTTCGTAGGATCCTGCTGAGCCCTCATCATGCCGGAACCTTTTCTCGTGATCGCGTGGATCAGGACGGGGCGTTCCATAGACTGCGCCCTCTCCAGCAGGAGACGGAGTTCCCTGACGTTGTGACCGTCCACGGGTCCCAGATAGGTCCACCCCATCTCTTCGAACAGGATCCCGTCGGAAAGAAGGTATTTCAGCCTGTTCTTCGCCTTATCCAGGATCCTGAACAGAAGGGAGGAACGCGTGAGGGTACGGATCACCCAGCGTTTCACACGGACGTAGCCGTGATTGGAACGCAGTCTCGTGAGATAGGCAGAGAAGGCTCCCACGTTGTGGGAGATGGACATCTCGTTGTCGTTCAGGAGAAGGACGAGGGGCGCCTGAGAATGACCGGCGTCGTTCAGCGCCTCCCAGTTCATGCCGCCTCCGAAGGAACCGTCGCCGACGACCGCGAGGACGTGATGGGGATCCCCCTGAAGCTGCATGGCGCGCACCATGCCGAGCGCTGCGGAGAGCGCGGTGGAGCTGTGGCCCGTATTGAAGGAGTCATAAGGGCTTTCCGAACGTTTCGGGAAGCCGCTGATGCCGTTCTCTTTCCTCAGCGTGGAAAAACGGTCTTTCCTACCACTCAGGAGCTTGAAGGCGTAGGACTGGTGT
>JAEEJN010000051.1 GCA_016281935.1 Bacillota bacterium | reverse complement strand
GCTGGTTCTCCTTCTGGCAGGCTGCGCTGCCCGTACCGATTCTCTACTCCCCAAGCCCGTCATACCCACGGGCACTGTCTTAACAACTCCCGTAGTAACTGTGAACTTGCCGACGCCCGTGCCGGCAAAGACGGACGAGCCAGCACAGTTCCCTGAGCCCGAAGAGACTCAGACGATCGCGGAGACGCCTGCTCCGACTGAAGAGCCCCGACAGACTGAAAAACCGGCAGAGACCCCCGCAGTGCCTGCAGCAACACCGATCCCTGCAGACGGATACCTGAACTGCTGCGGATGCCGTCTGCTCGTAAAGATACCCGAAGACTGGAAAGGTCAGTATATAGCAGTAGACTACGGCGATTCCGTCGCCTTCTTCCAGCAGGCCAGTTACTACCGTGAATTCGGAGGTTTCCTTTTCAGCTTCGAACTGACCGACTTCACTTCCGAAGAAGAGATCCAGAATCCCAGCTACGAAGTGGTCGGAAAATGGGAAGGAGACAAACTCCTGGTCGCAGACTTCCCCACGGACGTTCAGTTCGACTTCACGGACGAAGAAGTGGCATCCTCCTATAAGGCGATGTTCACTCAGTTCGATCTGGTCAAAGAAAGCCTTGTTCTGAATACGTCAGGTTCACGGACGATCATGCTGTGCGGGGACAAGGCGAGCGTAGAGTATCAGCCTGAATGGGAAGATATGGCTGTCCTGATGCATACGTCAGACAGTTTCGGCGTCTACAGCAGAAAAAACTACGTCCAGTTCCGCGGCGGGCATATCTTCACCCTCATGGCCGTCGATGAATCCTATGAATACGAGAACCTTCCCAGCTACGATTATCTCGGAGAAAAGGACGGCACCGTCTTTATCGTCCTCTACCCTACCGACGTCCAGTTCCAGTATGACGATCCCGACTGTACGAAAGAGTATCAGGATCTTTCCGGATACACGGAAACCGTCGTAAAGGAGAAGATCCGTATCAACTGAGAACGGTCAAGAAAAACAGCTGCGCGTCCAGGCACAGCTGTTTTTTTGGATTTCAGGATCACGGCGTTCAGTTCTGTCCCGCGATCAGGATCTGCGGAGCAGCGCTCTGATCGAGCCAGGATCCCAGTTTGCGCATGTTGACTTCCTTCATGCAGATGCCGCCGTCTGTGGCATAGTCGCCGCAGTGCAGAAAAATGCCGCTTCCGGCGCCGGCCACTGTCTTCTCCCCGTAATTATATCCCACGACGAAAGCCAGATTATAACGGATACCGGAGTTGTGCAGATCTTCGGCATAGGCCCACAGTCCCTCGCCTTTCTGCTGAGTCCACTGGTTGTACAATGCTGATTCCGGGTCGTTGACCCAGTAGGTCCCTTCCAGGATCTGCCTGTATTCCATACGTGTATCCGCATCCTTGTCATGCCCGAATGCGAAAACGAGAGGATACAGTCCGGAAGGTGTTGTTCCGTCCCCTTCCTTCTTCTCCGCATTCAGTCCGTTTTTTCCGACATATGCTCGAAGATACGAAATGTCACGGTTCAGCTGCCAGACGTCATTCTCCTTGCTGTAGCAGTAGATCTGGCTCTTGCCGCCGTGAAGATAGACCATGACGAGCTGAGACCCGGTCAGATCCGGGAAATCAAGTCCGGATTCTTCCAGGGCACGGGATAGAAGAGGCGGCTGCTGATCGGATGCGGCCAGGCTGGGAGTCGGTTCGGGTTCGGGAGTCTGCGTGACGGATTCAGCCTCGTCCGTAGGCTGAGGTACGGAGGTCTGAGCTGTTTTCGTAGGATCCGGTCTCGGCGTATACGCCACGGGCGAAGGGCTCCTGTAGGCAGTGGGAACGGGATCCAGGATCACACTGTCCTGTCCGAGCGGCAGGGACATGCAGCCGCTGAGCAGAAGAACGCACACGAGGATCGGAAGACATGCGGTGAGACGTCTCATTCTTGCGCCTCCATTGCCCTCAGGATCGCTTCAGCTACTTCATCGGGCAGTTTGCCGTCCGTGGAGATCTTCACGGCCTGTACGTCATTATACAGGCCCATGCGCGCCCATGCGGGTTCAAGGTCTTCTTCTTTTCTCTTCCCGGAACGTACGTCCTTGAGAAAGCGTTCTGAAAAAGCTTCTTTTCCTGCCGTAAGGGCAAAGCAGCCCAATTCACAGCCGGAAAGATCCAATCCCTCAAGCAGATCGTCCCAGATCTTCTGCAGATGCATGACCCAGACAAAAACGATGTTCTCATAGGTATCCGACTTCAGATAGGCATTCAGCATATGTCTGATATTGGACTCAGCAAGAGCCTTCGTCTCATCGTTCACACAATCGGGGCGCCACGTCCAGCACCAGTCCCCATCCAGGAAAGCGCAACGCGGCAGGCGAAGCGATAAGGCTTCACCTGCCGTCGTTTTTCCGATCCCCATGGGGCCGCCGATCATGATCAGCTTTTTCTTCATGACTTCTTGATCTGGATCTCGTGGCTCAGGGAACCGACGTAATAGCCGTTCTCATCGAACTGGAGAGCGCTGTCCCAGTATATGAATGCTTTGAGATGGATCTCTTCGACATCTGCGATCTTGCTCCCGCAGGTGAGTTTGATGGACGTAATGAGCGTCTCGTCTTTCATATCCTTGTCGGAGAGATGCGTATAGCGCACACCGGCCTTCTGATGGATGTCGTCGTAGAGCCAGCATTCGATGTATTCCGTCTTTTTGATGTCGGAAGGCGTGACGATGGAATAGCGGATCTCAGTCCCGTCTTTGAGCGTATAACGGAGTTCATATCCGATCTTGTATCCCTCGCGGTTCGGGAAAGCTTCCCAGGCTTTGTTGAAGATCTCCTTGAAGGAATGGCCTTCCAGAGTCTCGGCATCCGACGCGATCGCTTCGAAGCAGTCGATATCCTGCTTTTTCTTCCAGGGGCTGGTGAATTCGGTCTGACGGACCCTGTTTTTGCTTCCTGCCTTGGGGATGTAGATGCTGATCTTATTGGGATGCGTACCGTCATCCGGCGTAGGCGTCGGTGCGGGAGTCGGCGTAGGTTCGGGCGTAGGAGTCGGCTCAGGCGTAGGAGTCGGCGTGGGTTTCGGTGTGGGAGTCGGCACCGGTGTCGGCGTGACTTCGGGCGTAGGCGTCACGATCTGGAAAGCAGGCAGTCCAGGCGTCGTATCCGGCTCGAAGAGCAGAGCGATATCCATAGGGAGTTCGGGGATCTCGCACGCAGAAAGAAGACACATGACTGCGAGGACGAGAGCCAGCCAGGCGAAGCGTTTCATTGAATCCTCCGGTACCGTACGCTGATGCATAAGCGCATCAGCTGTATTTTCAACAAGTATACACCTAATTCCGAGAAAAGAAAAGGCGGTGCTCCATTCTGCAGCACCGTCTTCCCGGTATATTGATTTCCGATCCTCAGATGCTTTTGGCCGCATCGGGGCCGTTGCCCCCTTCCCCGTTTTCATCTGTTCCCCGGTCGGGAGCATCCATATGGAAGATGGCCCTGACTCTGTCCGTCAGATACATGAGCGGACGGTGGAGCACGAGACAAAGTGCGAAATTACCGCCCGCATGCATGAGATCGAAGGGTATCCCGGAGGCCCACCATGCGACAGCCCCGGGCAGTCCTATGGTCACGATATAAGGCAGGGCCGCCATCATCCCGAAGAACAGGCCGAACGCTGCGGAGAACAGAGCCCAGAAGAGAACGGACCGGTTCCTTCTCAGAAGATGCGTAAGGAGGATCAGAAAGGGCCAGATGTAGATGTACATGATGACCCAGAGATGGATCGCCCATACGGTCATTTCCAGTACCGTGAAGGCAACAGCTACCAAAAGGCTTCTCTTCCAGCCGAAACCGAGCGTGTATACGATCAGAAGAAGCGTTACGACTTCGATGTTCGGGAGGAAATTGAGAGCCTGTTTCCCCACATGGAGCAGAGCGACCATGCAGGCGAGCAGCGCCACTTCACGGGCAGGACTGACCGACGGCTTCATTCTTTATCCCTTGGTGTACTCAAAGGTGAAGGTATCGCCGTCCGCCACGGGCTGCGAATCCGCACCGTACTCACCGTAAGCGCCGTTGACGTAAATGGCCCAGTAAGCTCCGTCCTGCTGATAATCGGCGCGCAGGCCGTTCACGTGGGAGATCATGAGGCCGTAAGCGCTTTCGCTGCCTTCATAGGTGAAGCCTTTTGCCTTGGCTTCGTCCATGACGCCGCGCAGGAATTCCGCGTCCGTCTTCAGCGCATAGGTGGTCTTGGCGGCCTTGTCGTCCACGACTTCGAGCGTGACGGCTTTGGTGCCTTCCTGGGGCTTGTCGCGAAGGATGAGCCAGGCACCGATGAATCCGGCGATGACTACGACGAGTGCGATCGCGAAAGCAAGGATCTTTTTGTTCTTCATTGGAAAAACCCTCCTTTATTTGTTCCGTCCGGGAACCGGGAGGGTAAACAGGAATAAGCCAGTGAACAAAGACGTTTCCGGCCTTTCCGTACCCGCCAGTTTCCCGTGGCGTTATCTCAGGGCATAAGCCCTGACATGCAGTACCTTGCAGACAGGCAGGTCTCCTGACTTCGGATCGTCATCCGCGCCGCCTTCCCGGTTTCCCAGTGACATACTGGCGAGGACTCCCCTTTCACAGTGACGGGTTCGCACAGGATTCGCACCTGTTTCCCTATTCTCCGGGCCCAGCTTGCGCTGCCCGGCACCTGTCAGCGTATGATATGGATTGCAGGTTCAATATATCAAATTGCTGTTGGGATGTCAATGAAAAGAAGGCCCGGAACAGATTCCGGGCCTTCAGGTGGATTGCGGGATTATTTCTTTTCCTGTCCGTAATAGGCGTTGGGGCCGTGCTTGCGGAGATAATGCTTGTCCTGAAGGGACTGAGGAGCGGGCTGCACGTCGGGATTGATCATGCGGCAGCGGGCAGCCATCTTCGCGACTTCTTCCAGGACCACAGCGTGATAGACGGCATCCATCGCGTCCTTGCCCCAGGCGAAGGGACCATGGTTCTTGCAGAGGACCGCGGGCATGGCGACGACATCCTTGTCCTTGAAGTAATCGACGATCAGAAGGCCCGTGTTCTTCTCATAGGCACCGTCGATCTCTTCCTTGGTCAGGCAGCGCACGCAGGGGATCTCACCGTACATGTAATCGGCGTGGGTGGTTCCGTAGCAGGGGATTCCGAGGCCGGCCTGCGCCCAGGACGTGGCCCAGGGGGAATGCGTATGCACGATGCCGCCGATCTGAGGAAACGCTTTGTAAAGCTCCACATGGGTGGCCGTATCGGAAGAAGGACGGTAATGGCCTTCGACCACATTGCCTTCCAGGTCGACGATGACCATATCGTCGGGCGTGAGTTCTTCGTATTCGACGCCGGAGGGCTTGATCGCGAAAAGACCTGTCTCACGGTCGATCTCGCTGACGTTGCCCCAGGTGAAGGTCACGAGCCCGTGGCGGGGCAGTTCCATGTTGGCCTTGTAGACCCTTTTTTTGAGTTCTTCTAACATGATGGTCTCCTTTTGCAGATGTTGGTTTCATTATAGTACGTTCGGGGGAAAAAGTCATCCCCGTTTCATACTCAGTCTTCGCCCAGCTTCAGCGCATGCGTCACGTTCATCCTGCGCAGGAGAAGGATCAGCATGACGATCCCGCCGGCGAACAGACCGCCGATCCAGCGGTACAGCCGGACGTAGTCCGTCCTTCTTGAAAAGACCATGAAGGGCGGGTTCTGGGAAAGCGTATCACTGCCCAGCTGCAGGAGAGGCACGTACAGTTTTCCTGCGATGCCTCCTATGACGAGTCCCGCGACGATCGAAACAGCACACAGAAGGATCTGTTCCGTGAGGAGCGTACCCATCAGTTCGGCACGCGTCAGACCCATGGCGCGCAGTATGCCGAACTGCAGTTCCCTGCTCTGTACGACCATGAACCAGTAAAGCAGGAAACCGATGACCGTGATGCCCATGGTGACGAGGAATCCCAGCGTCAGGCCTCCGTTCACGCCCTGGAGCAGCGGGTCTTCCGCCGCTGACTTCATCTCTTCCTCATAAGTAACAGGATACGTGAAGGATTCGATCGTAAGATAGGGATCTTCTTCTGCCTCGCGCAGCAGTTCAGCGCTGTCCACCCCTTCTTTCAGCGACAGCCAGTAGCTGTAGGGCATGGTCAGTGTGAAAAGATCCCAGTAGTGATAATTGGAGATGATGAAGTATTCCTGGTGAGGATCCGAAGGATCCAGTCCCGGCCATGAAGGCACGAAAGCCATGATCGTACCGTCCACCCAGCCCCAGGAGCGTTTTCCTTCCATCGTGTCTTCCACGACGCGGTAGGAAATGACATCCCCCTCAGCCAGTCCGTAAGTGTTCCTGTAGTTCTCAGATACGATGACGCCGCTCGCGTTCTCCTGCATGAGAGCCAGATAATCACTGACGGGATAATGCAGGACGCCCGCTACGGGATGCACGACGTCAGCGAATTCTTCCGGATAAAAGACCATGACGGCGCCTTTGAGATCATGGAGTTTCGGCGCGTTGGGGCTCGTTTTTGCTCTTGAATAGGCATCTTCCCGAAGAAGAACCCTCGCTGCGTCTGTGACTCCGTCCATTGAAAGGACTCTCTCAAAAGAAGGCTCCACATAGCCTGTCCCGCCTTTTGCGAGATCGAAGGGACTTATCCCGTTGATTGCGATAGGTGAAGGCCAGTGAAGCATGATCTGTGCATCCACGGGGGTCTCCTGCCTCACGTGGCGCATCGTGTTGAGGTTGAGAGTTGCTGCAGTCGTACCCGAATAGACGCCGATGGCTAAAGTGAAGGCGAGAAAGAGCATGAGGAATCTTTCTCTGGATCCCGAACGGACCGTAGTCAGCATCGCCGAGTAGACGGGAGCATTCCAGATCCTTCTGCCGATCGTAAAGAACAGACGGACGACGTAGGGGTACAGCCTGATGAAAACAAGTGCAGCGCCGAGAACGAAAAGCGTGGAGATCAGGAAAAGGATCGGATCCACGGGAACATCGAGCGGATTGGAGGATGCGACGGCTTCTACGCCCTCCTGACGCAGTCCGTAGCTGTACAGGCCGTACAGCGCAGCCGCAAGACAGGCGAAATCAAGGAAGAACTTCTGCCACAGAGGTTTTTCATATCTGGCGGCGTTCTCCTGTTTCTTCTCTACGACCGAACGTCCCGCTGCACGGAACACGGGCAGGAGCAGGAAAGTCATGGTAAACAAGAAAGCCGCTCCGGCATAGATCCATACTCTGGGCGCCAGTTCGATCGGAAGGCCGACCCTGTCCGCCAGGTCGCAGAAACCGGGGACGGCTCCCAGCATCCTGCAGAAGAGCCAGGCAAGGAAAGGCCCGGCCGCAAGTGAGATTCCGCAGAGGAAAAGACTCTGCAGCCAGTAGATCCTGAAAAGCTGCATCCTTCCGGCTCCGCGGCTCGAAAGCACGGAAAGCTCGCCCGAGTCCGCCTGAACGATGAGCTGTGCGACCATGAACAGATACAGTCCGAGCATGACGAGAACGGGAACGTTCAGTCCCCAGAGCATGATGCGGAGCTGCTTTTCCCTTGTGATGAAGGTCCGGATGACTTCTTCCGCAGGAAAATCCAGAAGCTTCTCGAACGGTACGCAGAAAGTCTCCGTAAGATCCGTGAGCGCCTCCCCCGTGGCAGCGATGCCGTCCACCTTCAGGCTCGTGTAATCGAGATGATAGATCCACGATACGGAAGTGACTTTGCGGCAGCGGTCGATGAAATCGTTCCGCATGGTCTCCGCATCCATGAGAAAATAATCTTCATAGTTGGCAAAATTCCAGAGATTCGCACCGTCTGCCTGTTCGAAGATCCCGACGATCCGGACACGGTTGTCCCCTTTGAGGATACGGGCATAGTCCTGTATGATGTAGGTTTCACCGAGCGCCACGCCCAGATGCTTCTGAGTGTTCGCCTGGATCAGGATCTCATAGCATCCATCCTCTCGGAGCCCGGGCTCGGGAAGTCTTCCCGCGGTGACCTTGATCCATTTCTCAACGCCGGTCAGGCTGTACACGGATACGGGAGTGAAACGGCGGCTTTCCGCATTCACGTTCTTAAAGCGCAGTCCGTTCATCGTCAGGACACAGGTCCTGTCCCAGAGGTCCATTCCAAGCTCATCAAAATCCTCAGTGTCCAGCCAGTCTCTCTCACCGAGATACAGATCGTAACCCGTTTCCGTCTGATACTCGAGATTATGCGTGAGGGTCAGTCTCGCGGGATTGACGTGATAGTTCTGTTCATAGCCGGCAAGATCCCGCACGAGAAGACGCTGCAGCATGGCATCCGTATACATGGGGATGCTACAGATGACGGCGGAAGCCAGAAGACAGCCGAGAAGCAGACATGCGATCAGCCCTCTCCGGCTCATCATCTTGGAACGAACGAAAAAGAACATTGGGAAAACCGTAACCTTTCAAAAAAGGAAAAAGCAGACAAAAGTCCGCTTTTCGATATGCGTCAATCCTGAGCGATGATTTCGTCCCCTTCGGAGAGGCCCGAAAGGATGACGGCATTGCCCTTGACATGAGCACCTACATCCACTTTGACTTCGCTCACGACTCCGTCCTTGAGCACGCGGACATAATTGTCCTTGCCTTCCGTGCGTATCAGGGATTCGGGTATGTAGAGGACGTCTTCGTAACGGTCGAACCAGATCGTGCCCCCCAAAGACTGTCCGTAGTAGTCTGCGATGCGTTCCTGATCTTCGTCCTTCAGATCGATCAGCATCTTGTTGTATTTTTTATCTGTCCCTTCGATCGTCTGTCCGGGCAGATGCGCGATCGTACCGGTGATCCTGAGACCGGTGGAATTCATGACCATATCTACTTCCTGACCGATCTTCAGGCGCTTGTCCTCGTTGTATCCGCTCTCCGCAATAAGAGAAGAAGTGTCGGCGATCGTGAACATGCGCGTCAGCTTCTCCACGAAGTCGCCTGCTTCCAGTTCCTTTTCACGCCAGATCACGACACCGTCGATCGGAGAATACAGATAGCTTTGCTCGACCTGGGCTTTCAGCCTGTCGTAGCTCAGCTGCTTGCTCTTGTACTCCAGTTCGGCGATCTTATAGGCGTTGGAATCAGGATGGTTGCGGGAAGTCACGTATTCGTACTGGATCTTGGCGGCTTCCATTTCCACATCCGCGAGCTGAAGTTCAAACAGAGCGTCCTGATTTTCGAGTTCCATCAGGACATCGCCTTTTTTGACGCGGTCCCCTACCTCGCAATGGATCTGTTCCAGACGGCCGTCATTGTCGAACATGACGTCCAGAGTTTCGACAGCAACGAGACGTACGCTGAAAGTCACGGAGTCAATCAGGTCTCCTCTCGCAACGGGCGTCGTGATATATACGACTTCCGGATTCTTTGCAACCGGCACCGGCAGCGGTTCTTCCTCTTCGGGGAATATCGAACAGCCGGACAGTGCGGATGCGAGCATAACGGTGATCAGGATCCAAACAATGGTTTTTTTCACGGGAGCCTCCTAGTGATTACATACTGCTATTATAAAAAAAAGAAGCGATTACAGTCAATCATTTCTTGTCATAAAAACACTATCATCCGGTTATGATCTTTCCTTTTGTTCCCGGAACTGTCACTGGGGCCAGATTCATGCTATAATGGATACGATCCGGAGGTCTCATGAGAATCTTGTCATACACCGTCCCTTCCGAAAGAGACGGACAAAGCGTACGTGCCATCTGCCGCGGCCCTCTCCAGCTTTCCTGGTCGCTCCTGAACCATATCAAGCTCCAGGACATGGGGATCTGTCTGAACGGTGTGCGCGTCCATACGAATGCCGTGACACACACCGGAGACGTCGTGACCGTGCGCCTGGACGATCCCCTGGTACAGAAAAGAGCGCCGGGCGTCGATTATCCACTTCGGATTCTTTATGAGGACGAGGATTTTCTTGTCGTGTCCAAACCGGCGGGCGTGCCGATCCACGCACGGCCAGGACGGGAAGACGCTCTTGAGAATTATCTGCACGGTCATCTTCCTGAACACCTTGCCGCGCATCCGGTCTCAAGACTGGATAAAGGTACGACCGGACTGCTGATCGTCGCGAAGAACGGACACATGCACGACCTGCTGCAGAGGCAGATGCATTCACCGGATTATATCCGCACCTATCTTGCCGTATGCGAGGGCGTGCCTTTTCCGCGCGAGAACATCATCGACAGACCGATCGCGCGTATGGCAGGCAAAACGGTCAAACGCGAAGTCAGATCGGACGGCGCTCCTTCCCGCACGCTGTACAGAGTTCTTTCCGTCCACGGGAGACGGTCTCTGCTGTATCTCGTCCCCTATACGGGTCGTACGCATCAGCTCCGTGTCCACATGGCTTCACTCGGTCATCCCCTGACGGGAGATTTCATGTACGGCAAAGAAGAACCCGAGCTGATCTCCCGTCCGGCACTGCACAGCGCAGAGATCTATCTCACTCACCCTCTATCCGGCGAGAAACTGCACTTCACAGATCCGCTGCCCGAAGATATGCAGCGTCTGTTGACTGAAAAATAAAGGAGAAACAGGATGGATAAGGAAACTTTCGAAAAAGCACGTGGCTGGATCGCCGCGCACAAAGAAGAAATGATCGCGGATCTCCAGTCCTTTGCGAGGATCCGTTCCGTGAGCCGCGCAGATCTCGGTGTTCCCGGAGCCCCCTTCGGGCCCGAATGCCGCACCATGCTGGATTTCGCTCTGAAACGTGCATCTGATATGGGATTCGAGGTCGAAGACCATGAAGGCTACTGCGGTTCAGCCGTACTGGGTGACGGTACGAACGCCATCGGCATCGCCGCGCATCTCGACGTCGTTCCCGAAGGCGACAAATGGGTCTTCCCTCCCTATGAAGCGACCCGCAGAGGCGACTTCCTGATCGGACGCGGCGTCTCCGACAACAAGGCTTCGGCGATCCTGGGTCTGTATGTCATGAAGATGCTCCGTGAATGGGGGCTTCCAAAGAAGCACGGGATCCGTCTGCTGATGGGCTGCTCGGAAGAGACAGGAATGGAAGACTTCCGCTACTATACCGCAAACCACATCTGCCCGAAGGTCTCCCTCGTTGCCGACGCCTCCTTCCCCGTAAACTACGCTCAGAAGGGATCCATGGGAGGCAGCGTGACGATCTGTGCCGGTGATCAGATCCTTTCCTTCACCGGCGGAGAAGTACCCAACATGGTCCCTCCCTATGCAAAGGCGGAACTGCGTCTCTCTGATCCTGCTGTTCTCATCGAGACCGTGGAGAAAGACTTCCCCGATGATAAGGAGCGCTTCACGATCGATACGAAAGAGGGAATCACGACCGTGAACGTACAGGGCAAAGCCGCACATGCCGCAAGCCCCGAGGCCGGCATATCCGCGATCCACCTCCTCGCAGCGCTGCTCAGCGTTTCCGGGGCGCTGGATGGACAGAGCGCCAAAGCGGCGAAAGGCCTGGCTGAAATGACGTCCGATTATTACGGCGGAAACGCCGGTATCGCCTGCGAAGATCCCGACACAGGAAAGACCACGATGGTCTGCGGCGTAGCGAAAACGGAAGGCCGCACGATCTCACTGTCCATCGACTGCCGTCTCAGTCTTGCCGCTGCAGCTGACGAGAACGTAAGGTCCATGGAATCATACGCGAGAAGCCTGGGTTTCGAACCTGCAGGCATCCATGCGGGCGCTCCCGTATTCATCTCCAGAGACGATCCCAAGATCCTTGCTCTCCAGGAACTGTATAAAGGCATCACAGGTGACGACCGCGCTCCCTATACGATGGGCGGCGGCACCTATTCCCGCGTCCTTCCGAACGCCATCACATACGGACCCGGAATGCCTACCATGCGCGAACGTCCCGACTTCATCCCTGAAGATCATGGCGGTGCGCATGCTCCGGACGAATTCCTGTATATCCCAGCCTGGCTGGAAGGCTGCGCAGTTTATGCCTGCGCGCTCATGGCTCTCGACGGGATCGTAGACTGATCCGAACCTTACGCAAAGGCGCGGCTTTTGGGCCGCGCCTTTCTCATGTCTTCTCATTTTTCATCAAAAAAGAGACGGAGAACTGTTCTCCGTCTCTTCTGTGATGGTGTATTCAGATCTTGAGTTCGGCCCATTTGCCCCGTGCGTAGCGGATGATGGCAAGTATGAAGCATGTCATCTGGTCGGAGATCAGGGCGATCCACGCGCCGATGAGTCCGAGCGAGAGCACATCCACCGTCAGCTTGCTGACAAGGGGACGTACGATCAGGATGCCGATCAGAGTAATGACTGCTGTGAAGCGGGAATCGCCAGCACCTCGCAGAGCCGATGTGAAGACGAATCTGGCGGACTGGAAGGGCTGTGCGAACGCCACGATGGTCAGCGCCTGATAGGCAAGATTGATGACTGTCTGTTCCTTCGTATACAGATGTGCCAGCTGGTGACCGAGAGTCAGCAGGCCGACGCCGATCAGAACGGATACGGCCATGGCCATCATGCAGATGTCGCGGTTGTACAGGCGTGCCAGTTCCGGCTTCTTCTTGCCAAGGGACTGACCGGTCAGAGTGGTCGCAGCGGTACCGAAAGCCATGCCTGTCGTGAAGGAGAGCTGCTGGATGTTGTTGGCGATGACGTGCGCGGCGAAGGAATCGTCTCCCAGACGAGTGACGGTCGTCGTATACATCATCATGCCGACGCGCATGAAAAGCTGTTCCACCATGGCGGGAAGACCGATGCGCATGATCCTGCCGATGAGAGAGAAATCCGGTCTCCACTTCGCACGGAAGGAAAGCTGCACGTACTGCGTACCGCTGAGGACAACGGAAAGGCCCATGATGAGAGCGACGCCCTGTCCGATGACAGTGGCCAGCGACGCGCCAACCACGCCGAGTCCTGCGCCCCACATGGGGATGGCTGCCCCGAAAATGGAGATCGTGCGGGATTTATAGATCAGAAGATAGTTCAGGACTACGTTCACCAGGTTGGCCACGGAGTTGTTGTAGAAAGCCGCGCGAGTGTTTCCGACGCCGCGGAGAACGGCGTTGATCGCAAATGTCAGAGCCGTCATCGGGAATCCGACCATCTGGATGAAGAAATAATCGATGCCGTTCTGGATCGTGTTCTCGGCGATCTGAGGACCCGCGATGTATCGGATAAGCGGCTGGTTGGCGACAAGCATGATGCCGACGATGATGACGCACAGGAAAGCGGAGAGCATCAGGGACTGACGTAGCACGTTGTTTGCTCCCTGCCTGTCCCCTGCCCCTTTGAAACGGGCTGCGAGCGCTGTGCATCCCACGTTCATGGCCATGAATACCGACAGCATGATGAAGCGGGGCTGAACAGCCAGGTTGATGCCCGAGATCGCAGCGGTCCCCAGAGAAGAGACCATGATGGTGTCCACCATGTTCACGAGAGACGCCAGAACGTTCTCGGCAAATGCAGGCCAGGTCAGGCCGATGATGATCTTTCTTCTTTCGGCGCCGGTGGCTACGTCGATATCCAGATCGAACGCTCTGCCGCGCGGAGCAGGTGCTTTCTGCTGCTGTTCCTGTTCAGGAACCGGAACTTTTTCTTCGTTGGACATGGCAACTCCTCTGTTTTGCTTAACAATAATATCATTGTATACCTGTTCGAATACTAAAACCAGTACTGCGGATAAAAATCAACAAAAAACACAAAATTCTAAAAATCTCTTCCCCCGTTTTCCCGAAAATGTCTTCTCATACGTGTTTTACATGAAAAGACCCTGAACGTCCAGTTCAGGGTCCGGAACTTATTTCTTATCGCTCTTGCACAGATCGGAGGTCCCGAAGATGATCATGTCGGGGATGGGCCTCTGTCCGTTGAAAGCGGATTCATTGTTGTGGTTCGTGATCTGTTCTCCGAGGAACAGCATGCAGGAAGACTGGCCGCCGTCGAGGTTGTAGGCTTCCCTGCATCCGCAGGCCTGGAACTCTTCCGTGAGTCTGGAAAGGTTCACGCCGACCGAGATGCCGGGTTTGCGTCCGTCGACGACCATGCCGACGTAATGGCCGGTCTCAAGTGCACCCATAGCGCTGCGGGGATTGGTACCGTACAGATTGCTTCCCTGCATATGCTGAACGGTAGCAGGTTCTCCCTCATGGAGCATGATGGGTCCGAAGCCGTAGACATGTTCGGTCTCCATCTTCTCCACGTCTTCGAACTTCAGCTGTTCCTGACGCGCATAGCAGGTCAGAAGCTGGCCGTCCTTGTCGAAATACATGAAATCAGGACCCATGTTCTTCTTTTTGACCACACCGCCACGGATATCCGGTCCTCTTCTGTCGTTTTCGGGATCCGTCCAGTAATTGCAGTTCTGTCCGTATATCGCCTGATACTTCTGCGCGAGCCGTACGGGCTGCGTGACGGCTCTGCCGTTGTCGGACCAGAGGCCGTCCACGATGGGTTCGGTCCCTCCGGGCGTCATGATGTGCGAGATATAGAAGCGGCTCCTGCAGTCCTCCCTGTAGTTGAGTGTGATCTCGACGAACAGGTCGGTGGATCCGTAGAACCAGGGCCCCCACTCCTTGTTTTCGGGCCAGAGCGCAAATTCATAATGACCGCTGTCCGTTTTCTTCTGAGCGAAACCTCTTTCCAGCGTATAACGGTTCAGAGCTGTATCACCGCTAACAGCGTCCTGTCCGAAGTTTGACAGACCGATGAAGGAGATCGTGCCGTCCCTGTGCAGAGCGGTCAGGTTCCATCCTCCGGGTGCGAGATCGATGACGCTCTCAAGAGCTTCCACAGCGCACTGCCCGGCTTCATTGTTCCCGCAGGCCAGGACCGTTCCGTCCTTTTTCAGCGCGTAGGAATTGTTGCCGGCCGCATAGACCCTGCAGACTTCCTTCCACTCGGAAGTCTCGCACTGTCCGAAGCTGTTGTCTCCGCAGGAAACGACCGTACCGTCGGCGCGCAGGCCGAGCGTGTGGTTCAGTCCGGCGGATACTTCGACGACGTCTTTCCATTCCTGCGTACCGAGCTGTCCCAGATGATCCGATCCGATCGACACTACGGTCCCGTCCGACAGGAGAGCGACGCTGTGGTACACGCCGGCAGCGACGTCTTTCACGCCCTTCCACTCCCCGGTCTCAAGTTTCCCGAACTGATTCTGGCCGAAGGCTTTGACCGTGCCGTCCTGCGTGAGCAGAAGCACGTGGTTGAATCCGACCGCGACATCGGCGACGCCAGTCGTCTTTTCCGCTTCTTCCTGTCCGGCGAATGCATATCCGGAAAAATGCACGTTCCCTTCATCCAGGGACGCGGCAGTGAACGGACCGGAGAAGATCCTGCTGCCCGTAAGTTTCGAAGCGTCCTGATGCAGTTCGAGGCCGTATACTTTCGCACCGTCGTTACCGAGCACCGCGTTGTACCAGAACCCGGCTGCGATCCTGTCCCTGTATTCCTCGCGGGACTCTTCCAGGTGGGCCGCCAGTTCTTCGGGATAGCGCTCGACGTCGGGATCATCTTTCGTCAGAGGGTCTTCCTTCAGGGTCCTCAGGGCTTTTTCATAATCGAAAGCCTGCGCATAGGCTGCGGCTTCCAGGATCTTCAGTCTTCTGGCACAGTCCTGCTCTCTCACAGCGCTGTCCTCATAATCGCTGAGTTCTTCGAACATGAGGCGGGCGGATTCGAGCGTCGCGTCGTCCTTTTCAAGATCCAGAGCCTTGTGATAACGGTCTGCTTTGTCGAACGCGTCGATCTCTTCCTGCGAGAACTCATGCTCTCGTGCGTATTCCAGAGACTGATCGTATTTTCCCGCCTCATACAGTCTGTCGGCGCGGATGTGTTCGATCCTGTCTTCCAGTTCTGCCGCACCGGGATGATCTTTTTCCAGCAGATCCGCAAGGATCCTGTCGGCTTCATCCAGATCGCCGGCCTCCACGAAGCTGCGGGCCGTTTCAAGCGCTTTCTCCCTCTGTCCGAACTGGTAATGAGGATAATAGAGCCATGCGCCGAGGCCGAGGAGCCCGATGCAGAGGACAGCGATGCACACGATGATCCATGAGCGTTTTCCGTTTCCGCTTCTGGAATCACGTCTTCTTTTTTTGCTTTCAGTCATTTTACTTTACCTGTCTCCTGTTTCAGCCTTCGTTTCCGTCTTCGCTGCCGCTGTCGTCACCGCCGCCTCCGGGACCGGGATCCGGATCTTCTCCTCCTCCGGGAGGCGTCGTTTCAGCAGGCGGAGCCTGCGTGGGTTCGGGTGGAGCCTGCGTGGGATCCGGATCCTGCGGCGTCTGAGTATCTTCAGGAGTCTCAGTCTCATCAGGTTTCTGTGTAGGCCCGGGCGTGGGTTTGGGTTCAGCCGTTTCGGAAGGTCGCTGTGTAGGATCTGATCCTGAAGCGGTAGGCTTGGGCGTCACATCGGACGGTTCTGGCGTCTTCTTGGGTGTTCTGGACGGTTTCAGCGTGACGATGGGCTCGGGAGTCTCCTCGGGTGCTTCGGTCTTGTCGGGATGCAGCGCGATGTCGTTCACCGCATAGGTCCCGTCAAGCTTGCTGAGGATCCTTGCGTACGCGGGATCGTCTTCCTTGAGGGGGATCGGCTGATAATTGTTCCTGGGACCGCTGGACAGACAGCAGGGTATGATCTTCAGTTCTCCTAAAGTGACCGTGCCCTCGGGATCCCTGATCACGGGAAGCTGCAGGATCGCGGTGTCCCTGTCCCTGGGATTCACGTTGCCGCCGAAAGAGAAGTTGCCGAGAGAATAGGCGATCGGCTTTTCCTTGTAGTATTCGATCGGCTGCAGAACGTGGGGATGATGCATGATGACTGCGCAGCAGCCCATATCGATGCAGGCATGCGCGATGGACTTCTGACCGCCCGTGGGATGATAGTAGTATTCGTTGCCCATATGGATCGCGGCGATGACGATGTCGCATTTATCTTCCATGCAGGCGTCATACTGCTTCTTCAGACCGTCGACACTGGGATAGTATCCTGCGATCACGCCGATTTTGAACCCGTCTTCGGTCGTGAAGACCAGCGGATCCGTGAACGTCGCGGCTTTGATGCCGATCTTATCCAGCGTGTCCATCGTATCGGAGAATCCCTGGTGTCCGAAATCCTCCGAGTGATTGTTCGCGACCGAAACGGCCTCCACGGAACCTTCGGTGAGACAGGCTGCGAAACGGGGATCGGCTCGGAACGTGAACGTCTTGTTGCTTCTGCCGCCGTAGGTCGTGAACGTACCTTCAAGGTTCACGAGCGTCATGGTGTCGTTGGCGAAATAATCCTGCACCAGACGGAAAGGCCATCCGTAATCCTCACCCACGACGCCCTGGAAGGTATAGGACGCCTCGCTCCCATTCTGGGAACCAAGCGTACAGTCGCCGGTAAAGGTCAGAAGATAGGTCACCGGAGTCGGACCGGGTTCAGCCGTAAGTTCCGGAGTCGGCGCGTCCGTCACGAGAGGTTCGGACGTTGCAGCGGGTGCTGCCGTCTCGACGGGAACGGGGGTCTCAGCGGGTTCATCCGGTATGAGCAGGGTCGGGATCTCCGTCCGGATCGGACTGCCTATTCCGCCGGAAATGTGCAACACGAAAAAGAACAGGGCTGCCAAAAGAATGGCTGCGACTGCTCCGATCCATATTCTTTTGTTCTTCAAAATATTCATACGGGTATTATATCACCTATACGGGAGAATGGAAACACCTGACGACTTTTTCATGCAAAAAGCCCTTCGCGATCCCGCGAAGGGCATGGATTTGACAATTATGGCATCTTCCCTTATCCCATATTCGGTACAGCGCCCGTGAATCTGCGGATGCAGGTCAGATTGTTGCGGTTGCTCAGGTCCGCGATCTTGACCAGTTCACCGGTCTGAGGCGCATGGATGAACTTGCCGCCGCCGATATAGATGCCGACGTGACCGCAGGGGCTGTAGAAGCCGACCATATCACCGGGACGGATCTGGGAGTACGGGACCGCATTTCCGATGCGGGACTGGATACCGGAAGAGTGGCCCATCTTGATGCCGTACTTTCCGTACACGTACATCGTGAGACCGGAGCAGTCGAATCCGGATCTGGAAGAACCTCCGTACACATAGGGGATGCCGATCTGCGCCTTGACGGTCGCAACGACGTTTTCGCAGAGCTGCTTTTCGGCATTGATCTTCTTGATCGTATTGGGTCCGGCCACACCGTCGACGGTCATCCCGTTGGTCCTCTGGTAAAGGCGCACGGCCGTGTCGGTTTTGTCGCCGAACTTGCCGTCCGCGCCGCCGGACATGTATCCGAGATAAATGAGAGCGGACTGGAGCTTCTTCACTTCCTCACCGCTGGAGCCCTTTGCAAGAGATCCCGCGGAGATCTTGGCCGTATTGACCGCCACGTAGGGCTGGCTGTCGGCGAAGAGGCACTTCTGTGTCGCGGCTCCCGCGATGCCGTCCACTTCCAGACCGCGGCTCTGCTGATAGAGCTTGACGGCTGCCAGAGTCTTGTTCCCGTAAACACCGTCTGCAACGCCGTTGAGGTATTTCAGTTCGATCAGCTTCTTCTGCATCGCCCTGACGGAGTCGCCTCTGGCGCCGATGGTCAGTTTGCCGAACGTATCGTCGTAGGTGGTGTTATCCTTATACAGAAGGGAAAGCGTCCTGTAACCGGCCGCGCCGTCCACTGTCAGGCCTTTGCGGCTCTGGTACAGTTTCACGGCTGCCAGGGTCTGCTCGCCGAATTCGCCGTCCGCGATGCCGTTGAGATAGCCGAGTTTGATCAGTTTTTCCTGCATGGCCTTTACGGAATCACCCGTATCGCCTTCGCGGACCGTGGAATACGAAGCTCTGTCGGCGTCGGTCGTGATCGTGATGTAGTCCTTGAACACGTATCCGGTCAGGCTTCCCTTCTGGATCTTGTACCAGTCCCCTTCTTCTCCGAGGACGGTCACTTTATCCTTGTAGCTCACCTTGCCCGCGATGCTGTAGTTCAGACCGGCGCCCACACGGACGTTGACGTTCGTCGCGGTGATCTCGCCGGTATCATCAGCTCTTGCACTGAGAGGCAGGAAGGTCAGACACATGACGGCAACGAGCACAAGGCAGATCAGGGAACGCACAGCCTTCCCCGCCGTTTTCTTCACACTGCGTACGCTGGACATCTCAAAGCGTTTGCGTGTATCAGCCTTTCTCATGGTAAACCTCCCGTTACGGGTCGCCCCGTTTTCTGTTAATCATATTATAACAGATTCTCGGACATATGCAAGCATAATTTTTAACATTTTCGTAAAATTTATAACATTTCCGTTATCGTAAGAAAACAGGCCATTTTCACTCGGTTTTTCGCCTCAGAACAGGGATAAAGCTAATTTATCTGACGGGATTCCTGTTTTGACGACGTAGTGAAGGAAATACGGAACCGATGAAGAATTAACAAATATACGATTGAAGGAGGTCATAATGGCTGTTCTGAAAAACCAGCTGTTCCGGACGCCCGACTCGGGCGGAAAACCGCTTCCCGGCGGCTCCCCCGTTCTTATCCGGGACGAAATCAAGGGTATATATCTTCTTTATACCGAAGGGCATCTTTTTTCTTCCCCGGACCTCATGGAGTGGACCGATCTGGGCGCACCCGAGTATACGGTCCCTGCGGCCGTCAGGGAATTTCTCGGTGAAGACTATACCGTCTCTCCCGCTTTCGGTGCTTCACGCGCACGCAGTGAGATCCGTCTGTACATTTCGGCAAAGAACGGAACCGGCGATTCCTGCATTTTCGTCGCAGGTTCCCGTGACGGGTGTTCTCCTTACACCGGACGTCTTCCCGTACTGTATTCCAGAGCCGGTGAACCTGAAGCCGTATGCCCGAGCATCGCGATGGAAAAAACAGGCGGATTCGAGAACGAACACGTCCTCATCTACGGATCCGGTGAAACCGGCATCCGCGCTCTCCACCTGAATCCCAGGAACGGTCTGGCGCACGTGACCGGCTTCGGAGAAGTCCTCGCGCGCCGTCCCTCATGGCTCGGCTGCTCGGTCGGGTCCTCCTGCGCCGTCTACGATCCCGACAGGAAATGGTATTATCTCTTCTATACGGCCGGAAACGGCTGGGACAGCCAGATCCGCGTCGGACGCAGCCGCTCGGTCTACGGCCCCTATCTGGATGCAGCAGGCGCCGATCTCGCCGACATCGACGACTATGACGCCTCCCGCGGCACCACGGTCCTTTCCGGCTACCGGCTGGATTCCTCGGCCGGATACGCTGCCTTCTCTCATCCCAGTGTGCTGCGCACCGAAGACGGGAACTGGTTCATGGCCTGCGAAGCCTCCGTTTATTCCGGATGCAAGGGCAAACCTCAGTCCGAGACGCAGATCCGCCGGATCCTTTTCACTTCCGATGAATGGCCCGTCGTATCTCCCGAGCTCTATGCCGGGGAAACAGATCAGCAGGTCTCCCTGGAAGACCTGGTCGGACATTACGAATTCCTGAAATTCACGCCCCAGGCTGCTTCCGGCGTACGTATCCCTGTCGCGCTGGATTTCCTCACCCCGGCGATGCAGGGCGTTTCCTCGACCCGCAACGACTGGGCTTTCGTGATCCCCGATCATGAAGAAGGACGCGTTGAACTCGGAGGCAGCATGCGGGGAAGCTGGAAGGTCCTGGACGACGGGACCGTGCGCATCAGCTATCCCACCTATCAGGAGAATTACCGCGTGACCCCCGTGTGGGATCATGAACTGCAGGAAGCCTCCTTCGCTCTCGTCGGTCTGGACACGCTGGGCCGTGTCTGCTGGGCCAAGAAGGCGGACCTTCCCAAGAGCCCGTTCTAAGGAGGATCGAATGGCTACATTCAAAGACAGTTCCATACAGTTCCCGGCGGAGCCTCCCAAGCCGCTCCCCAAGCCCGAATTTCCCCGCCGCAGACCCGGTCAGAATTTTGAGCGTCCCAAGATGGATCCGAAGAGCGTCTGGGGCTCTCACGATCCCGCGATCTACCACGATCCCGTTTCGGGCAACTATTATACGTACTGCACAGGCGCTACCGGGCGCCGCAGCCGCGACATGCTCGAATGGGAGAACATCGGCACGGTCGTGCCGGAAGTCCCCGCCGAATCCTCTTCCTGGGTCGGCGCCGAGTCGATCTGGGCGCCTGATATCATCAAAGTGGGCGACGAATACCGCATGTACTGCTCCAATTCCACCTGGGGCGTCCGGCAGAGCTGCATCTTCCTGGCTGTGGCCGACAATGCGGAAGGTCCCTTCCTGCCCCGCGGCTGCGTCCTGAAGACCAGCGAGGAAGGCCCTGTGAACGCGATCGACGCCAATCTCGTCGCGGACGAGGAGACCGGTGAACAGTATATGGTCTACGGATCCTTCTGGGGCGGCTGCCATATCCTGAAGCTGGATCCCGAGACCGGTCTTGCAGGCGAAGAAGGCATCGGCAAATGCGTGGCCCGCAGACCCAAATGGGCGGACTGCGCCATCGAAGGTCCCTATATCCGCTACAACCCCGACACGGGTTATTACTATCTCTTCGTATCCTACGGTTCCCTGAAAAGCGACTACAATATCCGCGTCGGACGCAGCAAGTGCGTGACCGGTCCCTATGTCGATCCCAACGGGCGCGATATGACCGACCTGGACGACTACCGCAACGAAGTCGGCTTCATGGTCGCCTGCGGCTATCAGTTCGCGGAAGGCCAGGCTTGGATGGGGCCGGGACACAACAGCGTACTGCGCGACTTCGACGGCCGCTGGTACCTTGTGTGCCATATCCGTCCTCACAACTTCAAACAGCAGCAGATGTCCACGATGCATATCTATCAGATGCTCTGGACTGCCGACGGCTGGCCTGTCATCTCACCCGAGCAGTACGCCGGAGAAGTCCCGCAGCCCGTCGCGAAGAAGGACATCGTCGGCAGCTATGAACGAATCAAACTGACGCCTGCCATCCCGCAGGGCATCCAGGTCTCCGTGCTCATGACCTTCCATGAGGACGGGCGTTTCACCACCGACTCGATCCGCGGACGCTGGGAGTACACAGATGAGTATACGGTCACGGTCTTCTACGGAAACGTGGTCGAGACGTTCAAAGTGCTTCCCGGATGGGACTGGCAGCTCTGGGAACCCACGCTCTGCCTGACAGGCAAAGACCAGTACGGCAAAGCCGTCTGGGGAAAGAAAGTCGATATCGGCTGAGAACTGGAATCGAGGGATTCCGGCAGTTCTCTGCCGGAATCTCATTTTGAGGAGGTAACATGCAAGAACTCAAATCAAGAAAAGAAATGGATCCGCAGTACATGTGGGACTTCACCCACATCTTCCCTACCAAACAGGCCTGGGAAGAAGCTTGTGACAGTGCAGAGAAGGCCATCGAAGCGGCCGGATCCTTTGCAGGCAGACTGTCCGAATCCAGAGAAACGCTGAAGGAAGCCCTTGACGCGATGGCGGATGCCGAAGAACAGCTGGACAAAGTCTATTCCTACGCATCGCTCCACAAGGCGGGCGACAACGGCGATCCCGAGTACCAGGTGATGGAGAACCGCGCGATCCGGCTCTACGTCGACTTCCAGACCCGCATGGCGTATATGGAGCCTGAACTGCTCGCCATTCCCGAGGATACGCTCAACAGCTTCACGGAATGGGACGGACTTGCTCTGTACAGGCATATGATCGAAGACATGACCCGCGGAAGGGCCCATACGCTCTCCAAGGAACAGGAAATGATGCTCGCGATGCTTTCCGAACCCGCGGGAACACCCGGAGACGCGTTCTCCATGCTGGAATCCGTCGATCTCACTTTCCCGCCCATCAAAGACGAAAACGGGAACGAGGCTCCCCTCACCCACGGCACTTTCAGCGTATACCGTGAGAGCAAGGATCCCGAAGTTCGCAAGGCCGCTTTCGAGACCTATTTCGGAGAATTCAGAAAATACCAGCATACACTGGCAGCTCTTTACGGAGGCAACGTAAAGTTCGACAATTATTTCGCAAACGTACGCGGATACGCGTCCGCGGCCGAAGCCAGCCTGTTCCGCAGCAACGTCCCGATCTCCGTATACGACAGCTTGGTTCAGGCCATCCATGAAGGACTTCCCACCATGCGCAAGTACATCGAGCTGCGCAAGAAGACCCTGGGGCTCGATGAACTCAATCTGTACGACCTGTACAATCCCATGATGGAGGAGGTAGACTTCTCGATCAGTCTGGAAGATTCCGAGCGCATGGTCAAAGGCGCCACGCTTCCTCTGGGACAGCGTTATCAGGAGCTTCTTGACGAAGCGTACGCCAATCACTGGATGGATATCTACGAGAACAAGGGCAAGACGACCGGCGCTTTCTCTGCCGGCGTATACGGCGTACATCCCTACGTGCTCCTGAACTTCACGAACACGCTGGACGACGCCTACACCATGGCGCACGAGCTCGGGCATTCCATGC
>JAEEJN010000050.1 GCA_016281935.1 Bacillota bacterium | reverse complement strand
TCGACCATGTTGTAGACAGTTTGCAGGAGATTTGCAAGCATGACCGGTACAGCCAGACGGTACAGAGTTCCGAGAATGGGACCTCTGGTCAGGTCGCGCACGAGGCTTTTTTTCTGATCCATTTTCATCCTTTCACAAAAAAGAGTGCTGCCTTGTGATTCGGCAGCACTCGCGTACATCCAACTTCTGAGGCGATTGTAATACGGGAATGAGCGCTTGTCAACAAAAAACTCCCCCGCAGAGCAGGGGAGCCGGAAAGGAAAGGAGGTGGGTTATTTCAGGTTCAGATCTTCACGCATACGCATGAGGGGAGTGATCTCCGCCGGGGCCTGTTCGGCATGGTCTGTAAAATGCATCTGAGTCATGGAATCCGTGCCGCAGGCATCCCAACGGGGCAGTTCTTCACCAAAGGTGGACAATCCATTAGGATCGCCGGTTTTGATGAAGTTGACCCAATAGGAGCTGATGATCCGTGCCATGTCATAGGATTTGCCTGTATAAGGTCTCCACATTCGGGCCAGCGCATCGTAGGCAAAGGGCAGTTCGGCACCGTGGTACGGTCCGGGGTTGTCCTCGCCGGGAATGTCGCAGGAGAATTCATACAGATAAGCATTATGGCCCTGAGCGGCGCGGATAGAGCCGGCCAGGAGCGTGGAGATCACGAGGCCCAGATATGCGGGGGATTCCATGAGTGCCTTGACGTCATCATCCGTCTTGCAGTCAGCCAGCTGAAGGAATTCATCTTCCCGGTCTCCGTAACGGTCAGCCACGGCTTCCAGATCTGCCAGAGTCTCGGGCATGTTCCCGCCGAAACGGTTGAACATTTTGAGCTCACCGGAATTGTATCCGAAGATCACAGGGCAGTCGCCCCAGTGATCACGACGCATTGCATCCACACTGCTTTCAATTTGGAAAATGCCATCCAGAGGCGGGGAGCAGCGCACACCAAGTTTGCGTCCCAGCTGATGCAGTTCCCAGGCAGGGAAAGCGCGCGCTTCCTCAAGACTCTTGAAGCCGGCTTTTTCAAAGAACTCGGCACCGGCCTTTTCCGCTGCCTCCACGGTGGAATTGCGGGCACGCCCTGCAATATCCTTGAAGGGCATGATGATGCCGCTCTGCACGATGGCGGCCCGGAAGAGACCTTTGGCCATGGGGGAAGAGAGCTGTGTCATGACTGAACCGGCACCGGCAGACTGCCCTGCAATCGTAATCTTCTCGGGATCGCCGCCGAATGCCGCGATATTGCGCTTCGTCCACTTGATTGCTGCCAGCTGATCCAGGTACCCATAGCTTCCCTTAGGATCGTCCGGGGCTTCGGCGGAGAGCCAGGGATGGGACAGGAAACCAAGAAGACCCAGACGATAAGCCACCGTTACGACGACGATGCCTTTGCGGGCCATATGCTCCCAGTCGAATTCGATCTCATAGGGATAGCCGCCCATAAGACCGCCGCCGTGGATGTAGACCAGTACAGGCAGCTTCTCGTCGCCTTTTTTGGCCGGGGTGAAGACATTCAGATAGAGACAGTCTTCGCTCATTTCGAATTCGGGACCGGCGGGATGCAGCTCCTTTGTCCAGAACTCGTTGGGATCCAGACCAGGTACGTTCTGTACGGACATGGGTCCGTATTCAGCAGCCAGGCGTACGCCTTCCCAGGGTTCTACGGGCTGAGGAGCTCTCCAGCGAAGCTCGCCTACAGGCGGCTTGGCATAGGGAACGCCTTTGAATACGGTGATCCGGGGATCATAACCGAAGATACCCTGGAGCTCACCGGATTCGATCGTGACTTTACGCTTTTCCATTGTTTCCTCCTTGTGTATATTGGGATCCGTCAAAGAGAATGCTCCAGACGGAATACGGTCATTTTGTCGGGAACTGCTTCCACGGTCTCCGCTTTGTCGGTAAAGTGCATCTCTGCGGGCGATTCCTCACTGTAAGGGGTCCATGCGGGCAGTTTCTCACCGAACACGGACAATCCGTTCGGATCACCGGTCTTGACGAAATTGACCCAGTAGGAACTGATGATTCGAGCCATATCATAGGATTTTCCGGTGAAAGGCCTCCAGGTGCGCGCCAATGCATCATAGGCAAATGCCAGTTCAGCGCCATGGAAGGATCCACGGTCGTCACCGGGAATCTCACAGTCGAACAGATATGTATAGGTTTTATGACCGAGCCGTGCTCTTTGCAGGGCAGATATCCGAAGAGAGAGTGCGAAGAAAAGGAACGCGTCGGAAGCAAACAGAGCTTTCACATCTTCATCAGAACTGCATGCTGCTGCGTTCAGAAACTCGGGTTTGCAGTCGCCATATTTATCGGCATAGATGTCCAGTGCTGCAATGGTTTCCGGGAAACCGGTCATATGCCGATTGAAACCGCGGGCTTCTCCCTTGTTGAATCCGGCCAGAACGGGCAGATCACCCCAACGGTCATGGACAAGAGCGGAATAAGATGTTTCCGTAAGGAAACGGCCGTCGATTACAGGACGGAAGTACATGCCCCGGGGCATGACTCGTCCAAAGAGTGCGTGGATCTCTTTGGCAGGGATGGCACGGGCTTCTTCCAGACTGTGGATCCCGGCATTGTTGAAAAATGCTTCACCGATTTCCTCTGCTTCCGACAGCGGTACAGGAGACCAGGGATCCGGGTCTTCCTTCAGAGATGCCGTGATTCCGCTTTGTATGATGGCTCCTGAAATGAGCCCTCGGTTATATGAAGAGGAAAGCTGAGCCTGAACAGAGCCTGCTCCGGCAGACTGTCCCGCAATCGTGATTTTTTCGGGATCGCCGCCGAACGCCGCGATATTGCGCTTTGTCCATGCGATCGCCGCCGCCTGGTCGAGCAGACCGTAATTGCCTTTGGGTTCTTCAGGATGTTCCGCAGAGAGCATCGGATGAGCCAGGAATCCCAGCAGACCCAAACGATACTGTACAGTTACTACAACGATTCCCTTACGGGCCATGTGCTCCCAGTCGAATTCGATTTCATAGGGATATCCGCCCTGGTATCCGCCTCCGTGGATGTAGAAAAGGACAGGCAGTTTTTCGTCATCGTTCTTGGCGGGAGTGAAGATGTTCAGATAAAGACAATCTTCGCTCATTTCGAATTCGGGGCCGGCGGGGTGCAGCTCCTTCGTCCAGAACTCGTTGGGATCCAGACCGGGCACGTTCTGTACGGACATGGGACCGTATTCAGCGGCCAGGCGTACGCCTTCCCAGGGCTCTACGGGTTGGGGAGCTCTCCAGCGAAGCTCGCCTACAGGCGGCTTGGCATAGGGAACGCCCTTGAACACGGTGATCCGGGGATCATAGCCGAAGATGCCCTGGAGCTCACCGGATTCGATCGTGACTCTGCGTTTGATCAAGATGGTGATCCTCCTTTACTAGTTGTATATCTAATCATATATCTAATAAAGAAAATGCAAGAATACATTCCATTCAATTGCAATTATATATGGTTTCAGCCAGAATTGCAAGAGTCAAAACTGCTGTTCGATAATGAACTCCGGAGCGTGTTTTCAGAAAGGCGCTCTGAAAGATTGAAGATCGTCCAGCCTCAGCAGGATGGGAGGGTTTCCATAGCTTGCGCCTGCATCGATGTCGATCCAGGTCCTTGTGCAGAAGATCTCGCCATCAGTTCCATAATAACGGGTCGGTGTATGACCGAGGATCGTAAGGATATCATCGTAATACTCCTCGTCAGGAGACGGCCTGTGCCATATCAGTTCATCAGCAGCATATGAGGATAACGGCCTGTCTTTTCTGAATCCCCCGAGTCCTGCATGGACTAGAAGATAGTCTTTATTACCGGTACTTACGCTTTCATACAGGGGAAGATCCCTGAGATAATCCAGGATGTCCGCCTGCGCTTCAGGATCTTTCCGGCCCAGAGCCTGAAGGGATTCGATCGTGGGTTTCGCACCGTTCCGCATCCAATGCGAGAGAGACCGAAGCTGAAGGTCATCCAGATCCTGTATGCTTTCTTCCGTTATGGTCCTGAAGAGAAAAGAGCAGGCCAGGAGCATCCCTTCGTGGTTCCCCAGAAGCATCTGCACGTTCGGCTGGATCATGAGCCAGCGAAGCATTTCGATGCCGCCGTCTCCATTGCGGTCGATGACATCCCCAAGCACGAACAGATAATCGTCCGCACCAAAACCGGCATTGTCCAAAAGACGTAGGAAACGGTCCAAGGGATATCCGTGCAGATCGGACACCGCGTAGATCATGAAGACTCCTTTCAGAGAGATGTTTGAAAAGCAATAGCTGCGGTCAGCGGTTTCGTCGGATGAGTGTTTTGTAGTAATCCACTGCACCGGGGAGGCTGCATGTATCCAGGTATTCGTTCAGCCCGTGCATTCCTTTCATCTGATCCGGACCGTAGACCACGGGCGAGAAGCGTATGCAGGCATCGCAGATGCGCTGATAATGACGGGCATCTGTTCCGCCCGTCATTACATAGGGGATGCAGGGCAGACCGGGAAACACTTCCCCGATCACGGATTCCACAAGACGGAAGGCGTCGCTGGAGCTGTCTACAGGTTCACAGGAAGGATATGCGTCCAGTTCTCGTACCTCCAGCCCGTATTTGTCTGCGAGGGCACGGATGATTGCATTGCTTTCTTCCATATCCTGGTGGGGGATATAGCGCAGATTCAAGGTCAGTGTCGCTTCCTGGGGGAGCACATTGCAGCCGTCGGATCCGCTCTGCATGGTCGGTGCTACCGTTGTACGGAGCAATGCGGCAGCCTGGGGAGAGATTGAAGGCATGAGGATGGTGAGCAGGGGCTGGAAAAGCCAGAGGTTCCCGAAGAGGAGACGCATCCAGAAGGGACCGAAAGGCGCCATATGCTCGAACATCTCCCGTGCCTGACGATTCATGCGGGAACGCATGGGATAGTGCCTGTCGATGTCGGATACGAACCGCGACAGCCTTACGATCGGTGAGTTCTTGGGAGGATAACTGGAGTGCCCTCCGTTGGATCGGGCTACGATCTGGAGATTGCCCTGACCTTTTTCCAGTACGCCTATCATGGCATAATTGCCGAGGATCCCTTTCATGGGCTCCGTGACGATCGAGCCGCCTTCGTCATTCACGATAAACGGATGGACGCCGCGTTCTTCCAGATAACGGACAGTCTTGGGGCAGCCTTCTTCTCCTATCTCTTCCGTATTGGATGAAGAGAGATAGACATCCTGTTCAGGTACATATCCTTCGGCGAGGAGTTCTTCCACAGCCTGGAAGAAAGCCATGACTGAGCATTTCGTGTCAGCGCTCCCTCGTCCCCAGACTTTTCCGTCCTCGATATCTCCGGAGAAGGGATCGTGTTTCCATTCGCCTTCTGCCGGGACCACATCCTGGTGCCCCATGAGCACGATAGGTCTGTCGGAACGAAGACCTTTCCAGCGGTAGAGCAGGCTTCCGTCGATTTCCGTTTTCTCCAGATGCTCATGTACAAGAGGAAAGAGTTCATCCAGGACTTTGTGGAACCCGAGGAACTTTTCTCTCTGGATCTGTCCCTTATAGGATACGGTCTCATAACGGATCATACGGGACAGTTTTTCCGCATAGGCCTTCTCCCTTTCGGGATCTTTTCCCGGCTGCCAGGGAGATGATCGTGCGGGGTTCAGAAGTGTTCTCACAAGCGCTACTAGGCAAAGGAGGACCGCAAGTGCGATCAGACCAAGAAGGATATAGACGGCTGTCATGGAAAGCCTCCTAGGATTGTTGCTGTTTGCGGAAACCCAGATAGGCGAGGAAGATCGCGAGAGCTCCGCTGGGAATGATCATCATGCTGGTGGATGCGATGAGTGAGGGAACCAGAATGAAAAGGAGTGACATGAAGGCCAGAACGATGAAGGAGATCCTGGGGTTCATGCGGTAGTATTTGCAGGCCATGGCTCCGAAGAGCGCGGGTACCACGTTGTCGAATGCGGGCTGCAGGATGGGAGACTGGAGAACGGGCTGTAGAGGGATGATCAGGACGACACCGGCCGCGAGGATCAGGATCGTGACGAGTGAAGAGGTCGCGATCGAAAGAGTCGAAACGATCTCATTCTCAGGAGTACCGCTTTTGACTCCGACAATATCCCTTGCATTCATCGCACAGGGGATCTTCATGTTGATGAGGTTCCCCGTGATGAAAGCGAGATAGCTTCCGCCGGCTCCGAGCATGGGAACGTAAATCAGGTACTCCACGATGCAGGAGATGAGATAGACGATGCCTATGGAAAGAAATGCCTTTGCGGCAGCGCCGAGGTTAGGCAGAGAGCCCAGATAGGAACCGATCACGAAGGGAGCACCAAGAAGGAGAATCAGCATACAGGAGGTGAAGGCCCTGCCCAGACGATGCGTCCCGTCAAGATATCTTTCATAGAGAGAAGTACGCGTTTCCATTTCTTCCTCCTTATCCCAACCGTCCGAAGAGTACGGCTGCTGCCATGGCGATCAGCATGCTGCCTGCTATGGAGAAGCTGTCGATCCATTCCGCTTTGCGGTGTTCACGGATCCAGGTGAATCCTGCCATGGCAAGCGCCGCTACGGCCGAAACAGCCAGAGGGATCCAGCTCCCGGTAAACGTGAAGAGACCGTTTCCGGAAACGATCGTACCGATATAACTTGCGATATAAGCAGAGACAAGGCCGATGAACATTGCCGTCATTGCGGGGTCTCCGAAAGCCATGAGGTCGAGTTTGCCTTTTTTATCGGATTTGGTCTGGGTCTTCGGTGCCATAAGGCGGGAAGAATAGGCCTTCCCGTTGAAGGTTACGAGTACCATTCCCCACATGATGCAGAAGCTCATGAGCAACGCGATCGTGGAGAAAGCTTCGGCCGTCATATTGGAGATGGAGAGACCTCCGATGCCTGCTGCTTCCGCAGCGGCTTCTGCTACCTGTGTTTCGTAATGCAGGGCACCGATGACGGAGAGCCTCAGCCATGGCCAGGGAGTGCCCAGGCTGCCGGACAGAGCGATGACGCCCAGCAGGATGCCGACACTGGGGAGGACGGCAAAAGTAGCGCTTGCGGTGATCACCCGCTTCATTTTTCCGGGATCGATGCCCATTTCCTTTCCGGTTTTGAAGGCACGTACGGCGAAAATGACACAGATGACGGCTGCAAACAGAATGATGCTGCCGCAGATGAGATAGAGGAAGGGACTGTTGAGTTTTGTCAGAATATCCATGGCACAGCTCCTGCCGGACAGCCCTTGGATTCGGCTGGTTTTCTGCCTTTTCAAGCCTGCCCTGTTTCTTTTGTTCCATTATAATCGGCACGCAAGCCTTTTTCAATGCGGATGAAAATGGGGTTTCCCCGTTTTCCCATGAGTATGATATACTGAAAAACAAGAAGGGAGGATACCGCATGATTCGCGAAGGATATATCCCATACCTGGAACATGAAACCTACTGGCGTGAAGCTGGCGATCCGAACAGCCGGTTGATTCCGCTGCTTCTGCTTCATGGAGGACCGGGATCGACCCATAATTATTTCGAGGTACTGGATCGTCTGGCGGAGGATACCGGACGCAGGATTATTTCCTATGACCAGATCGGCTGCGGGCGTTCTTATGTAGAGAAGCGTCCGGAACTCTGGCGCATGGATACGTGGATGGGCGAGCTGAAAACCATCCGGGAAGCACTCGGACTGAAAGAACTCTTTATTCTCGGACAGTCCTGGGGAGGCATGCTCCTTCTGGAATATATCTGCCG
>JAEEJN010000049.1 GCA_016281935.1 Bacillota bacterium | reverse complement strand
GAGGAGACCGTCAGCTTCGCGCTGTTTGAAGTCACGGATCCGGCGCTGTTGCTCACCTTGCAGCGGTACAGCCTGCCGTTCATCGATGCCGTCGCGTCGAAGGAGAAGGTATCCGTGTTGTAGGCACCCGACTTGCAGTTGGTCCAGGTCGCGCCGTTGTCTTTGCTGTACTGCCACTGGTAGGTCAGGTCGCCGCCGGTCGCCGCCACAGTGAATGTCACATTCTTGCCGGCCGTCACAGATTTGTTCGCCGGCTGCGTCGTGATCGTCGGCTTCGTCACCGTTCCGGAGGATACCGTCAGCTTCGCGCTGCTGGACGTCACGGATCCGGCACTGTTCGTGACCTTGCAGCGGTACAGTCTGCCGTTCATCGATGCCGTCGCGTCGAAGGAGAAGGTATCCGTGTTGTAGGCACCCGACTTGCAGTTGGTCCAGGTCGTGCCGCCGTCTTTGCTGTATTGCCACTGGTATGTCAGGCCGGTACCCGTCGCCGCCACGGTGAATGTCACATTCTTGCCGGCCGTCACTGTTTTGTTCGCAGGCTGCGTCGTGATCGCCGGCTTCGTCGTCGAGCCGGAGGTGACTGTCAGCTTCGCGCTGTCGGAAGTCACGGATCCGGCGCTGTTGCTCACTTTGCAGCGGTACAGTCTGCCGTTCATCGATGTCGACGCATTGAAGGAGAAGGACTTCGTGTTGCTGCCGGTCGAACTGCAGTTGGTCCAGGTCGCGCCGTCGTCTTTGCTGTACTGCCACTGGTAGGCCGGATCGGTGCCCGTCGCAGTCACGGTGAATACGGCATTCTTGCCGCTGACGACTGTCTGAGCGGCAGGCTGTTCCGTGATCGCCGGTTTGGATATGACCGTCAGCTTCGCGGGTTCAGACGCGATCGAGATGCTTCCCTTGGAGATGACGCAGCGGTAGAGTCTGCCGTTCATCGATGCCGTCGCCTTGAATCCGAAGGACTTCGTGTTGTATGCACCCGACTGACAGTTGGTCCAGGTCTCACCGTTGTCCTTGCTGTACTGCCACTGGAATTCAGGAGATCCGGTCGCTTCTACCTCGAATGCGATCTCAGTTCCCGCGCTGACCGTCAGGTCGGCAGACTGTGCCGTAAAGCCGACGACCGTAAGGGTAGCGCTGGCGGAGGCCAGGTTCAGGCCGCTTGCGCCGTGGATGACCCGGCAGCGGAACAGCCGGCCGTCCATCGACGTCTCCGCAGTGAAGCTGAAGGACGCCGTGTCGGAACCGTCTGCACTGCAGTCGGTCCAGGTCGAACCATCATCACTGTACTGCCAGCGGTAGGTCAGATCGGGATCGTTCGCAGTGACCGAGAACGTGACCTGCGTACCATCCGCCGCCGTCCTGTTCGCGGGCTGCTTCGTGAAGCCGATGACCGTCAGTTTCGCGCTGTCGGAAGTCACGGATCCGGCGCTGTTGCTCACTTTGCAGCGGTACAGTTCGCCGTTCATCGACGTCCTGGCCGTGAAGGTATAAACCGCAGTGTCAGATCCGTCCGCAGTGAGACTGAGCCAGTTCACGCCGTTGTCTTTGCTGTACTGCCACTGATAGGTCAGCTCATCGCCTGTCGCGGTGATACTGAACGTCACGCTTCTCCCGCTGACGACCGCCTTATCCGCCGGATGCCCTGTGATCTCAGGCGCGGAGACGGTACCGACCACCCTCAGGAACGCGCTGTCGGATGTCGTGCTGCCGACATAGTTGGACACGATGCAGCGGTACAGCCTTTCGTTCATGGAGAGTTCTGCGGTGAAGCTGAGTGTATTCGCATCCTCTCCGCAGTCCGTCCAGGTCTCGCCGCCGTCCGCACTGTACTGCCACTGATAGCTCAGGGCGTCGGACGCGTTCACCACGAACAGCATGATCTCGCCGGCGTCCACAGCCGCGTCGGCAGGCTGCTCGGTGATTACGGGCTTGCTGCCGTAAGCTGTCCAGGTGATGCTGCCGCCGTAATTCTGGCGGACGGCTTCAGTCCAGGTCGCGTCGTTGCCGGGATAGGAGGCTGTCGCAGTCACGCTGTCGAACACATGGCTGCCGCCGAAGGCAGGCGCGGAACCGCTGAAGGTCACGCTCTGCAGCGAAGAGCAGTATGCGAACGCCCCGTCCTTCAGCGTACCGACAGATGCCGGGATCACAAGGGAAGACAGGCTGCTGCAGCTCGTAAAGGCGCCGTTTTCTATGGTCAGCAGGCCGTCATGGAACGAGACGTCGGTCAGTCCGCTGCATCCGTTGAACGCGCCGCCGCCGATCGTGGTCAGGCTGGCAGGGAACGTGAGAGAATTCAGGCCCTTGCAGTTGCTGAACGCGCACGTCCCTATGCTCTCCACTCCGTTCTGCAGAACGAGAGAAGTCATGCCGCATCCGGAGAAGGCGTATTCGCCGATGGTCTTTACGCTGTCCGGGATCACGAGCGATGTCAGAGCCGTGCAGCCCTGAGCCATGGAGTTGGGTATGGCTGTCACGCCGTCGGGGATCGTAAGGGCAGTCAGGGAGGTGCAATACGAGAAAGAATTGTTTCCTAACGTCCTCACGCTGCTCGGGATGACGAGTGTGGTCAGTCCGCTGCATGAGAGGAAGGCCTGGTCGCCAATCGCCGTCACGCCCTCGGGGATCGTGACCGAAGTCAGCTGCGTTTTGCTGATAAAGGCGCGGGTTCCGATCTTCGTCACGTTCTTCCCGTCGATCCGGGCGGGTATCGTGATGACCGTGTCCGTGCCGGTATAACCGGTGATCTCGAGCGTACCGTCATCCAGTTCCCGATACACGAATGAGGGATCGGTCACTGTCAGGAGCGCGCTGTTGGAGGTCGTGCTTCCGACGTTGTTGGACGCGATGCAGCGGTATAGTCTTCCGTTCATGGTGACATCTGCGGTGATGACGAGTCCGTTGGTACCGTCTCCGCAGTCTGTCCAGGTCTCACCGTTGTCCGTACTGTACTGCCACTGATAACTCAGGGCGTCGGATGCTTCCGCAACGAGCATGATGGTTTCGCCGGCATTCGCAGCCGCATCGGAAAGCTGCTCAGTGAATACAGGCTTATTGCCGGAAGCGGTCCAGGTGATGCTGCCGCCGTAGTTCTGGCGGACGGCTTCGGTCCAGGTCGCGTCGTTGCCGGGATAGAAAGCGACGGCCGTTACGTTCTTGAACGCTTCGCCGCCGTCGAAAGCGGGAGCGTTTCCGAGGAAGGTGATCTCCGTCAGCGCGCTGCAGAAGGCGAATGAACAGTCTCCGACCTCGGTCACCGCGGAGGGGATCGTGACGGATGTCAGGCCGGTCTGCGCGAAAGCGCGGTATCCGATGGACGTTACCGTCTCGGGGATCACGACAGATGTGATCGCCCCGCACTCGAACAGGAGGTCATCGGGGACTTCCGTCAGTCCGGATGGGAGCACGATGGAGGTAAGGTTTACGCAGTCCGAGAAAGCATTGCTGCCCAGGCTGGTTACACTGTCCGGTATCACGACGGAAGTCAGGCTGTTGCACTGATAAAACGCACCCTCTCCGATGCCCATCAGGCCGTCGGGCAGATCGATGGACGTGAGGCTCCCGCAGCTGAGGAACGCGTAGTCCGCAATGGTCTGCATGCTGTCGGGCATCGTCACGGAAGTCAGGCAGGAGCATACGGCAAAAGCATTGTTTCCGATATACTCGATGCCGTTGCATATCGTCACGGTCCGCAGCGTCTCATTGAACTGGAACACGTTCTCACCGATGCCCTTAACCGTATATCCGTCGATCTGGGCGGGGATCATGAGATCCGTGTCTGAGCCGTTGTAGCCGGTGATCTCGATCGTTCCGTCCTCCAGTTCCCGATACCGGAACAGAGGTTCCGCCAGTTCGCCGTATTCAGCTCCGCAGATTTCGCATACGGCGCGGGACGTCTGTGTCGCCGTGCCTCCCGTATGGGGAGCGAAATCGACCCTGCCTCCGCACACGGTGCACGCATGCCAGTGTCCTTCGTCGTCGAACGCCCATTCTTCTGCCGGGGTATGATCCAGTCCGGAGGAGATCAGGACGTCTTCCTCGGACACTTCCGTCGGCCACCCGTTCTGCAGAATGAAGTATTCTTCATGGGAGGCGCAGTAATAGTGTTCGATATGGCCGTCCATGCAGCCGTTCGGTTCGCTCGCTTCGACAAACTCAAGCGTATGAAGTTCAGCATTGAGCAGCGAATCGTTCCAGGTACCCACCGAAACCGCAGCCCAATCCTGCTCACCTCCGAGATAATAGGCCGTAAGATCGCCGTTGACGAAGAAAGCTTCATGCTCGATGGTCGTGACGCTCGCGGGAATCACGACGGAAGTCAGACTGCTGCAGCCCATAAACAGGTTGCCGCTGATGGTTTGGACGCCGTCGGGGATCCTGACGGATGTCAGGTTCACGCATTCCATGAACGCCGCCTGACCGATGCTCGAGACCCCGGCGGGGATCGTGACGGAAGTCAGTCCGCTGTTCTGGAAAGTAATATCTTCAATTACCGTAATGCCGTTCGGGAGGACTATGGACGTCAGACTGCTGCAATTCCGGAATGCGCCTTCTCCGATAGCGGTCACACTGTCAGGGATCTCAACGGAGATCAGGGCGGAGCAGAAATCGAATGCATAGCTGCCGATGGATGTCACTCCGTCAGGGATCTCGACAGAAGTCAGACTGCTGCAGTCAGAGAAAGCGGCATACCCGATCGTTTCGAGACTGTCGGGCAGTTCGACGGAAACCAGGCTGCTGCAGTTGCTGAACGCGTTCGCTTCGATAAAAGCGTAGCCGTCGGGGATGACCACAGACGTCAGGATCGTATTGCCGGAAAACGCGCCGCCTCCGATGCCGGTCATCTGGTAGCCGTCGATCTCGGCAGGAAGCGCGATCTCCGGATCCGAACCTTCATAACCTGAGATAAAAGCGGAACCGTCATCCTCGAACGAGTACGTGAAAGGAGAAATGGGGCCGTCATATTCGGCGCCGCAGACTTCACACACCCAGGGATCTTCTCCGCTCGGTTCTTCTCCCGTATGGATCCCCCAGTCCGTCCGTTCTCCGCACTCGGTGCACTCATGCCAGTGATGCGTTCCGTCATGTGACCAGACCGTAGAATAGCTGTGCGTGACTTCGCGCCAGTATCCGCACACATCGCAGAATTCGTCGCAAGCCGTACTGTACAGGTGCTCTTCCGGATCCGTTTCCTGTCCGCAGAGACAGCATCTGGAATAGTGACTTGTCTCGGTCTGTACCGTTTCCATCTCATGAGGCGCCTGGCGCACGTATCCGCACACGTTGCAATCGGCATCGCAGGGGCCGTCATAGACGTGGTCCGTCGGATCGACCGGATCTCCGCAGACTGCGCACGCATGCCAGTGGCTGTTCTCATCGCAGGACCAGGCTTCAGTCGGAGTATGTGCCTGCCCGGAGGGGAACACGACGGTCTCTTCGGAGACCTGCACCGGCCACCCGTTCTCGATCAGATACCGGGCGTCGCAGATCGTGCAGTGATAATGATCGAGGTAACTGTCTCCGCAGTCGTTCGACTGCCTTGCCTCTATATGTTCGAGCGTATGGAGCGCATCGCTCAGCGTATTGTTTTCCGTATCGACCCCGAATGCCTCCCATTCGGATTCGGTCCCGAAATAATAGACTTCCGTCAGCGAGTATGCTTCCCCGAACACATTGCTTCCGATGCTCGTGACACCGGCGGGGATCACGACAGAAGTCAGATTCCCGCATCCAGAGAATGCCCCCTGACCGATGGTCGTGACTCCGGACGGAATCAGGACAGACGTCAGGCCGTAGTTGTTCGCGAACGCCCATTGGCCGATGGCCGTGACACTGGACGGGATCACGACGGACGTCAGGCCGCACACGTTGAACGCGCTTTGACCGATGCTCGTCACACCGTAGGGGATCTCGATCGATGTCAGGCTCGTGCATTCGGTGAACACGGATTCTTTGATCTCCGTCAGGCCGGAAGGCAGGATCACGGAAGAAAGATCGCTGCACCTTCGGAAAGCATCTTCTCCGATGCTTGTGACGCCGGAGGGCACTTCGAAAGAAGTCAGGCCGCATTCAGAGAACGCTCCTCTTCCGATTGTCTCCAGGCTTTCGGGCAGCTGCACAGATTCCAGGCCGGCGCATCCGGCGAACGCCCATTCTCCGATCGTCCTGATGCTGTCGGAAAGCACGACAGTCGTCAGATTGCCGCAACAGTCAAAGGTCCCGTCGGGAAGAGTCTCTATATCCGCGTAGATCTCGGCGGAAACCAGCTGATCCCAGCTGTTGAACAGATATTGAGGCATGACGGTCACGCTGTCGGGGATCACGACGGTGATCGGACCCTCGATGCTGTTCTGACAGGTCAGTTCAAAGATCTCCGTTACAGGATAACCTTCGATCTCCGAAGGGATCACGATGTGGCCGTCCGTGCCGGTATAACCCGTGATGGTCACGGCTTCCTGATAGATCTCATACTCGAAGGGGACTTCCCCGTTCATCTCCCCGATCGCCAGCGCCTCGTCCGGGAAAGTCTCGCGGGTCCTGTCTCCATAAGAGTAGGATATGCCGCAGTCGAAGGTGTAGCCTTCGTCCACGCTTCCGGAAACGGGCGTGGCCATGAACAGCTGATCGGGATAGCCGATCGTGCCGGAATCGCAGTTGGTCACGTCCACCAGATAGTTGATGCCGTTGGAGGGATTGACGACGTTCCACATATGGGCTCCCGCCCCGGTGCCGCCGTCCATCGTCCCGCTGACGAGGATGCAGGACACCGCACCTTCGAACGTGCTCATGTCGCACAGATACTTGAAGGCCTTCGAATAGCCTTCGCATACGACGTCGGTCGTATCGTCCCCGTCGAAGACCCAGATCACCTGCCAGGGATCGCCGTAGGGCGTGCTGTCGTCGCCCGCCGCGGAGGAGTTGTACGCGGTGAGATCGCAGATCCGGTCCTTGTAGGCCTCCAGTTTGGAATCGTCGTCCAGGGCGGCGAACTCGTTCACGATCGCCTGAGCGTTGGAAGCCGCGGTCTGCGCGGCCTGCGCCGCCGTCGTGTCGACGAGGTACTCGCCTGCGGAATAGCCCTGGGCGACCGGGAACCGGAAAGTGACGGTTTCGTTTTCGACGCCTATACGGAAATCTCCCAGTTCTGCGTCGTAGGAGCCGGTTATTCTATAAGCAGGACCGCTTGTACCTGCCGTTTTGTCAAACCAGTACAGATCGTACGGGCAGTCCGCAAGGAGCGCGCTGTTGACCGCTCTCAGATTGCAGCCCACCATGGTCCCGAGAGCGTCCACCGCTTCCTGGGTGATATTTCCGTCCACTACGACCGTGTCCACGCCGAGTTCCGCGGCGCTCCAGCCGCCGGTGGGAAGGCCGAGCTGATCCAGCGTCACGGTATATTCGGTGGATGCCCGCGTACCTGCGGCCGTCTCTGAGATATATCCGCGGAGCACGGAATAATAAGCCGCGTCGAGGCCCGTCAGGACATCGTTCCCGTATACGGGATTCCCCCTTCTCGAGGCGCTGAACAGCAGCTGTTGGAAGTAGCCCGCGAACAGCGCGTCGTTGTCCGCTCCGCCCTCTTCCGTCACGACAGTTTCTCCGCCACCTTCAACGGTGATGGTTTCCGGTTCCGCATATGCGGAGATCCCGGAAGGGATCCATCCGAAAAAGAGCGACAGGACAAATGCCGCGAGCAGGAAACAGCTTGTGATCCTCTTGTTTTTCATGAGTTTCGGCGTCGGACACTTGTGACTTCAGTCATGAGAGGAGACGCCTTCCTCCTTTCCGTTAATCTTGTATTCTGCCGTTCCAAAAGCCGGAGTGCTTTATAGGAAGCAGATGCATGGATCCTGGTCCCAT
>JAEEJN010000048.1 GCA_016281935.1 Bacillota bacterium | reverse complement strand
CCGAGCTTCTCGACTGCTCTATATAATGGATCAAGGAAACGGTATACTCGCGGGAGCGTGTCTTCCGTGACGCATTCCCAAAGCGGCGGCTCATCCTTTCCGCACGCGCAGCCGCACAGGCGAAGGACAGTTCGTACTCCATTCTCCTTACCCACAGGCCGGAACTGGCGGACCTCTACGCGGGGTACGGCTTCGATCTGGTGCTGGCCGGTCACGCCCACGGAGGACAGTTCCGGATCCCGGGGATCCTGAACGGTCTGATCGCACCGGATCAGGGGCTGTTCCCCAGGTATGCGAGCGGACGCTATGATCTTGCCAACGGCTCCGTGATGATCGTCAGCCGGGGCCTGGCCCGGGAATCCACAAGGATCCCCCGCTGGTACAACCGGCCGGAGCTCGTCGTGATCGACATAAGACCGCCCAAAGCCTGAGACGGATGGGCGGATCTCAAAACAGAAAGGACTCCCGCGGTCATGCCGGTATCGGCAGGCCGCGGGAGCCTTTTTGTCTATGATTTCCTGTTTTCGGGGAACCTTTATCGGTCCTTACGGGATGGGATCCAGTTCTCCCTCGTTGGGGTCATAGCCTGAGGGTGACGCTGAAGGCGCGGGTGTAAGCGCCGAGGTCGCAGTCACCGCGGGTTTTACGGTCTGCTCAGGTACCTCTGTACGCGCTGGCGTCACAGATGGCGTAGCCGTTGGCTGAGGTGTCACTGTCACAGCCGGCGTATTCGTCTGTTTGGGCGTCTTCGTATGAGCAGGCGCTGCAGTCTGCGCGGGTGCTTTTGTCTGTACGGGAGCATCGGTCCGCGCAGGCGTATCCGCCGGTTTTTCTTCCGCCGGTGCTTGAGTGATCTCCGGCGCGGCGGTCACATCGGGGATCTCGTAAGTATCTTCCTGTTCAGGCACTGCGGTCTCCGCCGGAGGTTCCGGGATCTCCGTCATCTGCGGGGTCGCTTCAGGCGCTGTCTGCAGCGTCAGATCCGGAAGGATCTTTTTCCTGCAGCCGCACAGCGTCAGGATGAGTACAAGGACCAGCGTGAACGACAACAGCCGTTTCGTCATCTGTTTTCCTCCTGTATAGCCGGCAGACGGTCTTTTCTGCCTGCCGGATCACTGTCCGTGGTTCCGGTCACGGAATCGGATCATCTTCTCCTTCATACGGATCTCCGGACGTAGTGATGACGTCTTCAGACTCGAAGACTATGATCTCCATATCAAGCTCTTCATATATTTCTTTCATCATGGATCTCCCCTTTCCCTATCTTGTCAGTTTCCGAAGTAGTCATATGCCGCCAGATAATACAGGTACAGCGCTTTGCCCAGGTTCTGACGCGCTTCCGAACCATTCTGTATGGAAGTCAGGGCATAGGACAGGACGCTTGCAGTCACGGTATAGGTATCTGTACCATCCGAGATCGTGAAGGTATGCATATCTCCCAACTGGGCAGCCGGAATGTTCCGCACGGTCAGATACAGCGCACCATCGCTGCGCTCGGAAAGAACTGCAGTATTGCCATCCACCAGGTACGTATACTGATCCGGACTCTTCGAGCCATCAAACTTAAAGTAGATGCGCAGGCTGTTGTCAGATTCGAACATGACGGAGATGGAGCAGCCTGTGAATCCCACCGGCCTGGTTCCGGCCGTACTGAGCGCATACGGATGCAGATCCTCTGCTGTAACGGCCGTGACTGCCGAACCTACAGTAAGGCCGGAGGTATCCCCGCTATTGAAGTACAGTGCAGCGGCCGTTCCGTAATCCTCCAGTGCTTTGGCAAGATCTCTCATGGCCTCATTCGAACTGTTTTGCTGTATATGTTCCGCATAGGTCTGTACGGAATATTCAAATCCATCCGTATAGTCCGTTCCGCTTTCGGACTTTACAGTTACGGGATTCCCGTTTCCGTCGAGGATCTTGTTGACGACGGGGATACGGATCTCTGACGGCACGACGTCATAGTAGAAGGCAGTCCGGCCTTCGTATTCACCCTCGTCGATGTACAGCCCCTCATTCAGAGGCGTGCGCCTGACTTCCATGCCATCCTTATAGAAGACGATGGCCGAGCCTTCCTCCTCCACCAGGGCGTCCGGCAAGGTGTAATAGTACTTGAGGCGGACCTGTCCATCGAACACGGCGGCTGCACTGTGGAGAATGGCCTCGTACGGTACGTAGGTCTCATCGACCACGTGGAATCCGTCGCCTTCGATCCCATCTCCGAACAGGGACTTCGTCGCCCTGTATACGAAACCGTCTGAGAAGGTTGCGGTGAATTCGCATATCACTGTTCCGTTGAGCCAATACTCTACACGGGATGACTGCCATTCCTCCCACTCATCATCAGACATCGATTCCAGTTCTTCCTCGGTGTAATACCCGCGGCTCTCTTCACTGGACAGATCGAGCAGGCTGCTGAAATACTCCTCGTTCTCGTCGTTGATGAAATCGGCAAGACAGACGGAGATACCTGAAAGATCCGCGCCCTGTAGTATCAGTTTGTTGGCGGCGAGGCCGTATATGAATTTCTCCGGCCCGCGACCGCCGTGTTCATGGGCATAGTTTGCCGGGCCGTAATCGAACTCGTTCCACGCATCTCCGAAGAACTCTTGGAAGTGTTCCGACGCATTATGCATGTTCCTGTCGTAGAAAAACATGCTCCAGTTTTCATCATCGGCAGTCGCCGGGAACAGGGACTCATACTGCTCATACTGATCGCCGTTGCACGTTGTCGCGATCACCGCGAAAGCCTCACAACTCGCTGACGTGATCTCAGGAGCAGCTTCCCCGAATTCCAGTTTGGTGACGAGAGGAGTCGTCAGCATGAACCTGTCAAAATCGACCCCAGGCTGAAAATATGGAATCGGGATATGGACATCCTGCAGACGGAACTTTGCAGAATGATCACCGTCGCTGCAGCCGTCTGCAACTACCAGGAATTCTATGGAGAACAGATCCGGGTTATCCAGTTCCTCTTCTTCTTCAGCGATCTTTTCTTGGAAAACCTGGCGCAGT
>JAEEJN010000047.1 GCA_016281935.1 Bacillota bacterium | reverse complement strand
TGATCACGGGCGACTACAACATCGTCAACGTGGACTTCTTCATCGAGTACAAGATCTCCGATCCTGTACGGTATCTGTACGGTTCCTACAGTCCCGAGCTCGTCCTTCGCAACCTCGTGCAGAGCCAGATCCGCAACGTGGTCGGCTCTTCCGCCGTGGACAGTGTCCTGACGGACGGCAAGGAAGCGATCCAGATGCAGGTCAAAGAGATGATCATGGAGGTCCTGGAAGAATATGACATCGGCCTCATGCTGATCGACGTGAAGATCCAGGATTCCGAGCCCCCGACGGCGGAAGTGACGCAGGCATTCAAGGACGTGGAAACGGCCAAACAGCAGGCTGAGACCGTCATCAACGAAGCCCGCGCCTACCAGAACGCGGAACTCCCTGCTGCGCAGGCAGAATCTGACAAACTGGTGCAGAATGCCCAGTATCTCAAACAGAAGCGTATCAACGAGGCGATCGAGCAGGTCGCGATGTTCGAGGCCATGTATGCCGAATACCAGGCCAATCCCGAACTCACCCGCACCCGCATGTACTATGAAGCACTCAAGGAACTGCTCCCCGAGACCCGTCTCTATCTCGATCTGAGCCAGGGTGGCGTGCAGAAGCTTCTGCCTCTGGAATCCCTGCTCGGAACGGACACTTCGGAAGGGGAACCCAAGATCCCCGTGAACCGGACTACGACGGAGGAGGAACCCTGAAATGGCTAAAACTACAGGCAAAATCATTCTGGCAGTTGTGATCTTCCTTCTTGTCATCTGCCTCTTCAACAGCTTCTATACGGTCCAGGAAGACCAGTACGTCTGCCTCGTCCGCTTCGAAAAGATCATCGAGACCACCGGAGAAGCCGGCCTCCATATGAAGGTCCCCTTCATCGACCAGGTCAAGATCTTCCCCAAAGCGATCATGCTCTACGACATCAATCCTTCCGAGGTCCTGACTTCCGACAAGCAGAACATGACCGTCGACAGCTACATCCTCTGGAAGATCGATGATCCCAGACGCTTCTATCAGTCCCTCGGCACCATCCCCGTAGCGGAGCAGCGGCTGGATGCCCTGACCTACAACGCCCTGAAGAACGTGATGGGCACCCTGGCGCAGGCTGATATCATCAACATGGATTCCGGCTCTGAGCGCAACACCATCTACGACGGCATCGCGACGACGGTATCCAATCTGGCGGAAACATACGGGATCCACGTCGTGGACGTGAAGATCAAGCGTTTCGATCTGCCCGAAGCCAACGAGCAGGCCGTTTACAACCGTATGATCTCCGAACGCAGGCAGATCGCGGAGAAGTACTCCGCAGACGGTGAGTATGAAGCATCCATCATCCGCAACCAGGTGGACAAGGAAGTCAACATCCTCATCAGCAACGCGAAAGCGCAGGCCGCGGCTCTGGAAGCCGAAGGCGAAGCGGAGTACATGCGCAGACTGGCCGCAGCCTACGACACCGAGGACAAGAAAGATTTCTACGAATTCACCCTTGCTCTGGACGCTCTCAAAGCCTCCCTGAACGGTGACGAGAAGACCCTCATTCTGGACAAGGAATCTCCTCTTGGCCGCTTCCTGCTCAGGCAGTAACAGCCGACCGATCAAACAAGGCAGCCTTACGGCTGCCTTGATTTTTTCGTGCGGAACATTACATCTGTCTTCTTCCGCTGAGTGCCTGTCCGAGCGTGACCTCATCCGTGTATTCCAGATCTCCTCCGACGGGGATCCCGTGAGCGATCCGGGTGACCTGGACCCCGAGCGGCTTGATCAGCCGCGCCAGATACAGCGCGGTCGCCTCGCCCTCCACATCCGGGTTCGTCGCGATGATGACCTCCCTGACCGTGCCGTCAGACAGCCTGGCCAGAAGTTCACGGATGCGCAGATCGTCCGCCCCGATATTTCTTCCGGGAGACAGCACGCCGTGGAGCACGTGATACTTGCCCTGGAATTCATGGGTGCGTTCCAGAGCAGCCACGTCACGAGGTTCGGCTACGACGCAGATGATGTCGCTCCTGCGTTTCTCACTCGCACAGATCGAGCAGACGGGCGTATCCGTGAACCCCTGGCATACAGGGCAGATCCGGATCTTCTTTTTGGCCTGCCAGATCGCTTCCGCCAGGGTCCTGACGTCCTCTTCCCTCTGATCCAGAAGATAATAAGCCATGCGGGAAGCGGACCGGCTGCCGATGCCGGGGAGCTTGCTGAGTTCGTTGATCAGGCTGGCCAGCGCCTCGATACGCTCGGCCATCAGAACATGCCCGGCAGGCTCATCCCGCCGGTGACCTTGCTCATTCTGCTCTGAGCGAATTCCTCCGCCTGACGCAGCGCTTCGGAGTATGCCGCGACGATCAGATCCTGGAGCATCTCCACATCTTCGGGATCCACGACTTCGGGATTGAGTTCGATCCCGACCAGTTCCCTCTCACCGGAGAGAGTCACCTTGACCATGCCGCCTCCGGCCGTTCCCTCGAACCGGGCTTCCTTGATCTCATCCTGGGCTTTGGCCATATCCGCCTGCATCTTCTGGACGCGGGCCATCATCTGCTGGGGGTTGACACCGCCCATACC